>NZ_JAKZHW010000001.1:1833520-2150280 GCF_022568775.1 Sphingomonas telluris | reverse complement strand
GAGCTTCGCAGCCGCGGCTTTTGTGTCCATCGCACTAACCGCGTCGGAAGAGGCTCTACCGATCACCTGCAAGCCGATACGCGACAGTGCCGAACGAAGCTCTTCTGCAATCCCTTCAGCGAAGTAAGCCTGGTCGTGTGAACCGGAGAGATCAGCGAATGGCAGAACCGCGATGCGGCTGGCATTCGCGACCGTTGGCTTGAACAGCCACCAGCCGCCTGCGACTGCCGCAATTGCGCCCATTCCTCCACCGACTACGAGCCGCCGTGACAGGTTTGGCGGCCGAGAAGCATGACGGCCTGGAGCCAAGGCCTTGCCGGCCATGATATTCCTGGCTGCCGTTACTAAAGACGCGAAGCGGGGGTCGGCGACATCTCGCCGCCAACCGATCAGAGAGAGCGCCTGCGCTTCTCCGAAACCCAACGGCGGGTCGACAGCATCGAGCCGAACTGGGAGATAGATTCCGCGGCGTTGAGCACGGGCAGCTTCGTCGCGCACGAAATTGCCCTCACGCGAGACCGAGCGCTTGGTCCAAACCACTATGACGCACTTTGCTGCGTCGAGGTGATCCTCAATGTCCTCGCGCCAATTGGCGCCACCGCCGATGTGAACGTCCCACCAGACACTCAGGCCTTGGGCCTCTAACGCTTCGATGAGCGGCCTTACGCGAGCGCGGTCCTCGGCCTTGTACGAAACGAACAGGTCGGTCGCAGTCATCGTGCCCCCGGACGATGTGTCGGCTACATGACTATTGCGAGCAATATTTCGATTTCAAGTCAGCAGTGGATAGCGTCCATGATGCTTGACGGGCTAGTGGCAGGAACGGGTGGAAAGCTGCCACAGGCGGTGCAACATGCTCTGATGGAACCGTTCGACGGCATTCGGGACATAACGAGGCTGGCGCGAGCTGCGCACATGCCATCTAGTCGTAATCGCAGGAGTAGATCGGCCTGCCTTTAGCGCTCCTCCGCTAGGAATGGTCACTCCCTTCGACGGAATCGCTTCACTGGTTAGTCTCTGCGGCAGCTTGACTCGTGTAGAGCCTGCGGGGCCGGATTGGGAGCGGTGGCTTCGCCTTCTGAAGCAGATTTAACGGCGGGCTAACGCCGCGGTTACGCCGAGCGAACGGAGGTCCGCCCATCCTTTTTGCACGCGCTCGCTGCGCGAAGCCGATAGGGAGAAATGAGCATGCGTAAGGATGTTTGGTGGCGCCCGCCGTCGATCCGTGCCGGGCTGGTGTGTGGATCGATAGCGGTCGCAATGGGCGGAGTCGCAGTCGCGGCGGAATATGGCGACTGGAGCGCGCCCGTCAGCGCGGAATCGCTGCCCGGATCGAGCACGTCCGTGAACACTCCATCGAACGACGGCTGCCCAATCCTCAATCCGTACGATGGCAGCCTCTACATGGCTTCCAATCGACCCGGGGGATATGGCGGGCTTGACATCTGGATTGCGCCCCGCAGCGGCGCCGGCTGGGGAACGCCTGTTAACGCCGGGCCGAAAATCAACACGGCCGCGGACGAATTCTGCCCTTCACCGGCCCGCGGTAACCGCTTCTTTTTCGTCCGCCGGCTAAGCGCGACTGACACGGACATCTATGTCGTCAAGGACCTGCCGAACAAAGGCTTCGGGACTCCCCAGGCGCTGCCCCGCGGCGCCGACGCGATCAACAGCCCTTACGAGGAGTGGAGTCCGTCTTGGTTCGAGGCGGACGGACATGAATATCTCTATTTCTCCAGCACCCGCGTCGGAGCGCCGCGCCAACAGATCTTCTACAGCGTGGACCTCGGCCCGGCGCAGATGGCCCAAGGCGGCGTCCACAGCTCCGCCAGCGATGCGCGTCCGAATGTGCGCCATGACGGGCTGGAGATCGTTTGGGATTCTACGCGCACCGGCACGCTCGGCGGCCCCGACATTTGGTCATCCACCCGGACGTCGGTCTACGACGCGTGGGGCACGGCCGTGCACTTGGAAAACGGCATCAGCAGCTCGGGCAACGATACGCGCGCGTCGCTTTCGTGGGACGGCACGCGGCTGATGTTCGGGTCCACGAGGCCCGGCGAAGGCTCCGCCGACATATACACGTCGACCCGGTCGAAGAACGGCCACTAGCTTTCTTGGGGGCCGGGCGGGGCTCAGACTTTCAACGGTCCGAGCTCCGCCCTTTCCTCCGCGATATGATCCAGGATGCGCTTGCGGGCGGCCTCGAACCCCGGATCGCCTTGAAGCCCCTCGAATGCGGGCTCCTGCGCCAGGTCGAGTGCCACGTCGCGGCCGTTCGGCAGCCACTCCCGGTCGATCCCTTTGTTCAGGAGTGTTACCGACTGTGCCCGATCGCCCTGGACGGCCCGAATCATAGCAAGCTGACCGGTGGCGTCTGCGAGCGGCGTCCTCTTGAGGACCATCTCCAGGCGCGTCGCGGCCGAGTCGAGCAAGTAGCGCGCTTCATCCTCCTGCCCCTCGGCTTGTAGAGCTACGGCGATATCCGAGGCCAGCACGGGGAATAGCGCGCGGCGCTCCGACCGGGTTATGAAATCGTCCGCGTTCCGGAAACCTGCGCGATAAAGTCGGACCAGGTCGGAGCTGCGGCCGTGAAGGATCATCGCCCGGGCAGCCGGCGCAGAAAAGAACTCCGACGTCCAGAACTCTTCGGGCGCGACCGGCTTCCCTTCGAAGACGGTCGGCGGAAGACGCTGACCCCTGACCAATGGTGCATACCAGTCCGGGCACCCGGTGATCAGGTGGAGCGCGTCGTAATAGCCGATTCCGGTCAGGCTCTCGAACCAGTCGCCCCACAGAAGGCGCTTCGGATGGCCGCTCGCGTCCCTGCCCCGTTCGGCAAGCAGCTTCAGCGCGGCGGAATAGTCCCGGCGAATGTACGCGTCGGACGCTCTCAGGCTAACGATCAGCTCCGGGCTGGCTCCGGCCGCCGCGACTTTCCGCGCCAGCCGCTCGGTTGTTGCGTGGTCACCCAGCTCAGCCGCGGTCATCGCGTAATTCACCACGGCCGGTATCAACAGGGGATCGAGCTCGAGAGCGCGCCCATACGCCTGCATTGCCTCGCGGTGCCGGCCCTGCGCGTAGAGCGAATTACCTAGCCAGCTCCAAGCCTCGGAGTAGCTGGGATCGAGCGCCACGGCGCGTCGAAGCTGCGGTTCTGCCTCCGGAGACCCTTCGCCCTGGAGCAGTGCGAGAGTGGCGTGCGCCGGAGCGAAGTTCGGCGCCATCGCCAGCGCCTTTCGGACGGCAGCCTCTGCCTCCGCACCAGCTTTCGAATCCGCGATCGCGATCCGTCCGTTGAACTGGATGGCCGCACCCAGCAGAGACCAGGCCGGCGCATAGTTCGGGTCCTGTCGGACGGCGTCGCGCAGAAGCGCTTCCGCCCTCTTGAAGTTGGCGCGCTCTCTAGTGCCGATCAGGCGCCGCGCCTCGCTGTACAGCGCGTAGACCTGAGGCGTCGTGGCTATTTGGTCGGCCCGCCGCCCTCCCCCAGGCGAAAGCCGAGCGCGAAGCTTGCCTTCTATTCCGTTCGCAATGGCGTCCTGCAGCGCGAATGGTTGGCCCATGCGGCCGCGGAACGCATCTTGCCAGACGGCGACACCATCCTTGGTGCGGGAGAGGGTCACGGAGACCAGCAGCTCGTCGCCGCTGCGCCGGACGCTGCCCTCCAGGATGTGAGTGATACCGAAACGCTTGCGATATTCGTCGGGCGCAAGGTGCTGGCGCGCCATCGCTTCGGTCGTCGTCCGACCGAGCACTTGGATCGACCTGTTGCGCGTCAGGGCGCCACGTGTCTGTTCCCACAGACCTTCGGCCAGGAAGCTGCGATCAGAAGGCTGCTGGTCGAACGGCAGCACCGCGACCACCACGCGGTCCGCTGGGCCCTGGGGACTGCGCAGGAACAATGTCAGGGCAAACGCGATGAGGGCCACGAGCAGAATCAGGCGCGCGATGGCCGGCGCCCACCGACTGGGCTTTGCGGGCGAAACCAGTTCAACGTCCGTCACCGCGGCAACCCGCTTGGGCTTGCCGTTGCCGTTCGACAGCGTCTTGAACAGGCCGAGCGTTTCCTCTGACGGCTCGGCGTCAAAGTCATCGCGAAGGCGGTCGCGCAGGGCAGTGAAGTGGCGATGGAGCGCGACCTTGTCACCCACCTCGTGCGACAGACGCATTGCGAGCCGCCGCGCCTCCTCGCTCACCGGATCGAGCCTTAGGATCTCGCAAACCAGGTCCAGCGCCGCACGCGGGCCTGCCTGCGCTGCGCAACGCTCCGCGGCTTCGACAGCAAATCCGAAGCTCCTCGCAGGCTCATGCGCCCGCTGCAACCGCAGCCAGTCGTCCATTTCGGGATCGAGCCCGTCGAGGTCGGTCAGCAGTCCGGGGTCACTCGATTCCAGCAGGGTCATCAGGCGCGGCCAATCACCGGTTGCTGCGGCGGTCCGGATCAGTTCGAGGTCCGTGACGAGCACTTCGCGGCGGACCGCGGCCTCTTCCCGCCCGGCGATCAGGAATGAGCCGTCCTGTGGTCGGAGATGCTGCAGCTCGAAAATGGTTTGCCGGAGGCTTGACCGCGCCTGCGCTTCACCGCGGTCGCTCCACAGCAGATCGGCGAGCGCGTCGCGCGACATCGCGCGCCCCTGCATCGCAAGGGCGGCAAGCAAGGCGCGCGCCTTGCGAGTGCGGATCGGGACGGAGTTGCCGGACGGATCTTCGAGACGGAACGCGCCAAGACATCGCGCGACGATGGCCGAACCGGATGCGCCGCGCGCAAGCCGCTCGGCGACGTTCACGGCCAAATATTCCCCAACGAAACCAGCATGATCACGCCCCCGTTCGAGGCGATTAACATGCAACATACACCGTCTTTGGTCCAGCCAAGCAGAACGGCTCCTTGCGGGTAGAATCGCGTTCGCGGGCGAATATCAGGCCAGCCACTGGGCCGATTGGCGTCATGGACCGCCTCTGGGCTAGGTTCAGAGGTGGATGGGGAAAGCTACCTTCACGAGCTCGTCTTCCCTAGTGGCAGCTTTGGGTGGAAAGCTGCCATTAATTTCGAACTGCTCAAAGGATCTCCAGCACACCCGCGTCTCAGGATCGGGGCGGACCGTTTCTACCGCAGTCTGGGGGAGAGTACCGTGCCAGTTCGCAAGTTAGTAACAATCACCGTGTCGTCGTTCGCCGTGCTGATGCACCCAGGGATCGCGTTGGCGCAACAGGCGCCTACGGCAAGCATTTCTGAAATGGCGAGCACTCCTCTGGTGCGCGTCAATATCGCGGAATCGTTGAGAACCCCTCCCGACGAGGCGAGCATGACGGTCGGAACGCAGGCTAAGGCTCCGACTGCGACGCAAGCGGTTGCAGCGAACAAGACCAAGACGGAAAAACTGCTAGCGACCATTCGCGCGGCTGGGATCCGCGAGCGTGACGTCCAGACCCAAGGGATTCAGCTGCAGCCGGATTATCGCTGGGAAAATGTCCCCGGTGGTCAGGGACGCCAGACGCTGATCGGCTACATCGCCAGCAACTCGGTGCAGATCAAGACGCGCAACATCGATACGCTAACCTCTTTGCTCGATAGCCTCACGACGGCTGGTGCGGATTCTGTTTACGGCCCAAACTTCTCGATCGCCGATCCTGCTCCATTGAGGAAGGAAGCGCGCATTCGCGCCATGGCGCGGGGCCAGGCGGAAGCGACCGAGTATGCGCGGAACAACGGCTTCACGTCCGTCCGGCTGCTCTCGGTTGAGGAGGGTGTCTCCTATCGCGGCTCGGAAGTAATCGTCACTGGATCACGAGTCATGAATGCATCCGCACCACCGCCACCTCCGCCGCCGCCCGCGCCCGAACGCGATGGGGGCATCGTGGCTCCGGGTCAGCTGGAAACAGGCGTTACGCTCAATTTGCTGTACCGGATGGAGCGCTAGGCGGTCCCCGGCCTCGAAGGTTCCAATGGAGGAAAGCTGCCGAGCTTCGCCACGGTTAGAAAATCGGGGCCGCCGTTGAGTTTTGCCACGCATGGCGGGGGGCATCCTGCAGGCGCGTACTGCCCCCAGGGCGGCCTGCGGGGGCCCCCCGGACTGTTCAACAGGGCGTTCCGGCCGTTTCGCGCCTGTCCCTAGCCGCGCAGCTCTAATGGCAGGAATGGGTCGAAAGCTCCCACTAGCCTCCGCCAACGGCGCGGGTACTGGAGCACCGCGCCGTTCACTTCGCCTGGTAATGTACGCAGCAGCAGCGATCGCATGAAAAGCGCCGGAACCCGGCATGTTGAGGATAGTTGCTCGCGTATGGCTGATTCAATCCTCATCGTCGAAGACGAAGTTCTTGTCGCACTCGAAATGGAAAGCATTCTCGAAGAGCGCGGCTATGAAGTCGTTGGAATCGCGGCTGACCTAGAGGGTGCCTTGGCTTTCGCCGGCCGGAACGTCGACCTCGCTCTGGTCGACCTCAACTTGCGCGACGGTCTGACAGGGCCGGAGATCGGCCGGCGCTTAGCCAACGAGCATCGCGCCAAAGTGTTGTTTGTGACGGCCAACCCTCGGCTGCTTGGCGACGGGATCGCTGGCACGATTGGTGTCCTCACTAAGCCCACAAACGAATCCAGCCTGACGTCGGCGGTCGCGTTTGCTCTCAGCAAGGCCGAGGAAGCGCCGCCTTCTCTACGCTGCTTCCACTGATCAGGAACGGCTAAGCGCCGCGGCCGGTAAATCGATCGCGACGACCAAGCCCTCGGTGCGCCAGTCTCTTACAAGCTCCCCGCCCAGCTGCTGAAAGACGCTGATGTCCGTCAAACGCGTTCCAAAGCCTTGGAGATCGGGCTCCTGCAGGATTGGCGGGCCACCTAACTCCTCCCAACTGAGCCGAATTCTCCCGTCTTGAATTGACGACACGAGGCGAACTGTTCCTACGGGCGTGGACAGCGCGCCATACTTGGCGGAGTTCGTCGCGAGTTCATGGAAGACGAGGCCGATGGGAGTCGCGGATCGATCGTCGACCGAAATATCATCGCCACTGATCGTCAATCGTCCTTCGTCCAACGCGGGGTAGGGCAGAAGCAACTCTGTCAACAATGCGTGCAGGGTCGACGGGCCCTCGTGCCGTGCGCTGTCCTCGCTGTGAGGGCGAACGTAGTCATGCGCTCGCCCCAGTGCAGCGACGCGCGCCTGCATTTGCCGAGCAAAGGATTTCATGTCCGGAAACTGTCGGGCCGAGAGACCGATCAGACCGTTTACGACTGCAAAGATGTTCTTGATCCTGTGGCTCAGTTCGCGGCTCAAAATCTCGTTTTGCTGACCGATTTGCTTCTGCTCATGGATGTCGGTGCAAGTGCCGACCCAACGGACAATGTGCCCATCGTTGTCCCGCACTGGAAGCGCTCTTCCGAGTGTCCACCGGTATTCACCACTGTGGTGCCGAAGGCGATATTCAATCTCGTAGGGCTCACCGGTCCTCAGGCTATGGCGCCAACGGGCCCAAGCACGCTCTTGATCGTCCGGATGGAACATGCCGTTCCAGCCCTCGCCATCGGTCGATCCCTCCGGAGCACCGGTAAAGGCATACCATTGCGCATTGTAATAATCGTGTGCGCCGTCCGGCTGCGTCGACCAAACCATTTGAGGCATGGCGTCGGCGAGCTGTTGGAAGGATATCTGATCTGCTGCCCTTGCGAGTGCCTCGCTGATTGCTGAACTCACCAGGTTCCTCTCGTTCTCAGGGCGGTCGGGACAGATGCGCGCCCGCGAAATACACGCCCTCGGTACCTCTAACATGTATCAGGCAATCTGAACGAGTATGGAAGCTCGTGGGTCCGTGGGACTCAGAGCGAGTGGCCTCTGTCGCAGGCGGCAAAAGCAGGCGTCTAAAGGAGGGAGACCGTTGAATGCGATATTCGGTCTAAAGCCGTAGTTAATTTAGCCACGAGGATCATTTCCCACGTCGCTTGTATCGGATTATCGACCCTGGAATGTACGAGTTTGGCGACGAAGACCCACTGAAACACATGCAGGACCGGATCGAACTCTGTCGACGGCTATCGCGCTCAACGACGGATCGTGCCGTCGCTTTCGAGTTGGCGCGGATGGCAGAAGAAGGCGAGGCTGACCTTGCCAGGCTGAAAGCGGAACGGGCTTCCGGTCCTAGCGCCAGTTAGTGGGCCAATAGCGAGCCTTGTTTCCGACAGAATTAATTCTGCGGACCGTCGGATGCGTTTTGCGTCACCAGGAGCGACTCCAGGTCGGTAATCTCAACGCCAGTCAGGACATTGAATATCGCGATATGGCTGAAGTGGGCGTCACGCAGCTCCCGCGCTTTCCTAAAGCAGCTTCAATCGTAAGACGCTCCTGGAACGCTACGGGACCTGCTACGCCGGTAGCGCGCAGAATGTAACGGGCCAATGCAACTCTCCTCTTCCCGCGTGCCAATCGGCTATTCGTTGGGTTCGGTCTCCAAGACTTGCTACGGCCTGGAGGCCCGGACTGAACCGGCCCGGGCCTATGCCGAAGACGCTGCGACCTTGCCCGCGGGTGTTCCGGCGGACCAGTCGAACATCTGACGGCGGTGGCATCAGGCGTCGGCAGTCGTCCCAGCCTCTTTGACCCGGACTATGCGGATCGGGCGGTAATTGCCGAACAAGTCGGGCCAACGAATCGTGTGCCCTTCGCCCAGCCCGTACAGCGCTGCGCCCATTGGCGTCAGGATCGATATCCGTCCCTTTTCGATATTCGCGTCGGCGGGAAGCACGATCTGGACTTCGCGCAACTCCTCCGTCTTTTCATCGATGAAGGTCACGTGTGAGTTCAGGCGAACGTGCCCGGGCGGCATCGTGTCGGGATCGTGCAACTCCGCGCGTTCGATCTCTTCGAGCAACATAGCCGTAACGACGGGCTGACGATGTTCGGCAACCAGCGCCATGTCTGCAACCATGTCGGATTCCGCTGCGAGCAGGTGGATTGGCGGTCGATGCTCCTTCGCTGAAGCATTGGTCATTTTCTTATCCTTGTGATCATTTGGCAGTTTGTTGCGGCCTAGCTGAGTGCGGCGCCCAGCAACCAAAGGCTGGCGAGCATCAGGATCAACATGATCGTGACTGTTGCGACCTCGTGCCACTTCACTCGGAAGCGCTCCTTATGGTCTTCCATGAAGTGATCGAGGTTCCGTCGAATGCGTTCGTCGCTCGTCAGCAGGCCAATATCGAGGTGGCGGCCCGTCTGAAGGAACCGGATTACTTGCTCGACTTCCCTTGAGCTGACCGATGGATATCGCATCAGCACGTCGGCGACTTGCTGTCGATCGGTTCGATATGGGTGTGGATTGCCCGCCGATTGGGTGAGATAGGTCATTGTTTGCTCCGAAAATTGGTTGATCTCGCGTGGCCCGATTTCAGGCGGGCAATAATCCGCGCGCGGCGCGGACCCTGGCCCGCATCGTCTTCTGGGCGCACCGCTCGAGCTCGCGCTCGATGGCGCGCGCCCGGCGGAAGATGCGGCCATCCATCTGGCGAAAGGCGTCGTCGGACGCATAGAAGATGAAGCCGCCGCCAACGCGAACGGCGATGCCGACAGTGCGGCGATCGAATTCAACTGCAAAACGTTGCTTAGTCACGGGACTCTACTCCCGACGAGCAGCAACCAGCCCGCAGGCCTCGTTTGCTCGTCATTGGAATGAGGATGTGCGCTCGCATCGGTGCGATGCGCGGCTCATGGCATGGGCCCTAAGAGCCCTGCTTCCCGCAGGCGCCGCTTAGGGCGCTAGAGTCGTGCCGTGCTGCTCTCTGGATGGAGCTGCGGCCGAGTGAACTGAGAGTGCCCAGTCATAAGTTCAATATGGACAACCCGCGGCAGGGCACAAGGTTGCTCGTGCTGCCTTGCGTGATTGAAGGGGGGTCACTGGCAGGAAAGCTATCCGCCAGCGCCTGATCGAGCAGCTCCTCGCGATGGCGCGTCCGGTCGTTATCCATCACTGCGTCGTCACGAAGACGAGTGCCGGGAATCCGATCGCGAAAATTATTCCGAACATCAGCCCCTCGACCTTGTCTCTGGTCGTCAGAGGCTCGTCGTAGGTCTGCGTCTTCACGTCTCTCTCCTTGCATCATGATAAGAGATTTTTAGCCGAAGTGCCGCCGCAGGTGCTCTCGAAGGGCTTGACCTGCACCGCAGACTCTGCGGTGTTCGCGTGCAATGGCCGCAGACTACGTACTCGACCGGATCGACCGCCGGATCCTGGCGGCACTTCAGGCGGACGGACGGCTGACAAACCATGCGCTGTCGGAGCAGGTCTCGCTGTCGCCGAGCGCTTGCCTAGCGCGGGTGCGAAGACTGGAACGTAGCGGAGTGATCCGCGGCTACCACGCGCGAGTAGACCCATTTGCTCTGGATGTCGGACTGGTGCTGTACGCGGAAGTCACGCTCAAGGGGCACAGTCCTGACGAGCTCGGCCGGTTCGAACGCTTGGTCCAGGATTTGCCCGCGGTCGTGGAAGCGTCTCACATGACCGGTGACTATGATTATCTCTTGAAGGTTGTGGTCGCCGATATGGCCGAATGGACTCGGCTGGCTGAACGGATGACCGAGATCGGCGTGGACCGGATCAACACTCATGTGATGATGAACAAGCCGAAGTTCTTCGTCGGCTACCCCGTCGAGATCAAATGATGCTCGCATCGGATCGATAGCGACGGTCCGCTAGTGGCAGGAATGGGTCGAAAGCTGACACTAAGCCAAAGCGCCACGAAACTGTCCGAAACGTGAGACGCGAGTCATCGCCGTGGGGCTAAATGTTGGGAGAAACACCCAGAACCAACGTTTTTCGCCGTTATTTTAATACGTTGAAGCCATGAGTGCGGCGGACTCCCGCTCCGCCACTTCCGTTAGTTGTGCATCCGCAGGCGCGCGGTGATCGCGTCGAGAGTGGCTTCTTCGCTACTTTCCACCGTGTTGCCTAGCGCAAGGAGCGTGGCGAGGCCGTTTCCGGAGGCTGACGCGACGTCATGGCAGGCATCGACGATGCGCTTGATGCGCTCTTCCCGTTCTTTGGGCGGAAGGACTGCGAAGCCGTACTTCAGGACTTCGACGGCCGTGTCGAACAGCTTGTCCGAGGGACGCTGGCGGAGCCACTCCTCCAGCTGCGCGAAGGCCGGAGCGCCGGTCTCGATTTCCCGCTGCTGCGCAAGCCGCAGGACCGTCTCATGCTCCTTTCGGGAAACCGAGCCGTCGGACCAGGCTACCTGCACCAGCGGAGCGAGGAAGAAAGCCGGCGCCGTATCGACCGTAATTCCTAGCGCCTTTACGCGCTCGAGAAGCTCCGGATTGTCGATCTGAAGCTTCTCCGCGAGAGCCCCGGCGATTTCCTCAAGCTTGGCGTTCTGGCGCAGGCGTTCGAGCAGCCGCTCGTCCTGCTGGCGAAAATAGTTCGCCTCCATCGCCTTTTCGCGGTCGCCGAATAGTCCCTTGTCGTCCATCGCATCGCACCCGTTCTTGCGGCCTTGGTCAGGCAAGCTTGCGGTAGATACGTACCACAAGCTCTTCAGCAATGACCATCGTGACGACGACGATAATCAGCCAGACGATGCCGTGGAAGACACCCTCGAATTTCACGTCTTCGTTGAAGGCGAGGGATAGAGCTTCGAGGATCACGAACTTCGACCCGAACAGGACGAGCCAGGCGCAGAAGAACCTCAGCGTCTTCCAGCCAGCACCGACCTTGTCCTTGAAGTGGCCGGCCACCCAATGCTCGACCGCGATGGTGGCCTTGAGCAGTAACTGAAGCACGATCGATGCGAGCAGCATCGTCGTGAACGTGTCGACGTAGACCTTGTCCGAATATTCGTTGAACAGGCCGAGCACGACGAGGTCGACCAGGGCACCGACGAAGTAGAGCAGGAAGAGCCGCTGCCGGTTCGAGTGAACCATTGCCGCGTCGGGCATCAAGGCGTCGTGGGTCGTCGTCGCGGTTGCCGTCGCCATTCTATACGCCCCCTCTCCTAGTGCAGCGGCCGCCTCGGTCCGGCGAGGGACCGAAGCGGCCGTGATCATCATTCGTCCTACGGTGCCGGTGCAGGCGGTTGCTGCTGCACGCTGACCGTGGCCGGGTCGGGAACGGACACATAGACGACCGTGTCGCCTTCGTACTGCGGCTGATAATAGGCGCCGCCGCACGAGTAATAGGTGTAGGAATGATAGGGGTACGGTGAGCAGGCCGGCGGAAGCGCGTAGTAGGCCGACCCGTAGGCCACCGCCGTCGCCCATGCCGCTGTCGCGCCGATCGCAATGCCCGCTGCCAGCGGATAGTCGCCCCAACCGTTCCAGCCCCCACCCCAGTCGTTGTCGACGTCGATGTTGGTGTTGCGGTTGAACGTGTTGCCGCTGTTGTTAATGTTATTGCGATTGCCGTTGTTGATGCCGCCACCGCCCTGGCCGGGGCGGTTGCCTGGCCGGCCTGGCTTGCCCACGCCGCCTGCACCACCAACTCCTCCGACGCCTCCTACTCCTCCGACGCCACCGGCTCCGCCGGGCCGGCCGACGCCGCCAGCACCACCGACGCCGCCGACGCCCCCAACTCCACCTGGCCTACCGGCGCCGCCGACGCCTCCAACGCCACCGCGGCCACCCGCGTTGGCCATGCGATTGCCAGCGCTTGGTGCGTTGCGGACGCCCGGACCGGTTGAGGGTCGAGCATAGCTGCCGCCGCCCGGTCGGCTGTAGCTTCCGCCCCGGCTGAAGCCGGAGCCGCCCATGCTGGAGCCGCCGCGGTTGTAGCTGCCGCGGCTTGCGCCGCCGCCGCCACGGCTCATGCTGCCGCCGCGGCTCATGCTGGTGGAACCGCCACGGCTGAACCCACCGCCGCCCCCACCGCGGCTGAAGCCGCCGCCACCGCCGCGACCGCCACCGCCACCGCGACCACCGCGAGCGTCAACTTCCTGGGCCATGAATGCTGCGAGGCTTACGAATGCGCTCAGCATCGCAACGCGAGACAAGGTGCCGCGCATGTTACTCTCCCTTGTAGGTGGCGAGCTGGATCTTCTTCGCGTTCGCATCGGGCGTGAACGCGAAGTCAGCATCGCTGTAGGCGGGGTTGATCTGCCACTTGAGGCGCGACGTGAAGGTCGGGCGAGCGGGGTCGCTCCGGTCAACGATTACCAGCTTCTTCGGCAGAGGATCGCCGCTGCTTTGAATCCAGACTTCCCAATCGACGTCTTCCTCGCGGAATGCGTAGTGGTCGGTCTCCACGCCATCGATCGTCGCCGTTCCGACCTGATAGGCGGACTTGAGCGCCTTGACGCGATCGGCGTTGGCACCGCTGTCGCCCCAGCGGAACAGGTCCTCAAGCGGCAGCGAGATGCCGAACTTCTGATAGATCGTGTCGAGCACCTCCTTGTTGGTGCCGGGCGCCGGAACCGAGGCGTAGAAGCCGAGTTTCGGCGAATAGACCGTGAAGGTCTTGCCGTCGTATATGAAGCGACGGCTCTTGATGTCACTCGCATAGTCGATGACGAAGCCGGGTTTGCGAACCTTGTAGGTCGTGACACCGTCAAGCTGGATGCGCTGCCCGTCGTTGGTAACGACGTCCAGGCTGCCTTCTGACACGATGCCGAGGGTCTTCGCGCTCATCAGGAAATTGCTCATTTCCTTCAGGGCATCGACCGCGACGTCGTCGATCACGCCCTCGTTCGCGATCGGGTCGTTTCCGGCCGCTTGCGGCATTGACATGCCGGATTCCGGAGGCGGTGCAGGGTCCTGCGCGGCGACGGGAGTGCCTGAAAGGGCAATCGTCAGCCCGGTAGCTAAGGTGGTGTACAATAGACGCTTCATGCCCGCTCTCCATCGGCTGGACGCTGAAATTCCAATGGTGGCGTACCAGCGTCCTAAGGGCGCTTTCATCGGGCTAACCCTTGGACCCGGTAGGTGAGGTTCCTGATACCGTTCAGCCTTGGCGCTTCATGGCCGAAGCACAACGCCTTAACGCGACATTGCGGACAGGGGACAGCGACTGGCTCACGCACAACTCCGGCAGCAATACGACCGTTGATCGTATGGGTTTACCCCGATTGGAAAAGGCGATTCGGGGCGTACCAAATGGGGTGCAAGCGACGGCGATTTCGGCACAAATGTTGTTGGTGCAGATAAGCGAAACGCTGCAGGAAGTGGGGCTTCCGCGTGTACAGGCGTAGGGACGGAGATGCGCGAGTTGGCACAGTCATGACCAGTCCGGTCCGACGGATCATCATTGTCGACGATCATGACGCCATACGTCGCGGCGTGCGGCAGCTTCTTGAGACGAAGCCTTATTACGAGGTCGTCGGCGAAGCATCGGATGGACGCGCCGGCCTGGAACTGGCGAGGGAGACCCGCCCGGACATCGCGATCCTCGACTATTCGGTGCCGGAACTAAATGGCCTCGATCTCTCGCACGCCCTGAAGCGCGAGCTGCCCCGCATCGAGATCCTGCTCTACACCATGCACGACCGTGAAGAAATCATCATGGATGTGCTCCGCGCCGGCGTTCGCGGTTTCGTGCTGAAGTCCGATGCGGAACGCCACCTGATTGCGGCGCTCGATGCCTTGTCGATCCATCGCTCCTATTTCTCCGGAGCGATCTCCGACGCGCTCCTGGAGCAATTCCTGGAGAGCAAGCCTCATCCGCTGGCGAGCAGTCTGACGCATCGGGAGCGCGAGGTCGTCCAGCAGGTTGCCGAGGGCCGCATCAACAAGGAAATCGCCCAGCGGCTGAGCATCAGCGTGAAGACCGTCGAGACTCATCGCGCCAGTGCAATGCGGAAGCTCAAGCTGCGGACGACGGCGGACCTCGTCCGCTACGCGGTGAGGAATCAGCTCATCCAGGCCTGAGGCGACTTGCCGCTCAGGCGGCGACAGGAACGCTCGCGAAAATCTCCGTGCCCGGCCGCATGTTGCTGACGCGCAAGCGGCCCCGTAGCTTGCCGACGCGATGCTGCATGCCCTTCAGGCCAATGCCCTGCGGGTGGGTCAGCCCTTCCTCGGGAATGCCGACGCCGTCGTCGCGGACGGTGAGCTCGGCGGACCTGGAGCACATTTTCAGGCTGACGCTCGCGCTTTCCGCATGAGCGTGCCGGTGAATGTTGACGAGCGCTTCCTGAGCGATCCTTAGCAATGCCGTAGCCGAGCGCTCGCCGATCCTCGCGAAATCGCCCACTGCTTCGAAGCTGGTGGTGATGCCGGTGCGCTTGGCGAAACCGCGAACCAGGCATTCGACCGCCGATCCAAGGCCGCGATCGGCGAGTTCCGCCGGATAGTGGAGGAACGCCAGCGCCCGGATTTGCTTGCTGATCTCGCCCAGCGTTTCCGAGATGTCGTCGATCAGTTCGCTGTGGCCCGAATTGGCGTCGACGACGCGCAAATGCGCGACGCTAAGCTGCGCCGAAACGAGCAGCTGGCCCGCGGAATCGTGCAGTTCCTGCCCAAGCCGCTGACGCTCATATTCGTGGATGCTCAGAAGCTCGTCGAGCTCCACGCCTTCGTCGGCACGCCAGTCGAGTAGCCGGTCATCCCCATGCGCAGCGATGTCATGCGACGCGGCACTGTCGTCGGCATATGTCGGCTGAATCGAGTTCCAGCTCTGACTCATCTCGCGACCCCCGGATTTCCTCGGAGAACTCATTCCGGCGAAGTACTGACCGAGCATCATTGATATACATTAGTAGCGCCACTGAGTCATATGAATTCTCAGTGGGTTACGGTTTTGTGACACAAGGAAATTACTAGGGAAATGGCCCTAGCGGGAGCCGGAGCTCTCCTAGTCCATTAGCTGGGACTACTTTGGCGCGCCGGTGAGCTCCACGAGTCGTTTCCGCGCAGAGTTCGCGAAATCACGCGAGACCGCCTTGATCGTGTCCGTTGTCGAAAGGGTCGCGGGAACGTCCAGCGGATCGGGAGTCCGGCGGCGAACGGCAGCGATCAGCAGTTCCCCCGTGCGGGCGTCAGTCAGCTCGACGGCGTAAAGCACGGACCCGGTGAAGCTGCCCGTCTTTCCCAGTGCACTCTTCACTGCGCTGGTCGCGAACCCGAAGGGCGTGACCCGGGTTGCGGTGGCGATGCCGCCCTTCGTCTTCTCCGCGCCCAGCAGCGTGACCTTCAGGCGCATCGTGTCGCCCTGCGGTTTTGCCGGGGAGGGGAAGCTCTGCGCCATCTCGGAGCGCAGCTCGTCGGTGATGATCTGGGCGAAGCGCGCACGATCGGCGGGCTCGATCCCTTCGAACTGCGCATCGGGTCCTTGGTAGACGACGGTCGGATCGACAATGAGCGTCCGGTACTTCTGGAAAACTGACGTCGGCTGGGCATAGGTCCAGGACTCGGACCCAGGCTTGTCCTGCATCATCTTGCTCGAGGACTTGAGCGAGACCGGCGCGTGATCCTCAGTCTGCGCGCTCACGGGGACCGCAGTCACGAGCAGCAGGGCGGGCAGGGCGATACGGAAGGTGTTGCGGGTCATGCTTCACTCGCTCGATTGATGGCTGACAACTCGTCTTGGCGTCGCACCGACCGGGCTCAGGCTCCATCAGGACAAACCCGGACGCGCCGTTTTGAGGGCCGCTAGAACGCGCACGGCTGGCCGCGCTCGACGAAGTGAATGTCGGCGAAGGCTGTGCGGCCCTTGCTGCCGGTGTTATCGCCATCGGCCGCGACGGCCAGCTGCGTCGGCTTGCCGGGTTGGTTGGGGAATGCCCTGGCGAAATCCGATGCCAGGTCGACACGCTTGGAGACCCAGGTTCCTGCCCGGGCGGCGCCGGTTTCGGCGACGATGAGCTGCGAGCGATCGGTGTAGCTGCTCTTGCGCGCGGTCCCGATCGAATGGCTGTTGTCCCACACGTACACCACGGCGGCGTCCGGGATGTCCTTGCCGAACAATCCCCGAGCCATCCTCAGCTTGAACTTCGTGGAGCCGGACATTGCGGCGTCGTCGACGTCGAAGGCCACGTAGACCCGAGCGGCATAGTCGTCTCCGCTCTTGCGGGTCATGTCGGCTTTCTTCACCGGCCCGTCCACGAACCAGCGCCAGCACAGCACCGGCGTGCGCCCAAGGTCGACGCCGATCGACCTCGCCATCAGGGACATGCTCCGATCGAAGGTCGCCTCGAGTGCGGTCCGGCCCGCGACATTCGTGACCCGATAGCTCGTCGGCCGCTGACTGGTCAGTTTGACCATATGCCACGGGGGCGGCGGCGCGCCTGGCGAGGTAAAGTGGCCTATCCAGACGGGCGTAGCGGCACCCGCCGCCGCGAGGACCAGTACGCCCGCTACACCTGGATGCATGCCATTAGCGTCCGGAGGAGGCCGCCGAGTTCGGGATGGGCCCGTTGTAGCCCGGCGGAAACTTCTGCCACTGATAGCCCGCCTTCGCCGCCTCGAAGCCCACATTGTACAGCGAGGTCATGTAGGCCGTGTCGAATTCCTCGTTGTGCGGAGTGTTGAACGTCGGCGGGATGTAGGTGAGATTGTAGTCGATGCCGTCGCGCTGCGTGGTGACATAAATTCGATACAGGTCGCCTACACCCTGCGTCCGAGTAAGCGATCCGATTGCGCGGGCGGCGATGCTCATCGTCCGGCGCTCCGTGCTCGCCCAATCGGCGTCGAGGCGCGCGTTGCGGATGATGTACAAAGTGCGCTGCCGCTGCGGCGCGTTCGCGATGTTCAGGGACGGCGGATAGAGGAAAACCTGGGCCATCGTCCCGCCGTCGACGTGCATTTCCTGATAGTGCGTCCCGTTGACGGTCACGTCGATCATGACCGGCGGGAAGGCGCCTGGGATCGACGCCGACGCCAGCAGCACGCGCCGGAACAGCGTGATCGCGTTTGGATCCTTGCTGGCCGCTAGCGCCGTCATGTTCCAGATCACGGGCTCGAGTGAATCCAGGTTCGCGGTGCCGACGAGCAGGATGCGGCCCTTCGCATATTCCGCCGCGATGGCCTCCAGCAGCTCGGGAGTGACGTAGGATGCGATCGTGGCGCCGAGCGGGCGCGTGTCTGCCATGGCGTCGCCGAAGATGCCTTTGACGATGCCGCGCTTCTTGAAAATGTCCTTCTGCGAGGTCTCCGTGTAGACCCTCTTCAGCACGTAATCGTACTTCGGGCCGAGGAATGCGAATGGCGCGATGAGCGCGCCGGTGCTGACCCCGGTAACGACCTTGAACTCGGGACGGGTTCCTGCCGCGGTCCATCCGTTGAGGAAGCCGGCTCCGTAGGCACCATTGTCACCGCCGCCGGAGATGGCGAGGAAATATGCGGGTGGAAGCTCGCCTGGTCGGCCTTGGCTTGCCAGCCATGCCTTCTCCTTTGCGACAGCGTTCTGGGCTTCCGCGGCGAAGCTGTCCGTCTCACGCGTCACGAGGAAGCGGACGTTCCCTGCTACGGGGCTCGCCTGCGTGATCTCCGCCTGCGGGACTGCCGGCAGCCGCTGTGGCGTTGAACATCCTGCTACTGCGAACTGTGTCGCGGAAGCCACAAGTATTACTTTTCGCCAAGATGCGGCCATTTCGCGCCTCCCTCTAGAGGCTCCCAATCTCCCTCTGGAGAGCGGGCAAACCATCCATGAAATCCCTCAGTTCGGGCCGCACAAACTAGGGTTTAACCCCGATTCCTCCGTCCAACCGGCTCGTCGATTAAGGCCCAGCCAAACGGCCAACAGGGGACGCTGACCGCTGCGTTTCGCTTGGCAGTGTCTCGGCAAGGAGATGAAAATGCGGAAATATCTAGTGTCAGCAGCGATCGCGGCGATCGCATTGTCGTCACCCGCTGTTGCACGGGACAATTCGTTCTACGCCGGTGTCGAAGCCGGCCTCTGGCTGCCTCGCGACCAGGACGCGGACGTGAACGTCTTCTACAACACGGTCAACGTACCGGGAGGCGTCCTCGGTACCCCTGCGGGGCCGTCCGACTTCTCGTTCAACAACGCCTTCGGCCTGGACTACAAGAAGGGCTACGATATCGGTGCCTTCGGTGGGTACGACTTCGGCATGTTCCGCGTGGAAGGCGAGATCGGCTGGAAGCACGCCAACAATGATAAATTCGAGGTCAACAGCACCTTCGTGGACGCGTTGAATGCTGATCTCAACCGGCCATCGGTTGCTCCTGATCCGGGCGCTCCCGGACTTCCGGCAATTTCGGATTCCGACGTCAGTCTCGATGAGTCTATTGGCGTCTTCTCCGTGATGCTGAACGGCTTGCTCGACTTCGGCGATCCGGACGGCTTCTCGTTCCAGGCCGGCGGCGGTGTGGGCTGGGCCCGTGCCAAGCTGTTCAGCGACAAGGACAGCGCCGTCGCCTGGCAAGGCATATTGGGAGCGTCTTACGCGCTCAGCCCGAATATCGATATTGGCGTCCGGTATCGCTATTTCGTGACAGGCAGCATGAAGTTTCAGGACCTCGGTGCCATCGGGCTGCAGGGCAATCCGGAGTCGCTCACGTTCACGCCGACTGGTGGAACGGCGCCGGTCACTGTCATCCAGACGTCCACGGCGGGCATCGACTTCGACTTCGAATCGAAAGTCCGGTCGCACAGCCTGCTGCTGACGCTGGCGTACAACTTCGGTGGAGTGGAAGCACCACCTCCGCCGCCACCGCCGCCGCCTCCGCCTCCGCCGCCGCCGCCGCCGCCGACGCAGACCTGCCCGGACGGAACGGTGATCCTGGCTACGGAGACCTGCCCGGCTCCGCCGCCGCCCCCGCCTCCGCCGCCGCCGGCGCCGGAACGCGGCTAAGGCCTGGGCGAATGAGAGAAGGCTGGTCCGGGGATGCCCGGGCCGGCCTTTCCTTTTGTGCGAGATCAGGAGGCCTTGCTCGAGCGCGCCTTCAGCCGCGGCCACAGCAGCATCATCATGCCGACGGCAAAGGTGCAGGCGATGCCGAACTGGACGACGCGGGCGCCCCATGTGCCGCTGTTGTCCTCACCCTTGAGCAGCGCCAGTCCAAAGATCACCATCGACGCATTGTAGCCAAGCAGTGCATTGCCCCCGCGGACACCGCCCTTCACGATCTCGTTCGCGAATCCGAAGCCTATGATGAAGCTGATGAGTGCAAGCGTCGCCAGGTTTGGCGCGATCTGCAGCAGGTAATAAGCCGCGACCGCGACGAAGCCGCCAAGGAAGTTGCCCAGGAGCTTCGCCCAGCCGCTCGCCGCGCTGCGTTCCTGCTCCATCTGCGCGACTAGCAGTACGGTGGTCAGCAGCACGGGGATCGCGTCGGTCAGCCCGAACAGGAGGTAGACCAGCATTACCGGGAGCACGATGAGGACGCCCAGAGCCGCCGCGGCCACCGGAAACTGCTGCGGTGCGGCCGGCGCATCGGGCGCCTTCGGCGAGGGCATTGGCCAGATCGCATAGGCAATCCACGTGAAGATGACCGCCAGCCCCATCGCTCGAGCGAGCAGGCTGGGGAAGATTCCAGCATATTCCGACAGGGTCAGCGTCACGACCGGAACGACTGTGATGCACATCAACAGGAGCGTCAGCGGCAACTGGCCCTTGGCCTGAGCAAGCCCCGCGAAGGCGATAAACATGATCAGGCCGATCACGCCGAAGAGGAGTTGGGGTGTCTGCTGCAGCCAGACGGTCAGCAAAAAGGCGAGCCAGGCGCACACGGCCATCACGAGGATCAGGACGATCCCGACCTTGAAGGGTGGCGCGACAGGCAGGTTGGCGAGCAGAACACCGGTTAGAACCGGCGCGAGGGCTGACGGCTGCCACCCCATGAGCTCGCAAACGATGAATGCTGCTGTGGTGCCGAAGCTGAAGCGAAGGACGAACTGCAATCGCGCAGTCGCAGCGGGATCAGCGGGTACGGAATGGGCGGCGGTCGCCATCGCGCTACTGGAGGTAGCTCAGCAGTGCGACGATCTTGATCCAGAGCCTCCCGATCGGGTTCATGATGAAATTGTCGCCAGTGAAGACGATGACGTTGGCCTGCGCGCCGCTGCGCCCGTTGTCGAAGCGCGCCTTCTTCGCCTCCTCGGGCAGGATCATGATGCGGACCGGGAATCGCTGCGGCTCTCGTAGCCACCCCTGCTCCTTCGGCATTGTCGACAATTGGCCGGTGGGCGCTTCGTCGCCCTGGCTGACACCCCAACCGATGCTATGTACTTTGCCCTTGAACAACTTGCCCGGCCGGATGTCGAACGCGATGGCGACGTCCTGACCCGGCCTGATGTTGCCGAGCTGGTTCTCGCGCATGTCCGCCGAGATCCAGCGCGGACCACTTTCGAGGAAGCTCAAGAGGGGCTGGCCAGGACCTACATATTGTCCTGCCGCCAGCCGCAGGTTGGTCACCGTGCCGTCGGAGGGGGCGCGTACCTCGGTATTCCGGAGGTCGAGGCGCGCCTGGTCCAATGCCGCGAGCGCCTGACGCACCTTCGGGTTGTTCATGCCCGGCGAACCGAGGTTGGCTCGAGCCTTCTCGAGATCGGCCTGCGCTCGAGTGACGTCCGCCTCGGTCTTGGCAACTTCGGCGCGCGCTCGAATGCCTTGGGTCTCTGCCAGTGCCTTCTGGTTGACGAGACCGGTGACGATCCCGCCAAGCTGGCGGTTCGCGGCCAAGTCGACGCGCTGCTTCCTTAGCGACGCCTGGGCCGCTGCGACGTCGGCGACCGAGACGTCCGCGGCCTGCAACGCGACCGACAAGTTCGCCTCGGCGGAGCGGACTGCCACTTCGTAGGGCTCGGGGTCGATCCGGAAGAGCAGCTGCCCCTTACGGACGCTGCCATTATCCTTGACTGCGACCTGCAGGACGTCCCCGGCAACTTCCGGGGCGATCTGAGTCAGATAGGTATCGACTCGCGCCTGCGACGTGTAGGGCGTGAAGCGGTCGGACAGTACGTGGTAGACGAACAGAATCAGCAGAAGCAGCAGCGCGATCAGGACGATCTTGCGCATGGGGCTCGCAGGCGGCTTCCCCGAGCCTACCGTCATCTCGGTAGCTACCGGCTGATTGGCCGTTGCGGCCTGAGCACTGTCGTTCATTTCGTGCCGCCCCCCGGCGTTTGCGCGGTCGAAGCTGTGACTGGCGGAAGATTGGTCCAGTCGCCGCCAAGGGCGCGATAAACATTGACCAAAGCGCGCTGATAATCCCCGCGCGCGGAGGCGTATTGAAGCTCGGCGTTGAACAGGCTGCGCTCGGTGTCGAGGACTTCGAGATAGTCGGAATAGCCGTTCTCGTAGCGCTCGTTGGCCAACTCCACGCCGCGCGTGAGTGTCGCCACCCGACGGGCTAGCGCATCCCGGAACTGCGCGCTCTGCTGCACCGCGACGAGCGAGTCATCGACGTCGCGGAAAGCGTTCTGGACAACCTGCTCGTAGTTCGCGAGCGACTGGTCGCGCCGGGCCTCGGCCTGGTCGACGGCTGCTGTCAGGCCGCCGCCGGTGTAGATCGGGCCGGCGACGTCGCCGGTGAAGGACCAGGTCCGGGCCGGGCCTGTGAACAAGCTACCCAGCGAGCCACTGGCGAAGCCAAACAGGCCGGTCAGGCTGATGCTGGGGAAGAACAGCGCCCGCGCCGCGCCGATCAGCGCGTTCGATGCAATCAGCTGTTGTTCGGCCTGGAGGATATCGGGCCTCCGCGTCAGTAGCTCGGACGGAAGGCCGGCGGGAACCGCGATCTGGTGGAAGCCTGCTAGCTCCTGCGGCGTTGCGCGCTCGATCGGGCCGGGATTCCGGCCGACCAGCACGGACAGGGCGTTTTCCTGGACGGCAATCGCCTGACGCAGGGGAGGCAGGGAAGCGAGCGCGAGCTCGTACTCGCCCCGCACTTGCGCCATTTCAAACTCGGATATCCAGCCGGCCGCGAGCCGCTTTTCGAACACGTCGACGGATTTGGCCCGGCCGGCGGCCGTCTGTTCCGATATGCGCAATTGCTCATCGAGATCGAGCAAGTTGATGTAACCGATGATGACCGATGAGATGAGCGTCAGGGTGACCCCGCGGCGCGCTTCCTCGGTCGCGAGGAGGTTGGCGCGCGCGGCCTCGGTTTCGCGGCGAATTCGGCCCCAGAGGTCGATCTCCCAACTTGCGGACAGGACAGTGCTGAAGGTCGTGCTGAGCGGATTGACGATCGAGGGGATCTTTTCCTCGCTTGCGCGAGCGCGTTGCCCGCTTAGCCCGTAACCGACCTGGGGCAGGCCCTGCGACTTGGTGCCGGCCAGGATCGCCGCAAATTCATCGACGCGCGCGGTCGCGATGCGGAGATCGCGATTGTTCGCGAGCGCTTCGCCGACGAGCTTGTCGAGGTGCCGGTCGCCGTATCCGATCCACCAGGTTCCGGCGAGGGGCTCCAGCTGCGTAGAAGCCGCATCGGCAAACCGATATTTGCCTGGAACTTCGAGGCTTGGCTTCACATAATCGTTGCCCTGGACGCAGGCGCTCAGGAGGGAGATGCAGCAAGCAGCCGAGAGGACTCGGTGCGCAATGGCTGGTTTAGTGCGCATGGCTCGGCTGCGCCGCTGGCTGCGTCGCCTTGAATTGATCGAACACTCGAGGCGGCTGTGCTTTCAGGGATGCGAGCAGCATTCGCATCGCCTGCTGCGATTCCTTGGCGCTTCCGGTCATCGGCCGGTTGATGTCGGTGATGACCGTGATCGAGACAGCGAGCAGGAGGAAAAGGACGACGGCAGCGCGCCTGCCGCGGGGTCCATCGATCTGATGCCCCACCAGCGTCGCCGCCACGGCCAGGAAGACCAACAACAGCAATAGGACTTCTGCAGGCACGCGCAGCTGCCAGGCGATCTTGCGCTCGGTATCCAGGTCGATGACTTCGTTGAACGTCATCAGCAGCGGGGTGGAAATTCCGTGCGCAAGTGCGGACTCCCGCGCTGAACTAACGGCCGCCCAGATTTCGGTGAGCAGACGATCGTTAGTCGCCAAGAAGGCGTTCGGGTCGGCCGCGGTCGCGAGATCGATGCGATTTTCCGTGTAGGCGACAAGCAGATTGCTGAGCCGGCTCCGGTGTGGCTCGTCGAGGAGTTGCGCTCTAAGGTAGGCCGTTCCGATGGCATTGGCCTCGGTCGTGACCAGCTCCCGACGGGCTTCGTAGCGATTGATGACCATCCCAAAGGTAAAGGCCAGCAATAGACCGAGCAGCCCGAGCGCGGACCCAAGTAGATAGCCCTCCTGCGCAACGGAAGGCTCAGACTCCTTTTCTGCACCAGCGGTTCGGCGCGCTTGGAGGCGCCGAAAAAACTGCCCGACAGCAGCCGCGCCAACCAGCACCGCCAACGTCACGGCGCCGGTTCCGATGATGGAGAGGCTGGATAGCCAGTCGCTCAGCATTGGGCCGCTCTCTCGCTCCCTGGAACTCGTCCGCCTGGCCTCTCAAGGCTCTGAGGACCTGCCCAACAGCTATGCAGATGGGTCGACGGACTTGAACTGGGGGATTCCGCGAAACGACTGAGGGAATTTCCTGAGGGGAAGGTCACTACGAACTTCCCCTGATTGCAGAGAAGCCAGCGGCGTCGACAACCGTAGCCCGTCACGTTTCGAGCTACTGATTGGTCCCGATATGAACGAAGCGCAGGGGAAGCGGCCCAGTCGTGTTGGGAATGTGTGGCGCGCGTACGGCCGGAACCGATACGCCCTCCTCTTCTACTCGCTGCTCATGATGCTCGTCCTGACGCCTGTCGCGGCTGCCCTCGGGCATTCGCAGAATATCATCAGATTCCTGTGCGGCTTCGCGCTCATCGCGGCAGTCATGCCGAACCAGACGAAGCACAATCGCTACGTTCTGCTCGCAGTCATGGTCCTGATCGTCATCGTGCGCTTCGCGTCCGAGCGTGATGACGTTCCCGTCTCACCGGGTTCTATGCTTGGGCTCTACGGAACCATTGGCCTTGTGGCCGCAGCGTCGGCGCTGAAGGCGGTTGTGACGGCTAGGATTGCCACTAAGGAAGTCGTTTATGCCGCACTGAGCACCTACCTTCTCGCCGGCATATTCTTTGGACAACTCCACCTATCCGTCGAGTCATATTGGCCGGGAAGCTACAGCGGCCCAAGTGCCTTCACAGAGGTTAGCGCCCTCTACTTCAGCTTCGTCACCCTTGCGACGCTGGGATACGGCGACTTTCTTCCGAAGAGCGATCTCGCGCGCGGACTAACCATTTTCGAGGTCATCGGCGGACAGCTTTATCTCGCGGTCATGGTCGCCCGGCTGATCGGACTCTTCCCGACCATCAAGGACGAGCTTTGATCCGCTATTCGGCTGCCTGGAGCGTCGACTTCTCCGAACCGGTCTCCGCAGCGGGCGAGCCCAGCCACTCGCGGAAGAGGACGTATCCGACGGCCAGCAGGACCGCGCCAATGAAGAGGCCCACGAGCCCATAGGCGATCACGCCGCCGATGACGCCGAGGAGGATGATGGGCATCGGCACTTCAAGGCCGTGACCAATCATCAGCGGCTTGAGCACCGCGTCGCTCAGCCCTGAAATGATGAACCAGACCGTGAAGAGCAGGGCCACTGTGGTCGACTTCACGGCGAACGCGAAAACAATCGCCGGCAGAGTGACGAGCAGCACTGGCACCTGAAGGACGCCGAGCACCATTGCGAGTAGCGACAGGATGCCGGCGCCCGGGATGCCGACAAGGAAGAAACCGATCCCGCACAGGAGTGCCTGGACGAAGGCCACGCCGATGACGCCGTTCGCAACGGAGCGCACCGTCGCACCGATCACGTCCATATAGTGCTGGCCCCGCTCACGGCTTCCGGTCAGGCGCGCCATGATCGAGAGCATGAACGCGCGCGCGCTGTCGGCGTACGCGAGTGTGATCGCCGCGAAGATGACGGCTAGGACAAGTGCCAGCACGGCGCCGATCATCCCGCCGGCGACGCCAAGCAGCCACTTGGTGAAGCTGGTGAGTTGCGGCCCGAACTGCTTTGCGAACGCCGGCATGTCGTTGGATGCCTGCGCCCAGATCGCATGGGCTTTCGCGCCGATGACCGGAACTTCCTTAAGGCGGTCCGGTGGAGGCCGGAGGTGCTGCTGACCGGACATCAAACCGCTCGCGAGCTCAGGAATGGAGCTTGCAGCGTGGATTGCGGCGATCGCCGTCGGTACGAGGATCAGGGCGGCTAGTCCGACACCAATGATGATGGCGGACATGCGGTTGCTCGTGCCCCGACCGACCAGCTTTCGATGCACCGGGTAGAAGCAGATCGTGAGGATCAAGGTCCACAGCAGTAGCCCCACGAACGGGATGAGCAGCTGCACGCACAATGCGATGAGGATTGCGAGCAGAAGTAGCGGCAGGCCGACGTCGACAATCTTGCCGGTGATCTTCGCGTTGGTTTCGAGTGCCATGTTCGCCACCTTCAGATCCGCGCGGTCGCGGCGCGCAGGAGCGTAGATGCTTCCCCCAGAAGTCGCGCATCCTAGGACAGGCGAGCGCGGAGCATATCGGGTGTTCCCCTAAGAGCGGACCGCGATTGACTTCAGTACTGATTGCGAAGGAGGCGCACCTTGCTGGCACGTGCTCGCGCGGTCATGCTGACCAACTACACCGAAGTCGCGAAGCACTTCGGGCTGGATCCTTACGCCATGCTCGGCCGCGCCGGCCTGCATCCGAGCTCACTGCGCGACCCTGAGAACTGGCTTCCCGCCAGCCGCATTCTCAGCCTGCTCGAGGACAGCGCCGCGCAATCGGGCCGGGACGATTTCAGCGTAGTGCTTGGCGAATTCCGGACGTTCGCCAGCCTGGGACCCGTCAGCCTGCTGCTGCGTCACGAAGCGACGATGCGCGATATCATCGACGCGGCGATCGAATATCGCCGCCTGATCAATGAAATCGTCCATACGACGCTTCGCGACGACGGCGAGCATGCGACGCTTGAATGGAATCTCATTCCAGGATTGCGTGGCATGCAGGGCGTGAATCTGCTCGCGACGATCGCTTACCGGGTTCTCGTCGACGGCGCGGGATGCAACTGGCAGCCCGACTGCATCCACTTTCGGCATTCGGCGCCGGAGCACATTGCCACGTTCAAACGCGTGTTCCGTTGCCCACTGGAGTTCGACAGCAGCTTCGACGGTATGTCATGCAGCTCGGCTAGCCTCGATGCCCCGAACGAGTTCGCGGACCCAGAACTCATCGTGCACGCGCGCAGGCTCCTGAACCTGATGCCGGGCGTTCGGCACGACGACACGATGACGGAGCGTGTGCGCAGTGCGATCCCGTTTCTGATGTCGGACGGGCAGGCACATGCGGAAGGCGTAGCGAGATATCTCGGGATTCCGCTGCGCACGCTGCAACGCAGGCTCATCAGCGAGGGGCAGCCGTTCAGCACCTTGCTCAACGATGCGCGGCGCGAACTCGCGGCCCGCTATCTCAGCAATTCGAACCAGCCGATCACGGCGGTGGCGCACCTCACCGGCTACTCGGCGTTGAGCTCGTTCACGCGCTGGTTCACGACCGAGTTCGGAATGTCACCGGCACGGTGGCGCCGGATGATGCGCGAGCGCGACGCGCTGCATCTCAGGGCGAGCGTCGTCGCGCCGATCGAACGCAGGTTCAGCGGCGGCTCGCCGGAGCAGCCGCTTCAACGGCTCAGCCGCTGACGCGTCCGCTGCCGCGGAACAGGATGAGGGCGAGCGCGGCGCAGATCACGAACGCGAAGAAAGTCGCCACCTGACCGATCTCGACGCCCCCGATAACCACCGGGAAACCGACGAGCAGCCGGTAGAGGCTGCCCAGCGCAAGCGCCAGGAACACGATTGCGGCGATGAGGGATGCTGACCTGTGCATGGATTCGTCCTCGCTCTCGGTAGGATGTTTAGGGTTTGATTGGCGACAGCGCCTTGAGTTCGGTCATTCCGCGAACGCCGGCCTTGGCCCAGTCCTCCACCAGGTACCGGAAGTCCGCACGGTTGCTGACGCTCGTCCGCCAGGCTGCCGAATTGTCCCCGGCTACGCCCTGATCCACGGCCCGGCCAAGCAGTGCACCGGTCATGGAGTCGCGCGCTTCCACAAACAGGGTTGCGTATCCGGCCTCGCCGGAAAAGGAATAGCTGCGCCCGGCGGTGGGCTGATCGGGCGCATTCACGGTGATGTTCACGATGCCCGTCTGGACTCGCAACACGTCGGGGCCTGGCTCCGTCACGACCATGTAGCCGCCCTTCGTCCACGCTTCGGTGAAGATGTCGTCGGCCGCCTTTACGGCTTTCGTCAGCGCCTGCTGCACGTCGCTGTCGGACACCCGCCCGCTGAGAGATGATGCGGTCCGGTTGTAGTCGCGCTGCCAATTCTTCGCGAAAGCAACCTCGGTCGGTTCAATCATGACCTTGGTGTAGACACGGAAGTCCGCTCCCGGCTGCAGGTAGACCAGGTTCAGACGCTTCGATTTGACTTGGACGAGCCCGTCCCACGTGGTTGGCGCCTTGGCGGCGGCCGGCCCTCCAAACAGTAACGCCGCGACGAGTACGAGCGTGAAATGCCGGTGGCGTTTCACCTGAGCCTCCTGACTTCGAAGTCAGCCCCGTTGTTCCGGCTCAGGGGGGCATCAAGTCTATCGGAGGAAACCCTTAGGAGTTCGCGGTCGCCCCGCTCGCTCCGCTTGGAGCGCGCATCAGATCCAGAAGCGATTCGCTCAGTTCGAGCCCTCTTGCCGCAGCCGCTCTGGCCTGAAGCAAATGGGAGCGACTTTCGGCGTCGGTCAACTGCTCGAGCTGCCGATCGAAGATGTCGAGAAGGCTCGTGAAGTCGGCTCGAACCGATTGCGCGGTAGACCTCGGGTCAACTTGCGGATCTGTCTCTGAAACGTCGGTGAAACGCCTGTACTCGTCCATCATGCCTCACTGCCAACGCCGCGCCGTGTTCCAAATATCCAAATACGCATGCCCGAAGGTTTGCCTTATGCGAGCGAGCCTTAACGCAGGTGAAACGAGGGATCGGGACCTCACCGCGCTTGTGTGGCGCAACGGATGCCGAGCCAATTGCACCTCCTGATTTCTGGTCAGGGCGGGAAGGGTTTTCACGGATGGAAGGTCTCCGCCACCGGGCCCTACCTCGGCTCTTCGACCGGGTCCGCATCCGGCGTGACAGGATCGAAGGAGATCGAAGATGGCAGGACTCGCATTCCGCATTCTCGCCGTCGGCGCCTGCGCCGCGGCACTTTACGTAACTCCGGCCTCGGCGGAGCCCCGTGAAATTCAGGGCATCGTTGTCACCAACCAGAACGGTCAGCTGACCATCAAGACGCCGGCCGGCAACCAGACCTATTCGCTCCCGGCGGATGCGCGAATTCGCTCGGTTTCCGGTCCGCTCGGCGGCCAGAAGGAAACCGTTCCGGCGGCGTCGCTACTGCCGGGCCTCCCAGTCGTCCTCGACGGCGACGATGCGGGCGGCCAGTTCGTGATCAAGGACATCGAGTACAAGGCGAAGGACTACAAGACGGCGGCCCAGATCCAGGCCGGTGTCGAAGAGACCGCACGCCGCAGCGATGAGCTCCGGTCGGCCTATTCGAAGATGGGCGAGTGGGACATCCGCGCCGAAGAGAACATCTACTTCAAGAGCGGCAGCGCGGTAGTCTCCGCGTCCGACAAGCAGAAGCTCTCGGCCCTCGCCGGCAACGCGGCGAGCATGAAGGGCTACGTGATTTCCGTACTCGGCTACGCCGATCCGACGGGGAATGCCGCCGCGAACCAGAAGCTGAGCGATCGCCGCGCGCAGACAGTGATCAACTATCTGAAGCAGAGCGGGAAGGTGCTTCCAGGCCGCGTCCTTGGCGCGTCGGCCATGGGCCAGATGAACATCCCGGTTGAGAAGGCCAACTCGGCTTCGATGCAAGGAGCTCGCAAGGTAACGGTTCGCGTCCTGACCAGCGCAGCGCATCTGCAGAACTGACGGCAAAGCCAAAAAAGAAGGCCCGCTCGATCCGTACGTCCGAGCGGGCCTTCCTTTTAACCCGGGCATTTACACGCCCACGTAACCCGACCGGCTTGGGGGCTCCGGTCGACTTGCGCGGGCCGTAGTCGTTCGCCGCCAAACAAACTTTTCCATATGAACCATGTGATTAGCACTTCTGGCCAATTGGCCCCGTGCGGAACGACGAGGCCCGCAAACGTGCTTCAGAGGGGGTTTCGCAGGATTGCGGGCCTCGCGCGAGTCCTGAACCCAATCGGGAGGTTGGGCTCCTAGGATCTCTGAGGTTTTAAATACTTCGAGTTGGCGCCGTGAAATATCCGGACAAGTTCCTAGTTGTTTCCAAACGCTTCCCGGCGATGAGGAGTCAGAAGGATCCCGGTGCCCGCGCTGGCGTCAACCGAGCGTTAAAGGCCAGGAAGACTTCCTGAAGCGGCCGGGTTTCGGGAAGGATGTAGACGACCCCGCTGGTGCCGGTGAAAAGCGGCTCGACAACGCTCCTGTAGAACTTCCGCGGCACGTTGATGCATCCATAGGTGATCCGGTTGTCGTCCGGCGTGACGGACTCGAGGCGCTGGCGCCTGTGCTCTTTCTTGTTCGACGTGATCACGGGATGCATCGAGATCGACGTGTGATAGTCGACCCACAGCACCTTCTGGTTGCCGTAGGCGTGACCGAACTTCGCGACGAAGCGGCCCGCCGGGGTCGTCCGATCTTCTGGAGCGATGTTGGAAAGCTCGCGATCGCCCACGCCCGGCGATGAATCGTCCCCAACTGCCGATCCGACCAATGCGGCCGTCTTGCCTACGAATTCGCCTTTCGCATCGAAGACGAAGACTTCGGCCGCGACCTTGTCGATGACCATGAAGGGCACTTCGCCGTTGTCGCGGGAGGCGAGGACCCAATTGATGATTTGGACGGCCTCTGCAGATGGACCATCCGGCTTGGCGTCAGCGTCGGCAAGCGGCGCAAGCGGATCCACCTGCGGGAGCTCCGGGCTCGAAACGCTTGCGGAAGCGGGCAGAGGAGCAAGCGTGTCGACGGGCGGTCCCATGTCGACCGGCTGCGCCGCGCTTGCCGAGCACAATCCGACGTTCGCAGCCGCGACTGCGGCCAGGAAAGCCGTCGCGCGAAGGCGCATTCTCAAACTCAGTACCTCAATCGAAAATCTTCACCGCGGAGTCCGCCATGCGACAGTGACGAACCCCGCGGGTGTAAGATCAGTTCCGCGGCTTCTTGGAAGCCAGTTGCTGCTCGATGCCGTCCACACGGGCCGTCAGCTGGTCAAGCCGCTGATTGGCGGTCTGTGCAGCACCTGCGGCAGCCTGAGCCGCAGCGTTTGCCTGCTGGGCCGACTGATCGACGGTGTTCACTCTCGCTTCCAGCGCGCTGATGCGGTCGTTCACCGTCGCGATGTGCTTGTCGACATAGTCTTCGGTCGCGCACGCGCTCAGGCTTAGCCCGCTCGCAATGATCAATCCGGCCGATGCGATGCTCTTACCTAGCAAGGGCATTATCCTCCTCCTCTGTTTTAGAGCTTGCCGGGCGAAGCCAGGCACGCCTGAGATGCAACGGAAACAACACGAGGCCGCAAAAATGCGACCGTTGGCCATTGTGGTGCCCGCGCAGCCATTTTCATTAGGAAGAAGTCCGGAGGGGAAGGGCGGGTTTTTACGGAGCCGCGTCACCTGAACGAAGTCCGGATTTCCGCCGTTTCTGGAAACGTCGACCAATCAGTGCGGCGAGGATGACGGCCAGTGTGGGCACTATCCAGTCGAGCCACGGATCGGCGCGGGTCCACACCTTCGGATCGAGACCGCCCCACCAAGGCATATTCGCCCGCAGGCCGTTTCCCAAATGCTCGATCCAACGGTACTCGGCCTGGGTGATCTCGCGTGAGATGACCCAGGCCGCAGCGGTGAACGCGCCGGCTGCCCAACTGCGTATCACCGCAACGACTAGCAGTTGAAGGACGAGGGCCAGGAGAACGTGCTGGATCATCGCGCCTAATCCTTGTTTATGAATTTCGTCAGCATGCCTGCCTCTAACACATCGACTTGCGGGCATTTTTGGGCAAGCATGAGCATCCATGAATGACGGTGGCGAGGTGAAGAGAGCGGCAAAGACGCCGCGAGCGGCCGCCCGGCCCTTTGCGGGAGGTTTCGACTTCTCCAGCATGCTGGCGGTCGCCGACATGCTGCCCGTCATGGTCATCTATTTCGACCAGGATCTCGTCTACCGTTTCGTCAACAAGCCCTATGCCGACTGGTTCGAACGCCCACGCGCCGAGGTCCTGGGCCGCCACATATCTGAGGTCATCGGCGAAGAAGCATACGAGTTTCGCAAGACAATGCTCGCTGGCGCCCTGGCCGGCGAGCCGCAATTCTTCGTCACCGACTTCGATCACCCGACGCGCGGCAAGGTCGCCGTCCAGACGAACTACATGCCGTGGTCCGATGAACGGACCGGCGTGCGCGGAATCATTGCGCTCATCACCGACATCACCGAACAGAGGGTAGCTGAGCGAGCGCTGAAAGAGAGCGAAGAGCGGTTCCGCCGTATCGCCAATCAGGCGCCGGTGATGATGTGGGTGACGCGGCTCGACCGCACCCGCGACTTCGTGAACGAAGCCTATGTCGCATTCACGGGTGTCAGCCGGGAGAAGGCTCGGACACTCGACTGGCGCGAGCGCATCCATCCCGAAGACCACGACCGCATCGTCCAGGAATCGGTCGCGGGCGAAGCGGCGCGCGAGACCTTCACGCTGGAGGGGCGGTACAAACGGGGCGATGGCGAGTGGCGCTGGTTGAAGAGCACGAGCTCACCGCGCTTCGGCGCGGATGGCGAGCTTGCCGGCTTTATCGGAGCGGCGACGGACATCACTGTCGCCAAGGAAGCGGAACTCGATCTGAAACGGCAGGTCGAGGAGCGCACGGCCGAACTCGCGAAGCGGGAGGCGCAGTTCCGCGCAGTCTTTGAAGCGGCGTTGGAAGTCATGGTCCTGCTTGCGCCGGATGGGACCGTGCTCGCCGTGAACAATCGCCGGGAAATGTGGCGCGATCCGACACCCGAGAACGCGATCGGGCAAAAGCTGTGGGACGCGCCCACGATGCGCGCTTACCCGCAGCACATTGAGGTGATGAAGAAGGGCATCGCCAAGGCGGCCAAGGGCGAGATCTTCATCACCGAAGTCCGAATGGAGCGTGAAGGCATTCCAACGGCCTATCTCGACGTTTCGGTCCAGCCGGTGAAGGCCGAGGACGGCGAGATCATCTATCTGTTGTTCGAAGCCCGCGACATAACCGAGCTCAAGGCGGCGCAGGAGCAGCTTCGTCAAAGCCAGAAGATGGAAGCGCTCGGCCAGCTCACCGGCGGCATCGCGCACGACTTCAACAACTTGCTGACCGTGGTCGTCGGCGGCCTGGACCTGCTCGCCAAGCGCATCGAAGACGCGAAGTTGAAGCGCTACGCCTCCAACGCCTTGACCGCTGCAGAGCGTGGAGCGCGACTGACCGGACAGCTGCTCGCCTTCAGCCGCGTCCAGCGGCTGGAGCTTCGCACGACGAAGATAGCGCCGCTGATCCAGAACATGCGCCCGCTGCTAAGAAACGTGCTCGGCCCCGGCATCGAAAAGAAATTCGACCTCGATGAGGAATTGCTCCCGGTCCTCGCCGACCCGACGCAGGTCGAAGTCGCCGTCCTCAATCTCGCCATCAACGCCCGCGACGCCATGCCCGAGGGAGGCGTCCTGACTTTCGCGACCCGGCCCGTCGAACTGGACGACGATCCGGATCTCGAGGCAGGCCGCTATGTCGAATTGTGCATCAGCGACACCGGGGTCGGAATGACCCGCGACGTTGTTGAACGAGCGTTCGAGCCGTTCTTCACGACGAAGGAAGTCGGGAAAGGCACCGGCCTAGGTCTCTCGATGGTCTACGGCATGGCGCGCCAATCCGGAGGTGTGGCGAGGATCGACAGCGAGCCCGGCAAGGGCACCACGGTGCGGCTCTATTTCAAGGTCGCCGCGGACGCTGCGGAGCAGGTTGCGGGGAACGCAGAGGACCAGGAGCCGACGGATGAGCCCTCCGCCGAGAAGGTCCTCGTGATCGACGACGATCCCGACGTCCGCGAGTTCATCGCCGAAGCCCTGAAGGACCAGGGCTATGAGGTGAGCCAAGCGGTCGACGGCAAAACTGGCCTGTCGGCCTTTGCATCCGAAAGGCCGGACCTCGTAGTGCTCGACTTCATCATGCCGGGCCTGTCGGGTGCCGACGTCGCCAGCAAAATCCTAGCGACGCACCCACATCAGGCGATCCTGTTCGTGTCCGGTTATAGCGAAACGGAATCGATCAAACGCATCGCGCCCAACGCTCCGCTGCTGACCAAGCCGTTTCGTGCGGAGGCCTTGAGCAAGGCCGTAAGGGGCGCCCTAGCAAGCACCTGATTGAAACAGCCGCAACGTCGGGTGGCGACGTGCGTTCTGGCGTCGTGCTCTACGCCGTCCTTATGCTTGCTGCCGCAGCCGACCCCGCAGTCGCGCCGTCCGCGGCGAGCGCTACGGTCAATCCTCGCGCGGTCGAGCTGTTCGATCGCGACTGGGTGCTGAACCAGTGGGCGCGGCGCATGTTCGACGCGGACGGTGACGGCATCATTTCCGTCTCGGAGGCTCAGCCCGCCGCGCGCGCCTTCAAGGAAATCGCGGACGCTGATGGCGACGGTCGGGTGACGCCCTACGAATATGATCGCGCGCGGGAGTTCATCCTCGCGCGCTACTAGCGCTGGTCAGCCGGCCATCCGCTTCGCGCCGAGGCCGACCACCATCTGGTTCGCCCGCTCGTAGGACAGCGGCTTGCCGAACAGATAGCCCTGGATCGTGTCGCAACCGAGCTCGCGCATGCGCTCGAAATCCTCGGCCGTTTCGACGCCCTCGGCGGTTACCGACATGCGGAAGCTCTTCGCCAGCTGCACGATCGACTTGATGATGGCGACGTTTTCGGGACGCGAGCCGCAATCGCGGACGAAGCTGCCGTCGATCTTCAGCTTGTGGAAGATCGCCTTGTTCAGATAGCCGATGGACGAATAGCCCGTGCCGAAGTCGTCGAGCGCGATACCCACGCCGAGTGCACGCAGACGGCCGAGGACGTCGACGGTCTTGCCGCTGTCGCCCAGGAACACGCCCTCCGTGACTTCCAGCTCCAGCCTGTTGCCCGGGATCTTGTGGCGGGCGAGCGCTTCGCTGACGACGTTCGGGAGCGCCGGGACGAGGATCTGCTTCGGGCTGATGTTCACCGCGACGGTGACGGCTTCCGGCCAGGTCGCGAGCGCCCGGCACGCCTCGTCGATGATCCAATTGCCGAGCTGCGGCATTAGGCCGTTTTCTTCGGCCACCGGGATGAACACGTTCGGCGGGATGAAGCCGCGCTGCGGGTGGTTCCAGCGGATCAGCGCCTCGAACCCGATCAGCTTCTGCGACTTCGCGCTGACCAGCGGCTGGAAGACGAGATGGAACTGCTGCGCAGTGATCGCCTGCCTCAGATCCGTCTCGAGGCGGACGCGGTCTTCCTGCTCGGACTGAAGTTCCGACGAGAAGTAGCGAGCGACACCGCGCCCGGCATCCTTCGCCTGGTAAAGTGCGAGGTCGGCCTTCAGGATCAAATCATCGACGGTGGCCCCGTCGATCGGACCGAACGAGGCACCGATTGAAACGCCGATGCGGATCTCGGTCTGGTCGATCATGTACGGCTCTTTGATCGACTTGATGATCCGTTCGGACATCTGCTCGACCTTCTTGCGGCTCTGCGCATCGGTCACGACGATCGCGAACTCGTCGCCGCCCATGCGGCCGACATGGCCGTCCGCACCGACTTCATCGACGAGGCGCTTGGCCACTGCGCGAAGGACGGCATCGCCCTTCGGGTGCCCGAACGTGTCGTTGACCGGCTTGAACCCATCCAGGTCGAGGAAGAGGATCGCGCAGGGCACGTTCGTCGATGTTGCGGTGCGTAGCGCTTCGCCGAGCAGCTGACGGACACGGCCGCGGTTCGGCAGCCCCGAAAGCACATCCATGTTCGCCAGGTGGGTCAGCCGCTCCTGCGTCTGCCGCATCTCGGTGATGTCGCTGCCGACGCCGCGGAAGCCTTCGAAACGGCCAGCGGTGTCGATGATCGGGTCGCCGGCGATCGAGATCCAGCGGGGGCCACGAGCCGTCTGAAGCTCCATTTCGAGCGCGTTGAACGGCTGCTTCTCAAGGAGCTTGCGGCCGAGTTCGGCATTGCCGCCGAGCAGGGAGGGCATTGAATGGCCGACGAGCTGGCTCGCCGGGCGGCCGAGCAGGGCGGTCATTCGCGAGCTGATGTAGGTTACGCGGTTCTCGCCATCGACCTGCCACAGCCAACCCACGCCGCGTTGCTCATATTCCTGCAAAAGCAGTGCCGCGCTCTCGCTCTGGGCGCTGAAATCGGCGTTGGTCTTGAGCTGCTCGAAAGCCCAGCGGGCGACATTGAGGACGCCGAAGATGGCCACGCCCAACGTGAACAGGATCGACAGCATGTGCTGGAAGGGCACCGTGTCGCGGCCGAGCAACAGCACTCCGACCAGGCCGCCAGTGAAGGACGACATCCAGGCAATGGCGGCTCGCGGGACCACGACGAGGCCAAGCCCGGCCACGCCAAGGCCAGCCGCGATCGAGGCGACGATGACCTGCGAGCCTGGGTCGATCGAGGTGAAGACCCAGAGCGGCAGCGAGAGCCACACGACGGCGCGGACGATGACTTCGCCGATCATCTGCCACGGTGGGACCCTGCGTCCCGAACGGCCGATGTGGGTGATCGCCTGCATGCGCGCGAGCTGCATGGCGCCGAAATTGACCAGCGCGACGGCGCCCAGCCATGGGAAGAGGAGGATGGTGCTGACCACGCCCCAAAGCGGCGCGATGGTCATGATCGCGGCAACGACGTTGGCCGCCGCGAAGAAGGGCGCAAGCTGGGCGCGGGACGTGAGCTGCACGTCCTTGAGCGGAGTGCTCGAAATATCCACCGGTTCGCTGGCCAGCCCGAGGGACTCACCATCGGGCAGTCGAGCGGCGGTTATCCGCTTAAATCGGTCGGGAGCTTCGTACATTCCCACTCGCTAAATCTGGTCTCAGCGAGCGGTAGCCGAAGAGGGTTGAGAGGCGGTTAAGGGGCCACCGACTATTCGGCTAACTTGAGTTTATCCAAATCGCGCTGGGTTACCGGGTGATAGGACGCCCGGGCCTCTCCATAAACGCGCGCTGCGATGGGCCTTCCCCACTGCCGATCCTCGGCAAGTGATTGAATTAGCGGCTTTACGAACTTGCGGCGGCCCTGTGTCGTCAGGAAGTGCTCAAGCGCGGGTACGGCAGGATCGAAGCGATTGGCGACGGCGAGATTGAGCCAGGCGAACAATACTTCCTGGTTGCCAGCCTCGTTGAGCTTCAGCTTGTTTTCGAGCTCCGTCAGGCGCGCCGTCGACAATTTCCGCGGTAATTTGTTAATGAATCGCAACTTCTCGGCCGTCGTCCAGCCGCTGAAGGCTGCGGGGGCCGGGCTTCCGCCGGCAAAGGCCTTCACGGCCCTATCCACCGTCGCGAAGGCCTTCGGGTCCGGCAACGCGGCGTTCGAGGGCAGGCCTGGCTTGTAGATCCAATTGTCGAGCTGAAGCTTCTGCTCGAGCGCCTTGTCGCCCTTCACCAGGTTTTGCCGCACGTCCGCCAGGAACAGCGCGGATGTCATCGGCTGGAAGGCATGGCGGTCGAAATAGGAGCGGAGATACGCATCCCACTTCTCGCGCCCGACAATCCTTTCGATGGTGCGCAGGAAATCGGCGCCCTTGTCGTAGATGATTCCGCCTGCGCCGCCGTCCGGTCGTGCTTCCTTCGGGGGCAAGTGCAGGGATGTGATCGGCGCGTTGCGGCCCTCTTCGGCGAAGGCTTTCTCCATATCATCGAAGCTGAGCGCTGCTTCCTGTGATGCGCGCTTGGGACCGTAGAGCTCCTCCATGATCCGGTTCTCGAAGTACGAGGTTACGCCTTCGTTGAGCCAGCTGTCGGCCCAGTTCGCATTGGTGACGAGATTGCCTGACCAGCTGTGCGCCAGCTCATGCGCGACTAGGCCGTTGAGGCTCTTGTCGCCGGCGATGAAGGTCGGCGTGAGGAAGGTCAGCGTCGGGTTCTCCATCCCGCCGAACGGGAAGGAAGGAGGCAGGACGAGCAGGTCATAGCGGCCCCAGCGATAGGGTCCATAGAGCTTCTCGGCCGCGCTCACCATCTTCTCGGTGTCGGACAACTCCTTCGCGGCGGCGTCGAGCATGACCGGCTCGGTCCACACGCCCGTGCGCGGCCCGAGCGACTTGAACGCGAGATCGCCGACGCCGATCGCGATCATGTAGGGCGCGACGCTGTGCTCCATGCGGAAGCTGAAGATGCTCTCTCCGCCCTGGGTCATCGGCTCGGATGAACGGGGCGCACTCATCACAGCGGTCAGGCCGGCGGGGACGCGGATCGTCGCGTCCCATGCCTGTCGGATACCCGGCGAATCCTGCGTCGGAATCCAGCTACGGTTCTCGATCGCCTGACCTTGGCTGAAGAGGTATGGCTTCTTCTTTCCGGCTGTCTGCTCGGGCGTGAGCCACTGGAGCGCTCCTGCGTCCGGCGCACTCTTGTACTTGATGACGAGTTGCTTCGTGTCCGGCTTCAGCGCGACGATGAGCGGCGCGCCTAGACTGGGATCGCCGGTGCCCACCTTCCAGGTCAACGGCTCGCCGGACCCGTCTGTGATGCTTTCGATCTCCAGACCCTTGTCGTCGAGGACGATCTCCTTGGCATCGGGCTTGCGGTCGATGTCCAGCTTCGCCGTCCCACCGATGCGCTTGGTGTCGAAGTCGACACTGAGATCGAGACCGACGTGATAGACCCGCGCCTCCAGCGGCTTCGCGTAGCTCGCGGGATCAAGCGCGTCCGGCGTGGTCAAAACCGGGGCGATCTGCACCTCCTTCGGCTCCGCAGCATTCGACGAGGCGGTCGTGTTGTCTTCCGAGGACTGGCAGGCACTCAGCAGCAGAGCGGCCGCCGCAACGGCGGTTCGGAACGAAATCATTGAGGATCCTTATTCGGCGGTAACGTAGATCGAGCGCTTCGGTGCCGCGAAGACGCGGCGGACCATCGGCTCGAAGAAGTCCAGCGGCGCGCTTTGATAGTCCGGATCGAACGCCGTCTGGTCATAGATCTCGCAGAACCGCGCCGTGTCTTCAAAGTGGGGGTGACCCCGGAACGCCTCCCGCATGTCGCGGTCGAGGCCGATGTAGTGGAAGAAGTAATAGCCCTGGAACACGCCGTGATGCTCGACCATCCAGTGCAGCCGCTCGTCCATGAACGGCTTGAGGATCGCCGCCGCGATGTCGGGATGATTGTAGCTGCCGAGCGTGTCGCCGATGTCGTGGAGCAGCGCCATTACGACATAATCCTCGCTTTCGCCTCCGCGGTGGGCGCGCGTCGCGGTCTGCAGGGAGTGCTGCAGGCGATCGACCGGGAAGCCGCCGTAATCCCCATCGAGCAGCTTCAAATGCCCCAGGACGCGATCGGCGAGGCCTTGTGCGTAAGGGAAGAAATGGCTGCCGATGATGGCCCAGTCGGCTTGCGTGCCTTCGTCCATGCTGCGGAAGCTCGCGCGTGAAGCTTCTTCGTTCATCCGTGTTTCTCCCGTGGCGGAAGGGAATGCCGCGAGCGGCCATCGCTCGCAATGGCCGAATTGCCTGCTTATATCGGATCGCGAATGGCCACCGATAGCGCGGCATTGAAGGCTCGGGCTCCCTTGCGGAGCGGACGAAGGACGTCGGACACGGCGGCAGTTCGCTCGCCTGCGGCGCCGATCGCGCGCGGAATCGGGCTCGATCAGCCCTTCTTCGACGACAAGAACCGCGCATTTTGGATCCTGCAGAGCGCGGGCTGGACCGGCTACTTCATCCTACGCTCGCTGTCGGGCTTCGCCAACAGCATGGGCGCGATCTGGATCATCCACACCGCGCTGCTGACGGCGACCGGCTATTCGCTGACCCTGTTGATGGGGTCGCTGTTCCGGCGCCTCATCGCCATGCGACCGCTCTTCACCCTGGTCCTGTCCCTTGCTGTCGTGATTTTGGCGTCGGCGATCTTCTCGATCATCGAGACGTGGAGCGTTGCGACATTCCTGAAGCCGGGCCTGAGGCCGACGGGCGTCGCTTACTTCGGCGCCATCCTACTGAACTTCGCACTTCTCGCCGCCTGGGCAGCGCTCTACTATGGCATCAATTACTTCCTGCTGCTTGAAGGGGAGATCAAGCAGCGCGAGCGGCTGGAAAGCCAGGCCTCGACGGCGCAGCTCGCGATGCTGCGCTATCAGCTCAACCCGCACTTCCTGTTCAACACGCTGAACTCGATCTCGACTTTGGTGCTGCTGAAGCAGACGGAGCGGGCGAACGCGATGCTGGCCCGTCTTTCCTCCTTCCTGCGTTACACGCTCGCCAACGAGCCGACCGCGAAGGTGACGCTGGCGCAGGAGGTCGAGACCCTGAAGCTCTATCTCGAAATCGAGAAGATGCGGTTCGAGGATCGGCTGCGGCCCCATTTCCGCATCGATGCGGACACGATCGGGGCCCGCCTGCCCTCGCTGCTGCTGCAGCCGCTGATCGAAAATGCGATCAAATATGCCGTGACCCCGAGCGAGAATGGGGCGGACATTTGGATCACCGCTAGCCGCGAGGGACAGGCTGTGCGTCTCGAAGTCGCGGATAATGGCAGCGGCGAAGGGTCGGACCTTGCGGCCTCGCCATCGACCGGGGTCGGACTGGCGAACATTCGCGACCGTCTGGCGCAGGCCTATGGCGCGACGCACGGCTTTACGACCAGACAGAACGACCAGGGGGGCTTCAGCGTTATCTTAGAAATTCCCTACGAAACCGGAGACAGAGACTCATGACCATCCGCACCGTGCTCGTCGACGACGAGCCGCTTGCGACCCAGGGACTTCAGCTGCGGCTTGAAGCCCACGACGATGTCGAAGTGGTCGCGACCGCGGCCAATGGGCGGGAGGCGATCCGGGCCATCAAGACCCACAAGCCTGATCTCGTTTTCCTCGACATCCAGATGCCGGGTTTCGACGGCTTTTCCGTCATCCAGGGGCTGATGGACGTCGAACCGCCGCTGTTCGTCTTCGTCACGGCCTACGGCGACCATGCCTTGCGCGCGTTCGAAGCGCAGGCTGTCGACTATCTGATGAAGCCCGTTGACGAGGACCGCTTGTCGGCGACCCTGGAACGGGTGCGCCAGCGGCTATCCGAGAAGCGCAGCGCCGGCGAAAACGAGCGGTTGAAGGAAGTGCTTGCCGAACATGCTCCGGCCGCGGCCGAGGAATTGGCGGACGCTGCGCCTGAGGGGCCGGCTCCCGAGCGTTTCGAGAAGATGATCAACATCAAGGATCAGGGCCAGATCTTCCGGGTCGATGTCGACACGATCGAGCGGATCGATGCCGCCGGCGACTACATGTGCATCCAGACTGGCGACAACACGCTCATCCTGCGCGAGACGATGAAGGATCTGGAGAAGCGCCTCGATCCGCGCCGCTTCCAGCGAGTGCACCGTTCGACCATCGTCAATCTGGATCTGGTTCGGCAGGTGAAGCCGCACACCAACGGCGAATGCTTCCTGGTGCTTGATTCAGGTGCGCAGGTGAAAGTCAGCCGGTCGTACCGCGACGTGGTCGCCCGCTTCGTTCACTAAGCCGGACTGATTGCCCAAAAAAGATAAGGGGCGCTCCCGCGAGGGAGCGCCCCTTCTCGAACCACCTGCGTGCGAGTGGTTCGATTGGACTTAGTTGGTGCTGTTGCCGTCGGCGTCCGCACCGTTGCGAACTGCGTCGGCAGCATTCTCACCCTCGGCGCGAACTGCGTCGGCAGCGTTGTCGGCAGTGTCGTTGAGCGTCACGCCGGGTACGTTGTCGGCATTCGCTTCGATCGCGTCGGCCGTGTTCTCGGCATTCGCCTCGATGTTGTCGGCAGCCTGCTCCTGCGGGCTTTGCTTGCACGCCGACAGAGAAACAACACCCACGGCGATTGCGATGGCGGTCGAAATTTTCTTCATGAATACTCTTCCCCGTTATGGTGAGAGCCGCACCGAGGCGGCTAAGCTCTCGGAGACAGCAATACGCTTACTGCCGTCCTCTGTTCCAGAAACGCAACGTTTTTCTTCGCCTGCCAGGCTCAGTTGCCCGGCGGAGGCGGGACATTCGTGTTCTGATCGCCGCCAGTTACGGAGCCGCCGGTTGAGATTTGCTGCTGAACGACCTGGGTGAGCTGAGGGCTCGAGGTGGTGGCGGTGCAGGTCGCATTGCCGCTGGCGACGGAGGCGGCCAGCGCATCGACGGAAACGCCGCACACGGTCGCCGCGACGTCGACCGGGACCTGCGCAGTCACTGGAATGCTGTCGCGGTTCACCTGCAGCGACACGGACAAATCGTTGAGCACGTTCTGAAGGTTCACGTTGACGAGGGTCGGGATGCTTCCCGACCCCGAACCGCTGCCGGTGCCGGTGCTGCCGCCTGTCGATCCCGCGGTGCCGCCAGTGGTCGTGCCAGTGCTGCCCGAAGTGCTTGCGGAGCCCGCGCCGCTCGCGCTCGCGGGGGCGGTATCACCCGTCGTCTTGCACGCCGACACCATCGCAACGGACGCCACGAGGGCGGCAAACTTCCATGCCTTGGTCATTCTGATTCCTCCCGAAAATTACTGGGGCGGTTGGGTGTTGGGATCCGGCTGACTCGTCGTCGTACCGGTCGTCGTGCCGGTGCCGGTCGTTGTGCCCGTGCTGGTCGTCGTTCCGGTCGTAGTGCCCGTAGTCGTGCCCGTGCTGGAGCCTGTCGTCGTCTGAGCGCCACCACCGACCGAACCGTTCGCGGCGAGCTGCTGCTGGACGGCCTGGGTCAGCTCGGGCGACGTCGTGGTCGCGGTGCAGCCCTTGCTCGAACCGCCGCCGGCGCCGATCGATAGAATGTTGATCGATACGCCGCACACATTCGCGGCGACAGTGATCGGGATCTGCGCGTTGATTGGGATGTTGGCCTTGTCGATCTTGAGGTCGAGCGCCAGATCGTTGAGGACGTTGCTGAGGTTGACGTTGATGAGCGAGGTTCCGGCGCTTGCGACGTCGGACACGCCGTCCGCAACAGCGCTTCCCGCGCTCTTTACTCCATCGGTCATGTCGTTGGTTTTGCAGCCAGCGAGCAGCGCGAGCGCCGCCAGCGGAATTGCCACATGTACGCGTGTCATAACTTTCCCCTGTCTGTCCGCTCGCTAACGCTTCAAAGAGCGGCTTTGTTTCGACCTCGCAGGATTGCTGGTATGGGCCCGGCCATGGCTTCCAAATTCGAGACGTTCGCCGCGCTGCACGTGCCCGGCCACCCCGTGATTCTCTATAATATCTGGGACGTCGGAAGCGCTGCCGCGGTCGTGAAAGCGGGCGCCAAGGCTCTCGCGACCGGCAGCCACCCGGTTGCGGATGCCGCTGGCTGGCCGGACGGCCAAGGCGTTCCCATCGAATTCGTCTTCGCCAATGCGAAGCGCATTGCCGACTCCACTGACTTACCGCTGACCGTCGACTTCGAGGGAGCCTATTCCGACGACCCCGATCAGGGAGCCGCAAACGTCGTTCGCCTGGCGGCGACCGGCGCGATCGGCTGCAACTTCGAGGACCAGGTAATCGGCGGTGAGGGCCTTCACCCGCTCGACCTGCAGGTGCGCCGCATCCAGGCGATCCGCAGCGCCGTGGGCGACGCCTTCTTCATCAATGCCCGCACCGACGCCTTCCTGAAGACGCAGACCTACGACGACGCGCTGATCGACGAGGTGGTCCGCCGCGGGAAGGCCTTCGCCGACGCAGGCGCGAGCGGCTTCTTCGTTCCTCGGATGGCCGACAGCCGTCACATCGAGCGAGTCGTTCGCGAGGTTCCTCTGCCGCTCAACCTCATCGCGTTCCCCGGCGCTCCGCCGAAGCAGGAATGGGCGGATGCGGGTGTTGCGCGCATCAGCCATGGGCCGTTCCCGCATCGCGCGCTGATGACGAAGCTCGAAGAAATGGCCCGCGAGGCAATCGCTTAATTCCACCTCGCGGTAATCTCTCGGCAATTCCCTGAGCGTACACACTGAGCTTTGACGCTCGCTTGGGGAGGGCACGAAGGATGGCACAGGTAATGGTCTTCGAACGGGCTTCGGTCCCGTTTTCGGCGACCCTGGCTAATCGTGGCCATCACATCGTCTATCGAGCGAACGCGTCCAACCATTGCCCCGGCTGCGGGCGGTCGCAATGGTTCGTCGGTCGCGTCAGCGCCGAGTGCGGCTTCTGCGGAACGGCAGTTCCACTTGCCGAAGCGCGCCACGACGATTCCGGGGGTGTGAGCGTCGGCAGGCGTCCCGCCGGCACGGCCAATCAACGCCGCCACGAGCGGATGCCGGCCAAGGGCCGCAACCTGCAACTCCTGATCGACGGTTCTCCAACCAGCTTCGCGCTGCACAACATCTCGGAGGGCGGCGCGATGGGCGGCGGCGTTCCGGATCTGGGTCCGGGCGCGGACGTCTTCGTCCGCTTCGAGGGCGGCATTCTCGTGCCGGCAGTCGTGAAGTGGGCTGAGGACGGCCTCGTCGGACTCGCCTTCTCCGCGCCGGTCATGCTCGACAGGTCGACCGACCCGGCGAATTGAGGATTCGCCTAGGCCCTCGCGGGCTTGCGCGGCTTTACCTTCACGCGGCCGGACTTGAGCACGCTCTTGCGGAAGACGCCCGAGGCAACCCGCAGGAACAGGGCAACCCAGAGCAATTGCCAAGCGACTGCCACAAGGTGCGGCCAAAGCCCCGGCACTTCGGCGGCTCGCGCGATCATCACGTAGGGCGAGGACAGCGGGAACGCCGCGGCCGCCATCGCCTTCGTGCTGTCCGGCTGGCCCACCGCCACCGACGCCAAAGCGAAGATGACGACCTGAGCCATGGTCACGGGCATCGACAAGGTCTGGACCTCACGGGCGCTCGACGCGTGCGCGCCGATGCCAAGGAAGATGGCGCCAAGCAGAAGGTAGCTCATGGCGAAATAGACGAGGCCAAGCAGGATGAACGCGGGCCATCCCACCGCTGGCACCGGCAGGTTCTGCAGCCCATGGCTGGAAACTGCGGCGATCACCGCTGCGCCGACCGATGTCCAGACAGCGATGCCGACGAGCGATGCCGTGAGCATCGCCAGCAGCTTGCCGAGGAAGATCGAGTCGACGGGCACGGCGGCCGCGAGCACCTCGATGACCTTGTTCGATTTCTCTTCGATCAGCTGGGACAGCAGCATGCCCGCGAGCAGCAGCGTCAGCAGGAACAGCAACGACTGGCCGCCTCTCGCGGTCATGGCCTGCGCTCCCGCCGGAACGGCTGGCGCTTGCTCCGTCCGGAGCACAGGGAGGTTCACCGGTCCGTTCGATTCCCTGTGCCGCCGGGCCTCGGCGATGAAGACGCGCATTTGCCTCGCGGTCCCGCTGGCGGCTCCGACGCTGCCGACAAGCCGCGGGTCATCGAGACCGCCGACAAGGACAGCGACATAGCCTGGCTTCCTCGCCTGCAACACGTTTGCCGCCTGCTGCGGGTCGCCGGTCGGCTCGACGTGCGCGATGTTGACCAGGGTCGCCGGACTGATTGCCTCATCCAGCCGTTGCCGCGCCTGCTCCAGCGCCTCGAACTCCGCAGCCGACGAGATGACTGCAACGGTCGGCTTCTCGTTGACGTCGCCCATCGGCGCGGTCGCCGCGCCGAAGACAAGGATCATCAGGACGGGAAAGAAGGGTCCGAGCAGGAACAGCAGGAAGGCGCGCGACAGGACCGTCGCCGTGAAGTCGCGGCGGGCGATCACGAAGGCGGCGCGAAGAAGCTCTCTCATGGCGCGACCTCCGGTGGCGGCTCATCCATCGCCCGGGCGGTCGCATCGCCCGCGATGGCGACAAAGGCCTCGTGCAGTCCTGGCCGCTCGATCGCCAGCGTTTCGATACCCGCGTTGCCGTCGATCAGCGCTTTCAGGAGGGGCTCGGGCCCGGACTCGGGAAGTTCGAAGACCCATTCGCCGCGATCGCAGCGCGCAGTTTCGGGAAAGGAGGAGCGCCATGCGCCCTCGCTCGCTCGCGTGCGCAGGCGGACGATCGGACGGAGCCGGGCTCTCGCCTCGTCCACCCGGCCCTCGAAGGCGACCTTGCCGGCGGCGATGATGGCGATTCGCTCGCACAGCCGCTCGGCGTGAGCGATGACGTGGGTCGAAAAGATGATGGTCGTGCCGTTCTCGGCACGGTCGCGGATGATCCGTTCAAGCTTGCCCTGGTTCATCGGGTCGAGACCCGAGAAGGGCTCGTCGAGAACGATGAGCTGTGGCTCGTGGATGAGGGTGCCGAGCACCTGCACGGTCTGCGCCATGCCCTTCGACAAGGTGCGGATCGGCTTCCGCGCCCAGTCCGAAAGACCATTTTCATTGAGCAGTTCGTCGGCGCGCCGCCGCGCATCGGACAAGCGCATGCCCCGCAGCGCGCCGAGGAAGGCGATCGCCTCCCGCGCGTGCATCGACGGATAAAGGCCGCGCTCCTCCGGCAGATAGCCGATCTGATGAGCAGCCTCGATCGGCCGTGTGTGGCCGAGAACGCAGCGCTCGCCCTCCGACGGTTCGATGATTCCCAGCAGCATCCGGAGCGTGGTCGTCTTGCCCGCGCCGTTCGGTCCGAGGAGTCCGAAGATGGTTCCGGTCGGCACTTCCAGGCTGACCCCGTCGACCGCGCGTTTCTCGGCGAAATCCTTGACGAGGTGACGGGCTTCGACGGCGAGATCGCCAGACCAGATTTTGGCCGAAACCTGTCGAAGCACCGGAATTCCCTACAGAAAGCCACAATATGCAGTGTATGGCGCCGCCTGTGGATAGGGGCCAAACCCTCAAGGACGCAATACGCGCCGAAGCCGAACGCCTCGGCTTCGTTGCCTGCGGTTTTGCGCGTGCCGATGGGGCGGACGTCGCGGGCATCGACCTGAGGCGCTGGCTGGAGGCCGGCCATCACGGAACCATGGGCTGGATGGAGGAGCGGGCGCACCATCGCGTCTCGCCCCAAGCGCTGTGGCCCGAAGCGAAGTCGGCGATCGCGCTGGGCATGAGCTACGCGCCTGCGAGGAACCCGTTGGCGCTTGCTGATCAGGCGGATCGAGCCCGGATTTCGGTCTATGCGCAGGGCGGCGACTATCACAAGACGGTCAAGAATGCGCTGAAGGCGCTCGCGCGCTTCATCGTCGATGCCGCTCCGAGCGAGCTGAAGGTCTTCGTCGACACGGCGCCGGTGATGGAGAAGCCGCTGGCGCAGGCGGCGGGCATCGGGTGGCAGGGCAAGCACACGAACGTCGTCAGCCGCGAGCACGGAAGCTGGCTGTTCCTCGGGGTGATCCTGACCGAGCTGGAGCTGGAGCCCGACGCCCCGGCGGAGCAGGGCGTGCATTGCGGAAGCTGCACCCGCTGCCTCGATGCCTGCCCCACGCAAGCCATCGGGCCGGAGCATCGCATCGATGCCCGGCGCTGCATCTCCTACCTGACGATCGAGCATGACGGGCCGATCCCGCTCGAATTCCGTGAAGCGCTGGGCAACCGCATCTACGGCTGCGACGACTGCCTCGCAGTCTGTCCGTGGAATCGGTTCGCTGAAGCAGCCGCCGCGAATCGCGCCTTCGTCCCGAGGGCGGAGCTGGTCGCACCCAGCCTGGCCGATCTGCTGAAGCTCGATGACGCGGCGTTCCGCGAAATGTTCGCGGGATCGCCAATCAAGCGGATCGGCCGCAACCGGTTGATCCGCAATTGCCTCATCTCCGCGGGGAACAGCCGGGACGCGGCCTTAGCGCCGTCGGTTGCCAATCATCTCGGCGACGCCGACCCGGTCATCGCCGAGGCCGCCGCCTGGGCGATGGAGCGGCTTCACCCGCGAGTCAGCGAGGCAATGCACGCCGCCTGAGGCGTGTCGCTCCCGTTCGAAAGGCGCGTATCGACGGACAGGACCTTCTCGACGCCAACGCTTCCGACGGGCGGATAGAGATAGGCGTCCAGGATGCAGGTCCGACCGCGAAATTGCAGCTTGAGGCTCTGGCCTTCGCGCACCTGCAGCGCCGGCTGACCGAAACGCTGGATGAGCTCGCCGGAAGTGAGCCCCATGATATCGGTCTTCACCTCTGGTTTCGGCGGAGGGGCCTGAGGCTCGGGGGTGGGCTCGGGAGCAGTGGCGCAGCCGGCAAGCAGCATAGCGGCGGCGAATGGAAGAATGCGGCGCATGGCCGTTTCATGACCGCGGCGAGCGTGCGAGGCAAGCTTGCCGCTGGCCCTTCGCGCGGCTAGGCGCGCGCTTTCTCCGACAGATTTGGATCTCAGAATGACCGAACGCCGCCTCGACGTGCTCTGCATCGGCAATGCCATCGTCGACGTGATTTCCGACACGACCGACGCCTTCCTGGAAAAGGAGGGGCTGACCAAGGGATCGATGCGGCTGATCGACGCCGAAGAGGCCGAGCGGCTCTATTCGCACATGGGTCGGGCGCGCGAGATCAGCGGCGGATCGGCTGCGAACACGGCCGCCGGCATCGCGGCATTTGGCGCTCGCGCTGGCTTCATCGGACAGGTCGCGCCCGACCAGCTCGGCCAGTTCTATCGCCACGACCTGACGGCGGCAGGCGTCGAGTTCACGACGCCGGAAGCAAACTTCGGCGTTCCTACGGCGCGCTCGATGGTGCTGGTGACACCCGACGGCCACCGTACGATGAACACCTTCCTCGGCGCTGCGCAGCACCTGCCGCCAACGGCGCTCGACGAGCAGCAGATTGCCTCCGCGGCGATCCTCTACCTCGAAGGATATCTCTGGGACCCAGAGGTTCCGCGGAACGCGATGGTCCGCGCAATCGAGGTCGCCCACGCAGCGGGGCGCAAGGTCGCCTTCACCTTGTCGGATACCTTCTGCGTAGACCGCCACCGCGACGGCTTCACCCAGCTGATCGACGGCGGACACATCGACATCCTCTTTGCGAACGAGGCGGAGATCCTCGCCATGGGGGGGGTCCCGCACCTCGACACCGCGATCGGCGCGATCAAGGACAAGGTCGAAACCCTCGTCGTCACGCGCAGCGAGCATGGCGCCGTCGCCACCCAGCGCGGCGACAGGGCACATGTGCCTGCGCAGCCGATCGACAAGCTGGTCGATACGACCGGAGCCGGCGATCTGTTCGCAGCCGGCTTCCTGACCGGGCAGGCCAAGGGCCTCAGCCTCGAACAGTCGCTGACGCTCGGCGCCATCGCCGCCGCCGAGGTCATCCAGCACTACGGAGCCCGTCCAGAAGCGGACCTCAAGGCGCTCGCAGGCGCGGTTCTCGCATAAGAAAAGGGCGGCCCCGAAGGACCGCCCTCAACTCACGACCCCCGTCGCCCTTACGGGCGAACGGTAGGCTGTCCGCTTTCGTCCCGAGGAGCATCCTCCGGGAACAGCGGGAACTTGCCTTCGCCAGCTTCGAAGCGGCCCTTCGCCAGCTCGGAATTACGCATGCCGTAGACGAAATAGAGAATGATCATCGCGCCCGTGTACCAGGCGAAGAAGATCAACACGCGTGTCTCCACCGTGAAGATCAGCGCGAAGCAGCTGAGGATGCCGAGCGCCGGAAGCACCGGATACAGCGGCACGCGGTAGCCGCGCGGAATGTCCGGATGGGTACGGCGCAGCCAGATCACCGTCAGGCAGACGATGCCGAAAGCTGCGAGCGTTCCGACCGAGGTCATGTCGCCCAGCGTGTTGATGTCGAAGAAGCCGGCCGCGCATGCGACGATCACGCCGACCAGCATCGTGTTGATGTAGGGCGTGCGGAACTTCGGGTGGACCTTGGCGAACGGCTTCGGAAGGAGGCCGTCGCGGGCCATCGTGTAGAAGATGCGGGTCTGGCCGTACATCAGCACGAGGATGACCGAGGTGAGGCCGATGATCGCGCCGACCTTGATGGTCTTGGCGAACCATGCCCACTGCGGACCGAAGGCATCGACGGCTACCGCGACCGGATCCGGCACGTTCAGCATCTTGTAGTTTACGACCATCGTCAGGACGATCGAGACGAGGATGTAGATCACCGTGCAGGCCAGCAGCGAGCCGATGATGCCGATCGGCATGTCCTTGCCCGGATCCTTGGCTTCCTGGCCGGCGGTCGAGACGGCTTCGAACCCGATGTAAGCGAAGAACACGATCGACGCGGCGCGAAGGATTCCGCTCCAGCCGAACTCGCCCTTCTCACCCGTCGGCGCGGGGATGAACGGGTCCCAGTTTACCGTGTAGGTGGGCAGGTCCTTCAGGATGATGAAGCCGCCGACAATGATGAAGGCGACCAGCACCGTCACCTTGATGGCGACGATGACGTTGTTGAACTTCGCCGATTCCGAAACGCCGATGCAGAGCAGTAGAGCAAGCGCCCCGCACACCAGGAACGCCGGAAGGTTGAAGAGATAGGTGCCGCCGGTGGCGACGCCGTCGACCATGATCGGATGGCCGCTTGGGCCCGTCAAATCGACCGGAATGTGAAGGCCCATGTCGCCGAGAAGGCTGACCATGTAGCCCGACCAGCCCACCGCCACGACCGATGCCGCGAGACCATATTCGAGGAGCAGGAGGGCGCCCATCACCCACGCCGCGAACTCACCGATGGTGGTATAGCTATAGGTATAGGCGGAGCCGGAGACCGGCAGCGTCGAGGCGAGCTCGGCGTAGCAGAGGCCCGCGAACGCGCAGACGACGCCGGCGATGAGGTAGGAAATCAGGACAGCCGGGCCTGCATGCAGCGCGGCGGCATTGCCCGTGCGGACGAAGATGCCGGCGCCGATGATGCAGCCGATGCCGAGGAACACGAGGTTCCATGGACCGAGCGACCTCTTGAGCTCGCTGGTCCGCGTTTCTTCCTGTACCTGGGCAACGCTCTTGCGCAGCATCATGCGCCCGAGCACACCCTTTGGTGCGGCAGTCGCCATTATGACTCCCCTATGATGGCGGTGTGTGTTTGGGCGGAGCCTAGCGCCTCCGCCTAGGAGGGCAATCCCCCTAGCGCGCCAGCATCGGGCCGAGCGGCTCGCCTCCGAAGATGTGCGCGTGAAGGTGCGGGACCTCCTGGCCTCCGCGCATGCCGATGTTGGCGAGCACCCGGTACCCCTGCGCGACAAGTCCCTCTTCGCGCGCGACCTTGCCGACGGCGCGGATGAAGCCCGCGATTTCCGCGTCCGATGCCTTCTGCGAGAAATCGTCCCAGGACACGTAGGACCCTTTCGGGATCACCAGGATGTGGACCGGTGCGAGCGGATTGATGTCGTGGAAGGCGAGCGCGGAGTCGTCTTCGTAAACCGTCTTTGACGGCAGCTCTCCGCGAAGGATGCGGGCAAAGATATTATTGTCGTCATAGGGTTGGGTCGGATCGATCGGCATGCGCTGACTCCGCTTGACCGGGGGCGCTGCCTCGCTACCACCTTTGAATATGAGCGACGAGACTCCGGAAAGCCTCATTCCGTACGACGAGATCGTGCAGGAAGCTTTGCGCGACGTCGTCGGCCGCGTGCTGCGGGAAGTGGAAGCGACGGGCGCCCTGCCGGGCGAGCATCATTTCTACATCACGTTCAAGACGAAGATGCCGGACGTCAGCATTCCGAAGCATTTGATCGAACGTTTTCCGGACGAGATGACCATCGTCCTTCAGCATCGCTTCTGGGACCTCAAGGTCGGGGACGACTGGTTCAGCGTCGGCCTTTCGTTCGGAGGCGTGCCTTCGACGCTTCACGTTCCCTTCGCGGCCGTAACCGATTTCGTCGACCCGGCGGTCGACTTCAGCCTGAAATTCCAGGCGAATAGCGGCGACGAGCTTCACGAGGAGCATGAGGAAGCGGAGAACGACGCTCCGGTCAGCGAGCCAAGCGAAGACGGCTCCAACGTCGTCAATGTCGACTTCACGCGCAAGAAGTAGCCGCGGCGGCCAGCGGGCCGCGCTTGTTTCCCCATACCTTTAGGCGCTAGGCGCGCCCTCGAAACGTCCCGGCATTCGGGCCTCGAGCGAGGGATTCCATGAAGACGACGCGCACCGAAACGGACAGCTTTGGCCCGATCGAGGTTCCGGCGGATTCCTATTGGGGGGCACAGACCGAGCGATCGATCGAGAACTTCCCCTTCGGCCCCCGCGAGCAGATGCCGCTGGAGATCGTCCACGCCCTCGGCTTCATCAAGCAGGCGGCCGCGAGGGTGAACGCCCGCATCGGCGGGCTCGACCCGAACATCGCGGAGGCGATTCAGCAGGCCGCGGCGGAGGTCGCGCGCGGCGATCTCGACAACCAGTTCCCGCTGGTCATCTGGCAAACCGGTTCCGGCACGCAGTCCAACATGAACGCCAACGAGGTGATTGCCGGCCGCGCCAACGAAAAGCTGACCGGCAATCGTGGCGGCAAGGAGCCGGTTCACCCCAACGATCACGTCAACAAGGGGCAGTCGTCGAACGATAGCTTCCCGACGGCGCTCCACGTAGCAGCGGCCTGTTCGGTCAATTCACGGCTTTTGCCGGCCCTTCGGACGATACAGGCGAAGCTGTCGGAGCTTTCCCAGCGCTGGGATGGCATCGTGAAGATCGGCCGCACCCACCTTCAGGATGCAACCCCGCTGACGCTCGGCCAGGAGTTCTCCGGTTACGCCCAGCAGGTCGCGGACGACATCGATCGTGTCGAGGGCGTCATGCCGCGCGTCTATCGGCTGGCGCAGGGCGGTACCGCTGTGGGCACCGGCCTCAACGCGCCGAAGGGTTTCGGAGAGGAGTTCGCCAAGGAAATCGCGAACCTGACGCGCCTTCCCTTCACCAGCGCGCCGAACAAGTTCGCCGAAATGGCGGCTCACGACACGATGGTCGAGCTGTCCGGAGTGCTGAACGTCATCGCCGTCTCGCTGACGAAGATCGCCAATGACATTCGCCTACTCGGCTCCGGGCCTCGCTCAGGCCTTGGCGAGCTGATCCTTCCGGAGAACGAGCCGGGCAGCTCGATCATGCCGGGGAAGGTCAACCCGACCCAGGCGGAGATGCTGACGATGGTCGCGGCGCAGGTGATGGGCAATCACGTCGCCGTGACGGTCGGCGGCATGCAGGGCCATTTCGAGCTCAACGTGTTCAAGCCTTTGATTGGCGCGAACGTCATTCGCTCGATCAACCTGCTCAGCGTCGGCGCCGAGAGCTTCACCAAGCGGACGCTCGACGGGCTCGAAGCCAACGAGAACCGTATCAGCGAGCTAATGGGCCGCTCGCTCATGCTCGTCACGGCTCTTGCGCCGGAGATCGGCTACGACAATGCTGCAGCCATCGCGAAGCATGCGCACAAGACGGGCAAGACCTTGAAGGAGGCGGGCTTGGAACTGGGGCTGGTGGACGAACAGACCTTCGACCGTGTGGTGAAGGCCGAAAACATGATCGGCCGCTGATGCGCCGAGGGTTCGCTCTCGTGGCGCTGCCGTTGGCTTTGGCGGCGTGCGATACGATCGCGCCCGACCTGAAACCCGCCTACGGCCATTTTGGGGGCCCGCAGGTTGGCGTCGTGCTGGAAGGCGGCAGTGGCAAGGTCGACTTCGACTGCGCTTCCGGCACGGTCGACGAGCCGATTTTCGATGCCAAGGAAGGCGTTTTCAGCGTCAAGGGCACCTACCGGACCGGCCATAGCGGCCAAATCAAGGTGGGGCAGATCTTCCGCTCTCAGCCGGCGACCTATTCGGGCACGCTGGTGAAGGACGACATGATGCTGACCGTCACGCTTGAGGACGGCGAGGTGCTGGGGCCTTACAAGCTGCAGCGCGGCGTGCCGCCGCAGCTGACGCGCTGCCCCGACTAGCTATCGCAGCTTGTAGGCGAAGCGGATCCCGAGGTTGTCGATGCCGGGGTTCTGGTCGGTGAATAGCTGGCCGTGGCTCATGTGGACCCAGCTCGCCTCCACCGTCAGGCGGTCGTTCACCCGGGCGCCAATCCCGAGTTCCGGCTCGATCAGAACGCGGGTGCCGAACTCCAGCTCGTCATTCCCTTCGATCTGGTAGTCCTTGGTCGATCCGTTGTGAATCGCCAGGCCGACGCCAGGCCGGATGAAAACCTTGTCGCCGAACTTCATTGAGAAGCCGGCCGCAGCGTAGCTTGTGGCGCCGGACGAGTTCAGGGCCACGAAGACGTGCGGCTGGAGCGGCGTCTTCCCAATGCGGCCGCCGCGATAGCCAAGCTGGAAGTCCACTCCTGGCTCGACGCCGGCAATGGTGACGAACGTGTCGACGTCATGGACGTAAAGTCCGCCGATGATCTCGCCCGCATGTGCCGGCGTTGCGAAGGCGAGTCCGATCCCGATCGGAATCGCGACGCGTATAAATTTCAAAGTCATGCTCCCAAGGCGTGTGTCAGGGCCTCAATGCGCAAAGGCCGAGAAGAGTGCCGAAGCCGATCCTCCGGACTGCCACGCCTTAATTGCATCATTCGGCGCGAGAAGCATCCATACATTGAGCGTCAGATTGTCGCGAATCACGAAAAGGGGGATCAGCTCCAGCGCAAGGACGATGGCGATAGACCAGCGTACGGACAGTCTCCGCGCGAGCGAGAAGCCGAGCACCATCATGGCGATGTCCGACATCGAATTGATGACGCTGTCTCCGGTATAGCCGAGGGCGGCCGTCTCCTCCCGATAGCGGTTGATGACCATCGGCGTGTTCTCGACCACCTCCCACGCTGCCTCGATCGCCAGCGCCACGAGGAAGCGACGTTCCAGCGGCCATTTGCGGAACGCCAGCCAGAGGATCGCGAAGAATAGGAACCCGTGAACGACGTGGCTGAGGCTGTACCAGTCGCTCAGCATCTGGCTCGTGCGCGAGCTGTTCGCCTGGGCAACCCACAGGCCGATCTTGCCGCACGTGCAGATGGGTGGCCGCCCCATCAGGAACAGGAGCGCGGCCGTCGCTGCGAGGATGAGGAGCGCGGCGACTGCCGTGCGCGTGGTTCGGTTCATTCCGTCTAGGCTTAGCAGAGCGAAGCGGCTTGCAAAGCACTGCTGCAGGGTCGATCAATCGCTGCCATGCTGCGTGCCTACGGCCCCAATTGCGATGGAAGCATCATCGATCCGAACAAGGGCCAGCTGATCCCGGACGACGCCACCTGGATCGATCTCGAAGAGCCCACGCGGGAAGAGGACAAACTCGTCGAGCAATGCGTCCGCGTCCAGGTTCCCACTCGGGAGGACATGAGCGAGATCGAGCCGTCGAGCAGGCTCTACGAGCAGAATGGCGCGCTCTACATGACCTTGGCGGCCCTTTACGGCGTCGAGGAGGGACACCCCAAGAGCGATCCGATCGGCTTGGTCCTGACCTCCGATCGGCTGGTCACCGTTCGCTACGTCACGCCTAAGCCGATCCGCGCGTTCCAGCACCATGCGCGGCAGGACAAGTCCCTCGTCCGGGACGCTCTGACAGCCACATACCATCTGCTGGACTCGATCATTGACCGTCTTGCCGATGAGATTGAAGAAGTGAGCCGTGAGGTCGAGAAGATTTCCACGCACATCTTCATCCGTCAGCCGAACGCACGGCGGATTCCCGCGGACCGCTTGACTGCTCTGCTGAGTCGGATCGGCCGGGCTCAGTCGCTTCTGGCGCATATTCGTGTGACGGGGCTCAGCACGGCCAGACTGCTGAGCTTCTTCCTCGCCTCCGATAGGCTCCACTCGGCAGATGCGAATGGCATTCGGGGCCACATCGAGGCGCTTCTCAGCGACACCAAGGCTCTAGCCGATCACAGCGCGTTCCTCGGCGACAACCTCACCTTCCTGCTGGACGCCTCGCTCGGCCTGATCAGTATCGAACAGAACGCCGCGATGAAGCTCTTCTCCTGGGCGGCGCTGATTTTCCTTCCGCCGACCCTGATTGCTGGCGTCTACGGAATGAATTTCGAGCATATGCCGGAACTCAAGTGGATCTTCGGCTATCCGATGGCTCTGCTGCTGATGCTCGCCAGCGCTGTTCTGCCTCTCTGGTACCTGAAGCGCCGCGGCTGGATTTAGGCGCGTTTGCCGCTTGCCTGTGTGATTGCTAAGGGCCTCCCCGCTGCCCATCTAGCGGGCGCCCCCACCTAAACACGCACACAGGACCCCTTCGATGATTCCGACTGGACAGGACAGCCTCAAAACTCGCTCAAGCCTGGCCATCGGGGACCGAACTTACTTCTATTACTCGCTGCCGAAGGCGGCGGCGCAGCTCGGCGACGTCAGCCATCTGCCCTTCTCGATGAAGGTGCTGCTCGAGAACCTGCTCCGCTTTGAGGATGGCGCGACCGTCACACGCGACGACCTCCAGGCGATGGTTGACTGGCAGAAGGAGCGGACGATCTCCCGCGAGATCCAGTACCGCCCGGCGCGCGTGCTGATGCAGGACTTCACCGGCGTTCCCGCAGTGGTGGACCTCGCCGCGATGCGCGATGCGATGAAGCACCTCGGCGGCGATCCGCAGAAGATCAATCCGCTGGTCCCCGTTCACCTCGTCATCGACCACAGCGTGATGGTCGACGAATTCGGCACGCCAAAGGCGTTCGACCGCAACGTGGAGCTGGAATATGCCCGCAATGGCGAGCGCTACGAGTTCCTGAAGTGGGGCAGCCAGGCGTTCGACAACTTCAAGGTCGTCCCGCCGGGCACGGGCATCTGCCACCAGGTCAACCTGGAGCACATCGCCCGCGGCGTCTGGTCGGATCAGGACGACAATGGCGAGACGGTCGCGTTCCCCGACACGCTCGTCGGGACCGACAGCCACACGACCATGGTCAACGGTCTTGGCGTTCTCGGCTGGGGTGTGGGCGGCATCGAGGCGGAAGCTGCCATGCTGGGCCAGCCCGTTTCCATGCTCATCCCGGACGTCGTCGGCTTCCGCCTGTCAGGCGCCCTCAACGAGGGCATCACGGCGACCGACCTCGTTCTGACCGTGACCCAGATGCTGCGCGCCAAGGGCGTCGTCGGACGTTTCGTGGAATTCTACGGTCCGGGCCTCGACACCATGAGCGTCGCTGATCGCGCGACCATCGCCAACATGGCGCCGGAATATGGTGCGACCTGCGGCTTCTTCCCGATCGACGACCGCACCATCGAATATATGCGCCTGACCGGTCGTCCCGAGGAGGACATCGAGCTGACGCGCGCCTACTGCCAGGCGCAGGGCCTCTGGCGCGACAGCTCCAGCCCGGATCCGGTCTTCACCGACACGCTTGAGCTCGACATGAGCACGATCGAGCCGTCGCTCGCGGGCCCGAAGCGTCCGCAGGACCGCGTCGTGCTTTCCGACGTCGACGACCAGTTCAACGCTGAGCTGGAGGGGACTTACAAGAAGCATAACGACCCGCGCGTTGCGGTCGAGGGTGAGGAATTCGAGGTCGGCAATGGCGACGTAGTCATCGCCGCGATCACGAGCTGCACGAACACCTCCAACCCGTCAGTGCTGGTTGCGGCCGGTCTCGTTGCCCGCAAGGCGCGCGAGTTCGGCCTCGAGCCGAAGCCGTGGGTAAAGACCAGCCTCGCTCCGGGAAGTCAGGTGGTGACGGATTACCTGAAGGCGAGCGGTCTGCAGGAAGACCTCGACGCCATCGGCTTCGACCTTGTCGGCTACGGCTGCACGACGTGCATCGGCAACTCGGGTCCCCTGCCGGAAGCGATCAGCAAGGCAATCAACGAAAACGACCTGGTTGCGGTCAGCGTCCTGTCGGGCAACCGCAACTTCGAGGGTCGGGTGTCGCCGGACTGCCGCGCGAACTACCTCGCTTCGCCGCCGCTGGTCGTCGCCTACGCCCTGAAGGGCACGGTTCGTGCGGATCTGGCTCACGAGCCGATCGGAAAGGCTCGCAACGGGCAGGACGTGTTCCTCAAGGACATCTGGCCGTCCAACGAGGAAATCCGTGCGCTGATCGATGCGCACGTCCATTCCGACATGTTCCGTAATCGCTACGCCGACGTCTATCGCGGCGACGAGCGCTGGCAGAAAATTCCGGTCTCGGGTGGCGACACTTACGGCTGGCCGGCGAGCTCCACCTACATCCAGAACCCGCCGTACTTCACGGGCATGACGATGGAGCCGGTTCCGCCAGGCGATATCGAACGCGCCCGGCCGCTTGCGGTGTTCGGCGACTCGATCACGACCGACCACATCTCGCCGGCGGGCGCGATCAAGCCGGACAGCCCTGCGGGCCGATACCTGCTGGAGCGCCAAGTCAGCCGCGGCGAGTTCAACAGCTACGGCTCACGCCGCGGCAACCATGAAGTGATGATGCGCGGCACCTTCGCCAACATCCGCATCCGCAACCGCATGCTCGACGGCGTAGAGGGCGGCTTCACCCGGTATGCGCCGAGTGGCGAAACCATGGCGATCTATGATGCCGCAATGCTGTACAAGCAGGACGGCCGTCCGCTCGTGATCATTGCCGGCAAGGAATATGGCACCGGCAGCTCGCGGGACTGGGCGGCCAAGGGCACGGTCCTGCTCGGCGTCCGGGCCGTGATTGCCGAGAGCTTCGAGCGTATTCACCGCTCGAACCTCGTCGGCATGGGCGTCCTCCCGCTTCAGTTCCAGCCGGGTGAGAGTGCGGACAGCCTCGGCCTCGACGGCACCGAGAAGTATACGATCGATGGGATCGGCGAGCTGAGGCCGCGCCAGGACGTCACGGTGCAGGTCATCAAGGACGACAGCCGCGAGTTCACGTTCACGGCTCGGTGCCGCATCGATACCTACAACGAGCTGGAGTATTTCAAGTCGGGCGGCATCCTGCCCTACGTGCTGCGGAAGCTGGCGGCCTGAGCGCCGTCGAGATCGCGGTGGAGGTCGCCGGCTGGTCCGGCGCCATCCTCATCCTTCTCGCCTATCTGCTGCTTTCGATGGGCAAGCTGACGGGTCAGTCGCTTGCCTATCAGGCCATGAATATCGTCGGAGCGGCCGGGTTCGCCATCAATGGATGGTGGCATCGTGCGCTGCCGTCCGCTGCCTTGAACGTGATCTGGATGCTGATCGGCGCCATCGCCTTCAGTCGGCTGTGGCGGCGAGGTCGAGCCACGGCGGAATGATCGCATCGCCGAGGTCCTCTACCCGGCGATGCTCCACGGCTAGCCCGAGGTTCTCGTAAAACACGCGGGTGCGGGGACCTGCTTCGGTGGCGGGCACGACCACTAGACGGCGATTTACCTTTTGCCGCCAATTCATGCGAGCCGTGTTTTCCTGCCCGACGAAGCAGCCCTTGGTGAAGCTGACGCCGTTCAGCTCGGCGGCGTTGCATTCGAGCCAGAGGATGTCGCCTAGCTCCGCCCGCCCTTCGCAGACGCCGAGGCGGAGGCGATGCTCCAGCCATCCCGATGCAGGCTCGCCTTGCGAGGCAAGCCAGCGGCGGCCGAGGTTTTGCAACCTCGGATCGGGAACGCCTTCGTTGTCATCCAGGGACCAATGCATGGCCAGTGACGGATCGGGCTCGATGCGGATCGGACGGCGCAAGCGGTACACCGTCAGCCGCTTTACGAGGTCGTCGGCCGCCTTCGCCTCGCAGTCGAGCAGCAGGTCGTCGCCATCGGCCCAGACGAGGAAGTCGAACAGGCACTTACCCTGCGGCGTCAGCAGCCCCGTCCACACCGGCAAATCGGCGGCGACGTCACTGGTGACTAGGCCTTGCAGGAAACCGCGAACGTCATCGCCGGAGAGGCGGATGAGGGCGCGGTCGGTGAGGGTGGTCGCGGGCATGGGCTTCAGTTAGGGAGCCCGCAGTGACGATGCAAAGCCTCACCATCCGCCGCCCCGACGATTGGCACGTTCACCTGCGCGACGGCGACATGCTGCGCGTGGTCGCTCCATTCACCGCCCGGCAGTTCGCGCGGGCGATCGTGATGCCGAACCTTGTCCCGCCCATCACCACACTCGGAGCCGCCGTCGATTATCGCGAGCGGATTTGGGACGCGGCGGGCCGGGAGTTCACGCCACTCCTGACCTATTACCTGACGGACGACGCGGACGCCGAGGTCATCGACCATGGCTTCAATGACAATGTCTGGACAGCGGCGAAGCTTTATCCCGCCAACGCGACCACCAACTCCGCCTTCGGAGTGACGGACCTTCGCAATATCTATCCAGCGCTTGAGCGGATGCAGACGATCGGCATGGTGCTGTGCATCCATGGCGAGGTCACCGACCCCGACGTGGACGTGTTCGACCGAGAGTCGGTCTTCATCGACCGCATCCTGACCGGGTTGGTGAGGGACTTCCCGAACCTCAAGATCGTGCTCGAGCACATCACGACGGCCGAAGCCGCTCAGTTCGTCCGGGATGCGTCCGAGAATGTCGCGGCGACCATCACTCCGCAGCACCTTCACCTCAACCGTAACGCGCTCTTTCACGGCGGGCTCAGGCCGCACGCCTACTGTCTGCCGGTCGTGAAGCGGGAGAAGCATCGGCTTGCGGTTCGCGCGGCCGCGACCTCCGGCTCACCCAAATTCTTCCTCGGCACGGACAGCGCTCCCCATCCACGTCACGCGAAGGAATCCGCGTGCGGATGCGCGGGGATCTTCAACGCGCCGTACGCTCTCGAAAGTTACGTGGAGGTGTTCGAGGAGGAGGGCGCGCTGGACAAGCTGGAGGGCTTCGCGTCCGAGCATGGCGCTCGCTTCTACGGCCTGCCGCTGAACGAGGGGACAGTGACGCTTAACCGGGAAGCGAATGACGTGCCCGATCGCTTGGGCGTTGGGGACATCGATCTGACGCCATTTCACGCGGGCTCGGAGCTGCGCTGGACTTTCGTCGACTAACTCAGTCGCATTTACCCGCTATTGCCTGAACCGGACTCGCCGATCACCGCAGCGAAATGTTTCTCGACAGCTGCGTAACATTCGCAGGCGTTCCGTTCGAGGCCGCGACGGTCGAGCACGATGATGCGGCCACGCTTGATCGTGATCAGTCCCTCATCCTGCAACGTCCTGACGACCGCGTTCAGGGTCGTCCGCTGGACCCCTAGCAGTCCCGCAAGTGCTTCCTGCGTCAGTTCGATCCGATCGCCTGCGCGATCCTGCGCGGTCAGCAGCCATCGCGCGGCACGCTGGTTGATGGGGTGCAACGCGTTGCAGGCAGCCGACTGTTGAACCTGCGCGAGGAGGTAGTCCGAGTAGCGGCAGAAGATGTTGGAGATGAACCCCGACTGCCGCTTCGCCCGCTCGATGGCTTCCATGGGCACGCGCATCGCAGAGCCGGAAACCTGGACTCGCGCATCGCCGAACGCCGGTGCGTGACCGCAGCTGATGATTCCCCCGACCGCCCCTTCACGGCCGATCGAAGCGACTTCAATGGAACGACCATCCGACAGCTGGACGACCAGTGAGATCATGGTCGACCCGAACGGGAAGTAGCTCCATTCAACGTCCTGCCCGCGCGTCTGCACGCGCTCGCCGACCGGAAGCTCGACCCGTTCACCGACGGCCAGAAGGAGTTCGCGGATTTCCTGAGAAACGGTCTTCAGCAGGAGATTGCCCGCAAAAGCCTCTTCGAGCGGATTTAGCTCGGCTACGGAATCGAGCATTTTCAACTGGTGCCCCATCGACTCACACGCAGGTCATTACGCCTGCGGTATGTCTTATAACAGGGGTTATTCACGAATGTCATAACCTACATCGTAATGGGCTCGACCTTTCGCTGGCTCGCGGTCAGGTAGCAGTCTGCGACCAAGCGCAGTGGTCGGACATCAACGGAACTCCTGCGCTCGTCGATCAGGTCCACGAATTCGCGATAAATATCCGGATATTCGCCCGCTCCTGCGAGATTTTGCTCCTCGCCGTCGATGAACAGCCGGGCTCCGCCGTCCTCCAGCAAGACCGTCCGCCCGTCGCTTGTGCGGATGTCGATCGTCCATTCCTCGCCCTCGGTGCGGCGGAAATCGAGGCTGGCGTGGAGAGCCCCGTCGGCAACCTCACTCGCAAAGTCGATTTCTGCGGCAATGGGCGTCTGAGCGTTGGACGGGACGCTTAGGTCCGCCGAGCGAACGAACAGCGCACCCGGGAAGATGGCGGTGACGATGGAGAAGGCGTTGATGCCGGGATCGAACACACCGAACCCGCCGGCCTCCCAAATCCACTGCTGGCCGGGATGCCACTTGTGGACGTCTTCTTGCCAACTGATCTGCATGCTCGCGATCCGCTTGCCGGCGAGTGCCTCGGCGGCGACCGGCACCGACGGATTGTGCCGTGAGTGCCAGGTTGCATAGAGCGTCACGCCTTTAGCTTCCGCCAGCGAGGCCAGATCGTCGATCTCGCTGAGCGTGACTGCAGGCGGCTTTTCCAGGAGGACGTGCAGCCCCTTCTCGATGCAGGTGGCAGCGATCTCGTGGCGGACCGACGGTGGCGTGGTGATGGCGACCGCCTCGAGGCCCTCGGCCTTGTCCAGCAGCTCGCGCCAGTCGACAAAGATCGGTTCGACCCCCTGTCCGGAGCGGCTCGACGTGGCGACCAATTCGAAGCGCGGATTGCCGGCTAGGGACGGGACGTGCTGGTCGGCGGCAATCTTGCCGTACCCGATAATGGCGATCTTGATCGGTTTCATCAGCCTCTCACTGCAGTGACGTAAGCGCGGGCCTTTTCGAGAGTGGCTGCGGCGTCCTGGCCGGGCTTGTAGAGCCCACCTCCTAGACCGAAGCCGTCGGCTCCTGCGGCCAGCCATTCGGGCACGGATTCGGGCGTGACTCCGCCGACGACGATGAGCGGCACGTCCTTGGGAAGCACCGCCTTCTGCGCCTTCACGACGGCGGGAGACGCTGCCTCGGCGGGGAATAGCTTGATCGATTGCGCTCCGGCGCGGATGGCGGCGAACGCCTCCGACGGGGTGAAATAACCCGGTGAGGACACCATTCCTGCGGCCACCGTCGCTTCGATGACGGGGGCGCTGGTGTTGGGGGACACCACGAGCCGCCCGCCGGCCTCCGCGACCCTTGGAACGTCCGCTGCGTCAAGCACCGTACCCGCGCCAACGAGGGCGCGATCGCCGTAGGCTTGCGAGATGATCCGGATGCTCTCGAAGGGATCGGGCGAATTGAGCGGAACCTCGATGATTCGGATACCGCCCTCGTAGAGCGCTCCCGCAATCGCCTCCGCATCTACCGGGGTGACGCCGCGGATGATCGCGACGAGCGGGCATTCGGCGAAGTAGCGACGGAAGTCTTCAGCTGCGCTCATCGATCAGCTCCACGATCTTTCTTGCCCCCGCCAGGAATGCCCTCTCGCCATCGACCTCACGCGGCTGTCGGCCTGCAATGCGCAGCGCCTCGGCATAAAGCCGCGTCAGCTCAGGACGGCCCATTACGACGATCTCGCTGTCGGAGCCCTCACGAAGGCCTGTCCGGACATCGGTACCGATCAGCAGCCCGCTTCCGTACGACGATGCATCCTCGGCATTTGCCTGCCCTAGAAGGACCCGCGCGCGGATCTTGAACAATTCGGCGGTCAGGCAATCGTTGGCCAAGGCGTGGCGAACCCCGTGCGCGAAGGCCTCGTCGGGTTCGACCGGCCTCGAAAGCAGGTCGGACAGGATGCTGTGCCCCTTGAGGAGATTGAACAGCTCGCCCGTCATCACGGTCATGAAACGCGCGATCTTGCCGCCCAGAAGCCGCGCCCATTTGTTGTGGGTGCCCGGGTGGCAGACCAGCGCATCGGGTGAGACCAGTCCCGCGGCGAACGCGCCGAGCAGCTGGACCTCTTCGCCGCGCATGACATCGGCTTCATCCGGATCCACTAAGGAAACGCCTGGCACGATCGCGGTGCGGCCTTCCTCCGGCCAGACCAGGGCGGCCGTCAGGTCGTCGAGACCCGCTGGGCATGGGACGTACGGAGCCTCGATCCAGCCACGGTTGGATCCGACCATCCCCGCGAGCAGCAATGGCTTGTCGCCAAGGCGCTCGCGAATCTGGCCCACGGCCTTGCCGAAGCCATCCTTGCCGAAGCCATCCTTGCCGAAGCCATCCTTGCCGACGGACAAGATGCCCTTGTCATCCTCGAACTCGTCGACGCAATTGCCGTCGCCATCGAGGAGGTAGGCGCGGCGGTTCGTGGTGCCCCAGTCGGCCGCGATAAATGCATCTGCCCAGCGCATGAACTTGTCCCGATAGCGAAAAACCGCGGGAACGCGACATAGCTCCCACGGTTTTCTTTTCGGACCACGAAGCTATCGGGACGCGGGGCGAACGCGAATCGTAACCGCCGGCGGGCGGCCAAGGAGAGTGGACAATCGCAAACTTCATGTTCGCGACCGGGATCGAAAACAGCATCCCGACGATCAACAATGGAAAGACCCGTGTCGACCAGATGGAGCTCTGCGGGCACTACGAACGCTGGCGGGACGATTTCGACTGCGTCCAGGATATCGGGATCGAATATCTCCGCTACGGACCGCCGATCCACAAGACGTACCTAGGGCCCGGCAAGTATGACTGGGAATTCGCGGACATCACCTTCGCGGAGCTGAGGAAGCGCGACATCACGCCGATCGTGGACCTCTGCCACTTCGGCGTTCCCGATTGGATCGGCAATTTCCAGAACCCGGATTTTCCGCTGCTCTTCGCGCGCTACGCCTCGGCGTTCGCCGAACGCTACCCCTGGGTGCAGCTGTACACGCCGGTGAACGAGATGTTCATCTGCGCCATCTTCTCGGCCAAGTACGGCTGGTGGAACGAGCAGATGAAGACGGACAAGTCGTTCGTCACGGCGCTCAAGCACATCGTCAAAGCCAATGTCCTGGCGATGCTCGAGATCCTGAAGCATCGCGCGGACGCGATCTTCATCCAGTCAGAATCGTCAGAATATTTCCACGCCGACAGCCCCGCCGCGATCCACGGGGCGGAGCTGATGAACGCCCGCCGTTTTCTCAGCCTCGACCTCAACTACGGCCGTCGCGTCGACAGCGACATGTACGAATATCTGATGGATAATGGGATGACCCGGGAAGAGTACCACTTCTTCCTGAGCAACCGGCTGAAGCAGCACTGCATCCTCGGCAACGACTACTACCGCACCAATGAGCACCGCGTGTTCGAGAACGGCCACACGACGGCGTCGGGCGAGGTGTTCGGCTACACCGAGATTACGCGGCAATATTACAACCGCTACCGCCTTCCGATCATGCACACGGAGACGAACCTGGTCGAAGGGCCGGTGGGCGACGAGGCCGTGCACTGGCTCTGGAAGGAATGGGCGAACGTCCTCCGCCTGCGCAACGTCGGCATCCCGACCGTCGGCTTCACCTGGTACTCGCTGACCGACCAGGTCGATTGGGATACCGCGCTTCGTGAGCAGAACGGCAACGTCAACGCGCTTGGCCTGTTCGACCTCGACCGCAACATCCGCAACGTCGGCCGCGCCTACAAGCGCCTGATCCGCGACTGGCGCGAGGTCCTTCCGGCCTCGAGCCTCTGCCTGACCGTCCCCATCGTTCCGCCGTCGCATTACGACATGGCGCATGCGCGCGAGCAGGAAGAAGCGGCCCGCCGTCGCCTGAGCAAGGAACAGATCGACCTCGGCGCGCGCAACAGCTCGGCGGACTACGCATGAAGATCGGCAAGATCGAAACCTTCTACGCTCCGCCCCGGTGGCTGTTCGTCCGCGTGGAGTCGGACGACGGCTCGTTCGGCTGGGGCGAAGCCAGCCTCGAAGGCTGGGCGGAAGCCGTGGACGGCGCCTTCGCCGCCTTTCGCGACCGCTTCATCGGCGCCGATCCGTTCCGTATCGAGGACATCTGGCAGGTCGGCTATCGCGGCGGCTTCTACCGCGGCGGCGCCGTGCTGATGTCGGCACTGGCCGGGCTGGAGCAGGCGCTGTGGGACCTGAAGGGCCGTGCGCTCGGCCTGCCGGCGTGGCAGATGCTTGGTGGCAAGGTCCGCGATCGGGTGCGCTCGTACGCGTGGATCGGCGGCGATCGTCCGCACGAGATCGCGGAGGCCGCGGAGGTCCGGAAGAAGCAGGGCTTCAACGCGGTCAAGATGAACGCGACCGCCGAGCTCGACTGGATAGGCACGCCCAAGGCGTTCGACGAAGTGGTGAGGCGCGTCGAAGCGGCGCAGGCGCAGGGCATGGACGTCGGTCTCGACTTCCACGGCCGCGTCCACCGGCCTCTCGCGAAGCAGCTCGCCAAAGCGCTGGAGCCGCTTGGACTGCTCTTTATCGAAGAGCCTCTGCTCTCGGAAAATCCCGAAGGCCTGGCGGAAATCGCAGCCCATACGGCGACGCCGATTGCGCTCGGGGAGCGGCTCTACAGCCGTTGGGACTTCAAACCCTTCTTCGAATCGCGGGCCGTAGACATCATCCAGCCCGACCTCAGCCACGCGGGCGGGATTCTAGAAGTGCGCAAAATCGCTGCGATGGCGGAGGCATACGACATCGCCGTCGCGCCGCACTGCCCGCTCGGTCCGCTGGCGCTGGGCGCATGCCTGCAGATAGCAGCGTGCACGCCGAACCATGCGATCCAGGAGATCAGCCTCGGCATCCACTACAATACCGGCGGGCACGATCTCCTGAACTTCTGCACGAACAAGGAAGCGCTGACGCCGATCGACGGCTACCTGCCAGTTCCCGAAGGTCCGGGCCTGGGAGTCGACATTGACGAGGCCGCGGTGCGCGAAGCCGACAAGGACCGCCATCGATGGCGCAATCCCATCTTCCGTACGAAGGACGGCAGTTTCGCGGAGTGGTGAGCCGGCGCTGTGGTCACGCCCGGGTGCTCAGGCTACGCGGCGAATCCGGCGCTTGGCGACATGGTCCTCGCGTTCGAACTCGACGTCGTCGAGCTTGCCGCGCAGCTTCTCGATCTCCGGATCCGGTGCCGGCAACGTCGTGCTTGAATAGCGCTGCTCGCACTCGGCCTCCTCGGGCGTCAGCTCGCGGAAGTAGCTGACGGAAAGACGACGGCCGAACACATCGTCGCCTTTCATGCGAAGCTCAGGATCGGATTCCGGCGGAAGATTGTCGCGGATGGCCGTGAGCGTGTTGATCAGCTGATCGAGCGAGGTGTACTCGCTGATCTCGATAAAGTCCTTGACGCGTCTACCCATTTTCCTCTCCCCGGACCCCGGGGCCTCAATTACCGTTTGCCTGAATTGCGGCGCAACATTTGATGCGGATTTATCCCCAACGAAGTTGCCGCTCTGTGAATGTTTTCTTTGGGTTAGGTTTAGATTGCCATGTCCTCAGACCTGCTGATCCTGAATTCGACGGACCTCGAACTTGGGCTTAGTCCTTCAATTGGCGGCGCAATTTCGCATTTCCGCTACAAAGGCCCATCGGGCCAAACCCCAATATTGCGCGAGGGCCACAGTCAGCTGGAAAACGTCCTCGAGGCGGGGAGTTTTCCGCTCGTGCCCTTCGTTAACCGAATTCGGGGCGGCACGTTTTCCTTTCGCGGCCAGCAGGTTACCCTTTCGCCCAACATGGCCGGCGACCCTAGCCCGCTTCATGGCGACGGCTGGCTCAACCCATGGTCGGTCGACCGGGCTGACGAAGGATCGGCCACGCTCAGCTACCGTCACGAGCCCGCGGAATGGCCCTGGGCCTACGAAGCGACGCAGGAGTTTCGGCTCGACGGGCCGGTGCTCGATGCGCGACTGACCTGCCGCAATGTCTCGGACAGGCCGATGCCGTGCGGGCTGGGCCATCACCCCTACTTCTTCTGCACGTCGCAGACGCGGCTACTCACGCAGGCGAGCCATGTCTGGACGATCGACGAAAGGGTGCTCCCCGTTGCGCAAGTGCCCGCTACCGGCCGATACGATCTGACGGACCGGCTGATCTGCGGGCAGGATCTCGACAACGGCTGGGGCGGATGGTGCGGCGAGGCGCTGATCACCGATCCGTCCTGGCCGTTCGAGGTTCAGATGAGCTCTCCGCAGGCCCGCTTCTTCCAGGTTTACTCGCCGCCGACCGGCGGAATCTTCGTTGCAGAGCCGGTGAGCCACGCGAACGCCGCGCTCAACGCGCCGGAAGGCGACTGGGCGATGCTGGGGCTGAGGATTCTCGAACCCGGAGAGGCGATGGAACTCGATATGCGCCTCGAGATTCGCGCTACGGCGTAGTTTGGCGCCTAAGCCGAACTGAGAGCGGCAAGCGGTTGAAGCTTCGCGAAGCGCCCTATATAGCCGCGCCGCTAGCGCCGCTTCCGGAGACGTGGGTGAGTGGCTGAAACCAGCGGTTTGCTAAACCGCCGTACGGGGGATTCCCGTACCGAGGGTTCGAATCCCTCCGTCTCCGCCACGACGTCATCCGTCGCCATTCGCGGCAGTTCAGATTAGCCCGGTAATCCGCCAACGTTCTAGCGATGTTCCGCCACTGGGGTTCGTTGACCTTCGCCTATAGCCGCTGCATATTGGGGTAATAGGCGAGGGAATGCGGATGGCCCTAACCGTAAAGCAAGTTCTGAACGCTAAGCCCGGCCGGCATTCTGATGGGAAAGGGCTCTATCTCCTCGTTAAGCCGAGTGGATCGAGGTCATGGGTGCTCCGAGTTCAACACCGGGGTCGTCGACAGGACTTCGGCTTGGGATCGGTGGCTATGGCGCCGATTGATGTGGCGATACCTCTTCACAAGCGACGTTCACTGACGCTTGGAGAGGCGAGGGAAAAGGCCCGGATCGGTCGGGAACTCGCAAAAGCCGGCATCAACCCGTCCGCCGAGTGGCGTCAAGAAGAAGAGCGAATCCCGACTTTCACAGACGTCGCGGAGGAGTATCACGCACAAGTCTCAAAGTCTTGGCGAAACGGAAAGCATGGCGATCAGTGGCTCAACACACTTCGAGCCTATGCCTTTCCCACGATGGGTAAACTGAAGGTCGATGAGATCGATGCAGCCACGGTGCACCGGGCGCTACTTCCAATCTGGCTTTCCAAAGGCGAGACCGCCCGACGCGTCCGTCAGAGAATTGGCGTGGTTCTGGATTACGCGCACGGGAAAGGCTGGCGATCGTCGGAAGCGCCGATGCGCGCACTCGCTCAATTAATGAGCGGCATCAAGCAGCCTAAGGGCAATAACTTTGCTGCCATGCCCTACAGGGATGTGCCCACTTTCATGAGCAAGCTGGAAGCGAGCGACTTTTCGGTAGGACGCAAGGCTTTGCACTTCCTCATTTTGACCGCGGCGCGCTCAGGCGAGGTTCGCAAGGCACGGTGGCGCGATGTAGACCTGGAAGCGCGCGAGTGGCGGATACCCCCAGAGAATTCGAAGACCGCCCGTCTACACATCGTCCCGTTAGTTCCAGCCGCAGCCGCAGTTCTGCAAGACCTTCGGGAAGCATTTCCTGGCAAGCCGAACGACTTGGTTTTCCCCGGGTTGAACGGGCTCATGAGCGATGCCACGCTCGCCAAAGCGCTTCGAGTTGCGGGCGGAGATCAATTCACTGTGCACGGTTTCCGCTCGGCGTTTCGCGATTGGGCCGCGGAAACGGGTTTCGCCGATGCTTGGGCTGAAGCCGCACTGGCACACACCAACCCCAACCGCACCGAGAGCGCCTACAAGCGGACGACTTTTTTCGAACAACGTAGAGACAAGCTCATGCCTGCGTGGGCGTCCTTCGTGACGAACAAATCGTCAAACATCATTTCGTTGGCGGAGAGTCGTGCGTGACATCCAGCACGCGAGAAGATGATCTGTTCACGCAGCTCCTCCTTACCGAACCGCGCATCGCGAGACTCACCCAGACAGCCGTAGCGACCGCCTTGGCCGGATTTCGTTTGGACCCGCTCCGCGAGCTCAAATGGGTTGCCCGAGCTATTCAGGGGGCGCTGTACACCAGTCTTAGGTCGGCCGACGAAAGTGCGGAGCGCCCCTCCAACGCTGATACGCGAGACGAATTGCTCAAGCTATCCACTCAGGCCGCCAAGCTATGGGCCGCACTCGTCGAGCGATCGGATGCCGCTGATAGCGCCATATGGGACCATGCCTTCGGGCGCTGGACCGGCGAAGGGGGCGTCGAGGTCGACGGAATAAGCATCGGTGAGCCGACGGAATATGGAAAATTCAGGGAAGCCGTTTCTCATGTCGAGGCACTGGCGGGACTGTTGCGACGGTCAGCCGATGAGTTGAAACCCCAAGTCCCAAACTGGAGACGTGCCGAGCAACGGGAGGAAAGGATATTCCGAGCGCAGTGCCTCTCACCAATTTATCAGTCAGCGTTCGGTCAGGAGCCAACCGTGAATACCTGGCCCGGAACGAAGTCATTGGGGCCATGGCCAGACTTTTACCAACGCATTGTCTCCATGGCCTTTGGGGAGCAAGCAACGCCCGATTTGGAAGGCGTGCTCGATGAGGCTCGTCGACGCGATAAGATGTTCAGGGTGACATTCGCAGCAGGCGTGATCCCCGACTAACCCCTTTAGAGGCGACCGGCGAGATACCGTATAATTCGCTCTAGTTCGAAGGGCTTTGGCCCTGCGTCTGAACTGGAGGGAATATTGATTGAGGAGCCTCTTGCCGTCCCGCCCAAAGTCGCATTCGCCGCTATCGGCGTAGGCAACACGCGCGGATACGAACTCATCAATGAAGGCTTGCTTGAAGCCTTCAAGATTGGCCGGTCGACAAGGATCACGTGGGTAAGCGTGAAACGCCTAGTCGAAGGCTCACCTCGCGTGGCGCGCAGCATGTGAAATCGTGAGGTTCCTGCTGGGAGGCTAGAAACGCTGGCAGCAGGAACGACACGCCATACCAGCGGGGTCCGGTCATAGTGGCAAGCCCAGTCCGAAAGGTGGAGGGGCGGCCGGCGGCGCGAAGGACAGCGTCGAAAGCAACCACCGAGTTTCTGGCTACCTTCAGACCAGAAGCGCCTTTGTCGCTCGTCCCGGCTCCGAAGCCATGAACGAAGTGGGCATAGGCCGGACTGCCTTCGCCAAATGGCGGGGGTAGTCGTCCTATGCCCGGAGCGCTGAGCCCTTCCAAAGCCATGAATACTGGGGAGTAGTTGATGTTAGACGGTGATGGCGCCCGCGAAAGACCGAGGATGTCGGCGGTCCTGAAGAAGTTGAGCGCGAAGGCAACGGATCGGCTGATGAAGCGTCCGGCAACCCCGGAGATTGAGATCGGACAGACAGACGGTTCCTGGGAGTTTCAGTCGCCATACCATATCGAGGACCATGACGACTGGGAGGCATTGTTGTTCGATGCCTTCGCAACTCGATCCGCTCCTGCGTTCCACGCATTCACGACGCAACTCTCGCATCTCTGTTCGACAGAATGGCGAGGGGATCAGCAGACATGGAACCCCGTTCAGTGGGAGTTGAGGGCCGCGATTCAGATTGTTCGGAGCTTGCGCCCACGCAACGAGGCCGAGGCATGTCTCGCGGCTCAGATGGTGGCGGTGCACCTGATGCAGTTAAAACTGAGCGCCCAGGCCCTAAACAACGGATACCCAGAACCACGTAGCTGCGCGATCGCCGGCAAACTCGCGCGCACTTACGCAATGCAACTCGAAACGATGGCGCGGCTCAAGGGTAAGGGGACCCGCCAGCGCATCACCGTCCGCAAGACATCGACGCATGAACACAGGCACATTGATTTGCACCAGGGGGATATCGAAAATGGGGACCAACCCCATGGACCAAGAGGAGCGCAAGCAGCGGAAATCAAAGCGGTTAGCCAACCTGAGAGCTGCGCAGCGCTGCTTAGCCCGCACGCGTCAGGGCACGCCCTGCCAATGCCCAGCGATCACGGGAAAAACGCGGTGTCGTCTTCACGGCGGAGCAGACGGAGCGGGGGCGCCAATCGGCACCGATAACGGGGCATACCGTCACGGGGGGTGGACCAAAGGGGCGGTCCGAGCACGCCGGCAAGCTGCGAGGCTTCTGAAGGCCTTGCAGGCAGCAGGCCCCTCATGCTGATTGTGCCGACAGGCGAGTTCGCGAGGATTCGGACTTCGCCAAGGGGGTTCCGCGTGTTTGAACAGACTTTCCGAAATATTGATGACGTCCTCTGGAAAGAGGAAGGCTGCACCACAGAGCTGGACTACGTCGAACAAACCGCTGGCTTCTGTTTCTCAAGTACCTGGATGACCTCGAGAACGAGCGGGCGCTAGAAGCAGACCTCGCTGGACGAACGTACTCGCCGATCATCGATGCAGCACACCGCTGGGGTCGTTGGACTGCTTCGGGGTCGCATTTACGACGGCGCATGTGGATCGGCCGGTTTCCTTTGCGAGGCATCTCTTCCTGACCGTCGGACATCAACCATTTGGCATCCTGATGCGGGCGTCGACGTGGTGCTCGCTAACCCGCCATTCGGCGGCAAAGAGCGGCCCGAGATCACTGTTCTTCGAGAAGGGCGAGGCCACACGGCAGGTCTGGTATCTCGATCCGGGCCGCACCCTGGGCAAGACCAATCCACTCAACGATGCGGAGGATCAAATAGGGGGTGGGCAGACATAGAGGCGGCAAGCTACGGCCCTGAATGGGGACGGCTTCGTCTGGATCTGCTCGCCGCAGGTCGCCAGATGTGGTGCCACAACCTAGGGCCCAGTGAGCAGGTCGCGGAGATCCTTGCGCAATGGCTCGGATCGATCGACTGCGGAGAGCAGGAGATGGACATGTCGGAGCGCAAACCTCACGGCGCAGTGCCGCGCGAAATGAGAGAGAAGCGCGTTGAGGAGCGGGAACAGAAGCGCGACGAGGATGCGAGGGCTGAAGATGAGGCTTTGGATGACGCTGTGAGACGCAGCATTAAGGACCATGGAGCCTGAAATGAATGAGGCTCTCCGCCAATATGGATATTTGATCGCGCTAGTCGCAGTTGGCGCGGTTCTCGTTGCCTACATCGCCCGGCACCGACAGCGCCCCTGACGGGCCGCGCTGGGATGCGGCGCCAGCAGACAGAGCGGTTGGCAGCGGCCGCAGTCCCCGGCTAAGCCGCAACGTGAAGACTGGGTCGCATGTGCGCCTCGAGGAGCGCGTCGTATCGCTGAGCCATTTCTTCATGGGCCGCGATTGCACGGGGGTGCATGGCGGCCTTCGCCATCTGGCGCTCCGTGATCGCGCGCTCGAGGAAATACTCGCTGTCATTCGGGAACATGGCGCTCTCATGCGGGAACATTGCACATACCCCTGAGATCGGGCGGGAGCGCGACGACTTGTCTCTCAGGCGCTGCATTGCCCAGTCGGGAGCAGCGATGCCGTCTGCCTAGCACCTAGTTCATTGCTCTACGCTGATGTGGGTTACATCGTGCTCGTCGGCTATAGCTCATGGCCCGTCGCTCGCGCTCTCAGGCGTTGGACACAAAATCGCCTCCCGGCCCGTGCCGTTCTGTGGCGAGATCGGCTTTCATCAGGCGGGACTTCAGCTCGCGGCGTATCTGCCCGGCACCCGCGACGCTCATGCACACCAGCCGCGTCCCGCCCATCGGCAATCTGCCGATGGCGGAAACGCCGATTTTCGCGCTTTCGCAGTGCAGAATGATATCCCGTTCGCTCATGTTGAGGAAAACTGCGCGGCTCATTAAGACGCTGCCCGTTTCGCGGCGGCGATGGCGTCGTGGGCATTCGTGTATCGATAGCCGCTCCATTCGAAAGTTCTGGTCTGAATGCATGAGATGCCGAGCGCAGCGAGTTCGTCGTTGATGCTGGCCTCGCTTGATCGCCGTGCGGGAGGCGGTCCGCCCTCGTTTTCCATTCGCGCGCGGCCTGATTCTTCGGAACCACTCATTTCTGTTCTCCTGCAGTGCAAACGCCCCCGAAGACCGGCCTGCCAGCGCTCCTAAAGCCGAACTTGATCGTTCTCATACTGTTCGTGCGCGCGGTCGATCGCATCCCGCTTGTCGAAACTCTTGTTCACCCGGTCCAAAAAGGCAGCCCGGACCGTCCAGCTTTCGGCGCTGCGCTCGAGGCGCCGGCGTTGGTTCGCCGTCACCACAGTCACCGCTTCCAGAAGGTCCGCGCTTGCTCTGTCGCGGCAACCCTGGACCGTGTTCTCCGGAAGTTTGAGTGTTCGCCTTCTGGCGGGGATGGATTTCACGTTGCGTGGCGGCGCCGAATCAGTGGCGGGAGGCAGGTCACTGGGGGTCACGATGAAGATACCTTTCGGCGATAATGGATGCGATCAATCATCTGAACGCGACGGCTAATGCCGAACCAATGATGACGAGCGTCAGCAAGGAGGCGACGATGGCAGTTCGAGCGCTTTCGCGGGCGGTGAGGTCGGTCATGAAAAAACTCCAAAACGGGGCTGAGCATCACGCTCGCCGCCGGGCACGCCTGCTTAGATTGTTGCGACGTTCGCAGCGTTTGGCTGCCCGCTCGCGTGGTGAAGGTCATATGACAGGCGCTGACCGACACGGGGCGGCGCAACTCGGTTCCAGGACCCTACCTGCGCGAAGCTCAGATCGGGGCCGTCTGTGTCCGGCGAGATCGAACCGTGGCCACTTGTCTCGTCAAATGACTTGACGGTGCCGAAATATTTCATGGATTTTGTCCTACTTGCCGAGAGGTTCTTGATCGAACTTCCGGGGCTGGGAGGCGCTAAAGATGGAAAAAGCGAAACAAACCCTCCGCTTACAACCGTCGATACCGACCGTAGCAAAATATATATACGCGGAGTGCAAAGATTTACCAGTAAGCATTCTTAAGAAATATTTAGCGCAACCACTTTTCAACTACCTACCGACAGCCTACGGAAGCCTAGCTATCAGTCGAATATTGAAAGTTTCCAGCGCTTCTCGGCGCTGCTTTTCCTTCTCGCACTCCTAGCCGCCTCGGGCCGAAACCCGGCTCAAAATAGAAGGAAAAGTGACATGCCCATTGGCACCGTAAAGTTCTTCAATGACTCCAAAGGCTACGGCTTCATCCAGCAGGATGGCGGCGGTAGCGACGCGTTCGTGCACGTCAGCGCGGTGGAACGCGCCGGAATGCGCAGCCTGCGCGAAAACCAGCGCCTCTCGTTCGATCTGGAGCAGGACAACCGCGGCAAGAGCAGCGCCGTGAACCTTCAGTCGGTCGAGACTGAGCCAGCGGCACAACCCATCGAAGGGGCCGAGTATTCCACACAATTGGCGCAAGCGGCTGATCAGGCCGAGCGGGCTCTCTAGCGCGATGTTCCGGCAGGGGCGTGACACGCTCCTGCCCCTTCAAAGGATGGCCCATGGCAATCACCCACAGAATCTTGGATGCGTTCCGAGCTAATCCGCGAACTCGGCATTCCGCGCAGCTCGTACGGGAGGATGGTTCAGAGGATCCCGTCACAGTCACCGAATGTACCGACCGCGGCTTCCGCCTCTTAGTTACTCTGAGGCCGAACCTGGGCGAACGAGTCCTGATCCGGCTGGATGGCGTCAGCGACCTGCCAGCCCGGATTCGGTGGGCCCATGGATCAGAAGCGGGTGGCTCGTTCTAATGTCTGCAACGTGTCGAAGGCTGCCACTCGTCGCCTAGCGGCAGGAATGGGTGGAAAGCTGACACGAAGCAGACGTTGATAGGGGCCGGAGCACTTCCTGGTCCGCGGCGTGTGCCCTGCGAACGACTCTTAAGAGGAACGGCTAGCAGCCCAACTGGTTCAGATTCCGAAGGGAATTTCAATATGCCGGATTATAAGCCCAAGGACGCGATTGCCTTGCTGAAGGCGGATCACCGCAGTGTCGAAGACCTGTTCGAGCAATTCGAAAAATCAAGCGGCGATGGGAAGAAGCAGAAACTGGCGCTGCAAATTTGTGCTGAGCTGACTGTGCACGCGAAGATCGAAGAAGAGATTTTCTATCCGGCATGTGAGGGAAAGGTCGAAGAGGACCTAATGCGTGAGGCCTACGTCGAGCATGACGGAGCTAAGGTCCTGATCGCCGAGATTGAAGGCGGTGAGCCGTCCGACGAGTACTACGACGCTAAGGTAAAAGTTTTGCAGGAGCAGATCGAACATCACGTAGAAGAGGAAGAACAGCGCTTGGAGGGCATGTTTGCCCAGGCTCGTAAAGCCGGTCTGGATATGGACGCGCTGGGGAGTGAGCTGGCTGCCCGAAAGGAGCAGTTGATGACAGAGATTCAGGCCACCGGCCTACCGAAACCGGAGCTCGCGACCCTCACCGAAACTACGATCTCATCCTAAAATTAGTTTGGAAACCAGCGGGGCGGCTTTCGGGTCGCCCTAGATTTCAAAGCTATGTGTCGATGCACCGACGACTGCCGGCGGGCTCATCAGCCTGCGGAGTAATCAATTGATGAATTACTTGAAACGGCTCCTGAGAAAATGGTCGAATGGCCTAAGTGGAAGAGGCTTACCCCGACGAGTGACCGCTCCGGACGGAAGCGCTCGCTGGCAGGATTCCACTGGTAAGAGCTTCGACACATACAAAGAGGCCTGTCACGCCTGAGCATCGGACGCCCTCCGAAACGAAAGGCACTGGCCCGGACCCGCGGCCGCGCATAGGTCTCATAAACACCTTAAACCGATATGATCTCGCTCTCTTGTTGCTGACGCTCGCCTTCGTGCCACTCTTCTACATCAGCAGCTGGCAAGGCGCGCTCGCTGTGGCTGCGATTTATTGTCTCACCGCAGATGCTGAAAGAGATCACTATTCTCCTTCGCAAATCACGAAATGAGACAACGGTTAATTACCGTTTACTAATCATTCTAATCGCGGTTATTTCAGACTTTCAGAAGAGCTGCGCGAGTTATATTTAGTCAAGGGCTTGTTTACCTGACCAATAGCGTCTATTTCTTCGCTGCTACCAGTCGCAATCGACGGTTTCGGGCGCTAAGCCGCACCTCTCTCCATCCTTGACGTCTCCTAGCGGCAGAGCGCCATTTCCGGCGCGTGCCAACAAAGGAACTCACCATGAAGTATTTTGGAACCGTCAGCTCGTTCGACACTGTTGAGGGCCACGGCGAGATCAAGCCGGAAACCGGTGGCGACATGCTCCGCTTTGAGCGCGGCGCCTTCTCCTCGGAAAAGAATACCGTCCCCACCGTCGGTCAGCGCCTCTCGTATGATGTTGGCACGAATAGCCAGCGCCAGCGCTGCGCGCTGAACCTGCAAACCATCTAACGAGGACTGGGGCGGAGGCGATCGTCGCCTCCGCTCTGCGTTCAATGCTGCGGCAGTTCGATCTGCTTACCAGCCGCGCCCCCACGAGGGGACCCAAGGAGAAATTCAATGCGACCGATCTACATGACTATGGCAGCCGTCGCCGGCCTTTCCGTGGCCGCGCCTGGCTCCGCACAGTGGGCACATGAACCGACTTACAGCAATACACCGGAAGCGCCTTACGCCGCGCAGTGGGGCCATAGCCGCACCTACAGCCGCGAGCTTCAGCTTCAGCTTGAAGCGGGCATCAGCCAGGGCACGATCTCAAAGCGCGAAAGCATCAGCCTTCGCGAGGAGCTGAGGCGACTGGTGCGCCTTGAGCGACGGCTCAGCCCGAACGGGATAAGCGGTGGCGAGCACGCTGAGCTGCTGCGGCGCAGCACTGCCCTCGACAATGACATCCGAGATGCGAGCCGGCCTCATAACGGTTTCCGCAATGAGACGGCAAATTGGGAAAGTGGGAGTGTCAACGGCCATTGGGCGCCAGATGCTCGGTTTGCCGGCTTGCATTCCGGCGATCGTTTCGACGGCGACGCGAGGATCGGCCAGCACATTGCCCCCAGCATGGTCAGTCTGCCCCCCGAGTACCGCACCCAGTATATCGACGACGCTCGGGTCTATTACGGTTACGACAACGGCCGGATCTATCAGATCGATCGGCAGTCGCAGATGATCCTAGCCCTCTTGGACCTACCGCCCTCAGCAAGATAATTTGTCGCGTGAGAGACGCCTGGCTTCGGCCGGGCGTCTTTTGGTTACGAGCGCCTAGGCCACCTTTGGCAAGCGGGATTCAAAGGTCGCTTTCGTCACCGAGACAGCCAAACCCTTGTTTGAGGAGGTTTCCGAGACCTGAGCCTTAAGCTGCTTAGCCAAGGCAGCGACGAGAGCCGTTCCCAGCCCCGTCACAGCGCTCGGCTCGTTTGCCTGCTGACGGCCTGAGCCATTGTCCGCGACCGTTAACTTCCAGTCTGACTTTGCGATCTCGAACGTCACTAAGATACTCGCTGATGAACGGGCGTGTGGAAAAGCGTATTTTACCGCGTTGATGATGAGTTCGGTGACGATCAGACCGATGCTCACCGCGTGACTGGTGGGAAGCACGCCCGGATCTGCACTGACGGCAATGGCAATGTGTTGCCGTGGATCCACCATCGATGAGGCGAGGCCGGAACTCAACTTCGTAAGATAGGGCCCCATCTCGATCTGCTCTATGCCGTCTGACGCCTGCAGGTGGCTCTGCACCGCAGCCACCGACATCACCCTCTGATGAGCCGCACGAAGCTCGTTCTTGGTTTCTTCGGATGTTACTGCCCCGGCTTTCAGCAGGAGGATGCTGGCAATAATCTGGAGGCTGTTGGCGATCCGATGTCGCATCTCGCGCAGAAGCGTTGTTTGCTGCTCAAGTAGTTCTTCGGCGTGCTCCAGCAATTGCTGCTTTTCTTGTTCGGCAACGCGACGCTCCGTTATGTCCTTGATGGCGACGAGCACCATCCGTCCCAATCCGCTTTCATCACGAATGGGCAGGGCGTTTAGATGGAGCGTGCGCTTGCCGAGCCCAGTAAAAACGCGCTCGAACTCGAACCCTTCAATGCTCGTCCGATCGTCCACAACTGCCGTTAGCAGTTGCCGCAGGCCAGGGATGTCCCATTGTCCTCCCGACAGCTCGAACATTGAGCGGCCGCGGGCGTGAGCGGGGTTTTCGCCGTAGACCTCATAAAAGCACCGGCTGCCGGCGAGCAGCAGCAACGAGTCGTCGAGGACGAGGAACGGCTCAGGCAAGGTATCGACGATAGCCAGCGCAAGCGCCTGCGCCTGGGCAAGATCGGAAAACTCTTTCATGGATTTGCTCCGTTCGGCGGGAGCGTCGCACTTCTCTCAGCCACCGCCGCGCCTGCGATTGTCCGGTGGTCCGGCCACCTTACACCGTTCCGCGACAAAGCTAACCTAAATAAAGTTGGCCTGTTCGCCGCTGCGGGGAGTTTAGCTATCACCATCGGCGCCACCGAGAACCGCTGCTGGCGTGCAATCGCACCCCTCGTCCTCGGCGGAGCGACGCATGCACGCCCTAATCATCGAGGACGAGGACCTGATCGCGATCGCGATCGAGGAGGTCCTTCGGGAGTGCGGGTTCACTTCCTTTCATTTCGCAGTGTCATTCGACGAGGCAGTCGCCGCGGCTCGAGAAAGGTGCCCCCAATTGATCACGGCAGACGTGGAGTTGAGGCCCGGTTCGGGGATCGACGCGGTCCAGACTATCTGCACGGACAATCCTATACCCGTCATCTTCATCACGGGGCGAGTGGACGCGGCGCGTTCGCGCATGCCTCAACACCCCGTCATGAGCAAACCTTTCCGCATCAGCGATGTTGAGTCCGCCGTGCGGCAGATCATGAGCCAGCAGTAGGAGCTCAGTCGGGATTGACCCCCAGGAGAGATCCACGCGAACGGCGACGCGAACGCAAGAGGTACGTGCCAGTCAGCCATCGGAGTGCACGTTGTCGGAGTTGCAAGAGAGGGGTGACGGAAGCGGCAGAGGCAATCCGCTAACCAATCTGAGGCAAATAACGACTTCTGAACCATGTCCAGCAAATCGGACTTAAGCACGATCGGGCTAACCCGAGCTTGGCGTGGGGGCCTGTTGTAAAAGGGCCTTGAGTGATGAGTACATTTGGTAAAAGCGAAGGTGGCGGCCGTCGCTTTGCCCCGCGTTCAGCGGCTCCGTTGGTCGGCTTGCTAACGACCATGCAAGGAACCCGCTCAGCGGTCATAGTTGATGTCTCTGCGACAGGGGCTCGCCTGCGCGGCAAGGACTTGCCCGGCAAATGGTCGGACTTCTTCATCAGCCTCGATGGCGTTGTGACGTTTGGCACCGTTCAGTGGGAAGATGGAGACGAACGAGGTGTTGAATTTGATGCGCGCCTAGATCCTGGCGACGAGAAAATTCTCCTGGACAAAATACGAGACGCAAGAGGCATCCCCGAGTTTAAGGCTGCGTTCGAGGACTGGACGTCGGGACTCGCGCATTGAGACAACAAGGCGGTCCCGCTCGCTCCGGATGGGTCGCCTTCTTCCTCACTTATCGCCGCGTCAACGAACGTTGGCGCACGTTAATTCACCAGTCATAACAAAGGCATAGTCTAAATCAGCTGCGCCACGCGTCGCTCGGCGCAGTGGCGGCCTGGATTTTGGTTACCCCCTCTGTCCAGGCCGCCTTTCGCGACTGCGACGGAGGAGCCATGGAACGACCCGGGACGCGATACAGGGCCTTGGCAACACGATGCCGGCAGTCGGCAGCCATCACGCCGGACCCGCGCGACAGGGCTGCACTGCTCCAAATGGCCACGGCCTATGATCGCCGAGCTGCGGAAATTGAAGAAGACTGGAAGTCGCGAAAGGTGTTCGTCGAGGGCGGTTTGGACACCTGATGCAATCTCCGCTTTGGGTCGAAACCTGCCGCTAGCGGAAGACGTCCTACGTCCTTCGCAGCCTCCACGCCCGCGGGCACCAAAGAGGCGTCGTTCTCCCGGGCAGAGAGTCAGGAGGCGTCGATCCTAAACCGGAATGGCAAAAATGGGTCGAAACCTGCCATCACGCTACCGCCAGGAATGGGTGGAAAGCCGACAATATCGGAAGGTCGCGAGCGGCCACTTCATCTGGATGGAGTCGTGGCGAAAGCTCCCCGAGCGGCCGCATCGATAACATCAGCGACGATCTCGTGCTGCGTCAGGAAGACGGCATGGCTGGCTTTCACTTTCGTGACTCGCGCGCCAATCCGCTTGGCCATAGCGTCTAGCATGCGCTGATCAAAAGCCTTGTCGTCAGTTGCAATGACTGCCCAGCTCGGGCGCGATCGCCAGGCAGCGGTTGTCAGCTTCTCCCCAAAGGCGCTCATTCGGATGGGTACCTGCGAATCACGAAGAAAGGCTGCGTCGGCATTGTTGGCGTCGCCGGCAAAGCCCGCTTTGAAACCATCCGGCTTAATGTAACCAAAGCCGTCTGCGGCAGTCTCGATGACGAACTCGGGCGGATTGGTATAGCCGTCGTATTGCTGAGCAGTCGTTTCGCCGGCATCCGGCGACAGTGCCGCCACGTAGACCAAGCCCGCGACGAGATGATGTTCACCGGCCTCAGTGATCACCGTACCGCCCCAGCTGTGGCCGACAAGAATGGCGGGACCGTCCTGCCGATCGAGCGCGCGCCGGGTGGCCGCAACGTCATCGGCCAGTGAGGTAAGCGGGTTCTGGACCACCGTGACCCGGTAACCTCGCTCGGTCAGATCGTTGTACACGCCGCGCCAGCCGGAGCCGTCGGCGAAGGCACCGTGAACGAGGACGACATTACGGACGGCGGCCGCCTTGCTGGCGGGCTCCGTCGCGCCACGGGCAACCGCAGGACCGGCCGAGACGGCAGATGCAGCGGCGAGAAGACCGGCGGCTATATTGGTAAGAGTCCTGCGCATTGTTGGCTCTCCTGGGGAGTTCTCGATCACACCGTCGGCACGGTGCCGCCGTCGATCACAAATTCGGCGCCGTGGACTGCGGTGGCACGATTCGAGGCGAGGTAGGCTATGAGGTCCGCAACCTCGGATGGCTCGGCTCCGCGTCCGATCGAGATTCCGCCCAAGCCGTCCAGAACCGCTTGTCGCGCCTCTTCGATCGTGCCGCCGTTTGCCGCCTGTAGCCGCTTCAGAAACTCACCGATCGATTCTGTCATGATCCAGCCCGGCGACACGGAATTTACCCGGACGCCCTTTGGGCCCAGTTCTTTAGAGATCGATTTGCTGTAGGTCCGGAGCGCAGCCTTGGCGCTGGCGTATGCAGTTGTGGCCTCGTGCAGAGGCAGCACAGACTGGATCGACGTGACGTGGATGACCGCGCCCGTGCCCCGTTCGACCATCTGTGGGATCAAGAGACGATCGAGACGAACCGCGGCCAAGAGGTTGAGGTTCAATTCGGAGAGCCAGTGTTCGTCAGTCAACGCAACGAAGCCGCCGCCAGGCGTCGTTGAGCCGCCGACCACATGAGCGAGGATGTCGACGCCGCCCATCCGGTCCATTGCAGCATCAGCGAGGGCCTTTCCGCCCTCGGCCGTAGTCAGATCAGCCTGGACAAACTCGACGCCCTCGATCGGCTCCAGCGTCCGGCGCGCAGCAGTGATAACCTGAGCGCCTCCGGCTAGGAAGCGATCGACTGTCGCGCGGCCCAGACCCTTGCTGCCACCGCTTACTAGGACGCGCTTGCCTGCGAACTCGTTCGGATAAGCCTCGGCGCTCATAGCGAGATCTCCAAAGCCTTGATGGAGTCGTGGACGAGCGTGAACCGGTAGGTGAAGCGGAGCGGACTTCCCTTGAAGTCTCCGTGGGCGGGACCTTCAACCACGACTTGCCCATTCTCATTTCGGAGGGTGTCCGGCGAGAAGATCGCCTTTACGGGCAGCACGGACTCCTCGAACAAACGTCGCAGCCCAGATTGGCCCTCGAAGCGATGCCCATTGTCGATGATGACCGCATCGGCCTCGAAGGGACTCAGCATCGCCTCAAGATCCAGCTTTGCGTTCGCGTCGACGAATTGGGCGATGGGCTTTGGCAGTTCAACGGACATTTCGAATGCTCCTCGAAGATGAGGACATCCATTTAGCGATAGACAGCGTCTCGATAATCTGGACAAATCGTGATGCGGTATTGCGAGAAGCAGAATTATGTCGCGCCCAGCGGTGATTGAACTAGAGGCCGTGCTGGAGATTATCAGGCGCAGATCATTTCGTGCCGCCGCGCTCCAGCTGGGCATGTCCACGACGGCATTGAGCAACGCGATCGCCAAGCTCGAGCGGCAGCTAGGCGTCCGCCTGTTCAATCGAACTACCCGCAGCGTTTCTCCAACCGAAGCCGGGCGAGCTTTCGCCGAGCAGGTCGGTCCTGCCATCGAAGCCATTCAAGCGGCGATGACCACGGCTCGCGCGCAGCAAGAGACGCCCTCAGGCACGTTGCGAATCAATGCCTTCGCAACAGCGGCACGTGAGATCATGGCGCCACTGATCCTCCAGTGCCTGAAACGGTACCCCCAAATTCACATCGACTTGGTCACCGAGGGCCGGCTTGTCGATGTCGTCGCGGCCGGGTTCGATTTGGGCGTACGTAGCGTGGACCTGGTACCCAGCGATACGATCGCGATCTCGCTCGGTCGTCCGCGGCCCATCGCTGTCGTGGGATCGCCTGACTATTTTAAGACCAATGGCGTGCCGAAGGTCCCGCAGGATCTCCTTTCACACTCCTGCATTCGAGTCCGCATGCCCAATGGCGCTTTGTATCGTTGGCCATTTGAAAGGGGCGGCGAGACCGTACAGGTCGACGTGCAGGGTCAGATCACGCTTGATGAAGCCACACTGTCGCGGATGGCCGTTTTGAATAATGTCGGCATCGGCTACTTCATGGAGGCCGACGTGCGAGAGGACATCGCAGATGGCCGACTAGTTCGAGTGCTTGAAGATTGGGCGCCGTCGCTTGCCCCTCTTTGCCTTTACTATCCTAACAGACGACATTCTTCCGCAGCGTTCCAAGCCTTCATCGCATTGGCACGCGAGTACGCGGCGCAGGATCGAAGCAGCCGTAATTCGATTGCCTGACGCGCCTCAGACCTGGGCCAAGCAGTGACGAGCCGAATGTCCGCAATGGGGGTCGAAGGCTGCCATCGTAACGTAGCGGCAGGGAGAATTGGAACAACCCGCCCGTCGGAACAGTGCCGGCGACCAGCAGTTCACAAGCGCATCACCGGCCACTTTCTTGGGGCGCCGGCGGCTGAGAGACAACCGTGCTCCCGCCTCGTCGCAGGAGCGCAGAATGAAGCTTCATCGTCGCATGCGGTGGACGACCATCGCCTTGGAGAAACTTCGGCGATTGGCTTGGAGCGGAATGCCAGTCCGAGAGATCGCGAAGCAACTGCGAGTGAGCGAGACGGAAGTCCAAACTAAAGCCATGTTGGAAGGCATAAGGCTCGGTCGACGGGTGAAGCGATCAGGGATGCCGTCCATACCTTTCGACCAAGCGTGCGACTTACCTCTCTCATAGATTTCCGACCTTGAACGCCCTCCATCGCTAGCGGCAGGAATGGGTCGAAAGCTGCCATTAGCGCGAGTGGCAGGAATGGGTCGAAAGCTGCCACTCGGGCCTAGGGCTGGGTTTCCACGATCTGCGTGTCCGATATGACCAGCCCATTCGCCTGTGCGGCTTGAACAAGCGCGACGATTGAGCCGACGTCGCTAGGCCCAGGCCGGTTGGGCCATTGCAGGCGGACAGCCTGGGTGCCGTCCGACTTCGACCACCGCTTCTCGACTGTCCATTTCTCTGGCCTGCCTTTGGCAGCAGCGAGAAACGCGCTGATGGAAGAAGAGGAGCCGCTGAGAGTTAGGCCGGTCGTCGGGTCATCTGAAGCTGACGCCGTTTTCGTCGTGCAGCCGAGCGTCAGCATTACCAACAGCGCCGCACCCATAGTCGCCCTGAAGTTCATGCCGGAGTTCTGCCGCTCCACGCTAATGTCCGCAATGGGTCGAAAGCTGCCACTAAGCCGCTAGCGGCAGCTTTGGGTGGAAATCTGCCACTAGCGCCAGCCCGAGCAGAGTGAATCTAGCTCACCTCGATTTGGGCTTCCGCATATCGGATGATGCTCTGATTCTGAACGCTCACGATCAGGTCGTTTGCACGAGTAAGAAGTCGCCGAAGAGGTCGCCGACTTCCCCGCGTTCGATGCCAATGCCCGGCAGGTGCCCGACGGCAGCGCCGATGTCGTCGTCACTTTCCGCAATGTCCACAACTGGCGGATGGGCTACCGCCGTGACGACAAGAAGGATTACAGCGCAGAAGCCTTCCGGCAGGCCTACGCCATGCTGAAGCCCGGCGGAGTACTCGGCGTCGTTGACCATCGCTTGCCGGAAAGCGCTACCGCCGAGCTCGAGCGCACCAGCGGCTACATCAAGGTTTCAACGGTGATGGCGCTGGCCGAGGCCGCGGGGTTCCGGCTTGCCGCGACATCCGAGGTCAACGCCAATCCGCGTGACACAACCGATTGCCGCCTTCCCTAGCCCTCAAGGACAAGGATCGGGACCGCTATCTCGCAATTGGCGAAAGCGACCGCATGACCCTGAAGTTCGTCAAACCGCGGTAAGTTTTGCAGGGCATGCCTGCATGAGGCCCAAGGGGCGTTCGAAGTACCTCTGGCAATGTCAGCTTGGGGTCCTAGGACCCCTTTGGGCGACCCAGCTCCGCTTGTGCCGCAAGCCAATCATATTGCTTTGCGACGTCGAACAAGTGGGACTTCGTGGCCTCGTCGTCGAGGCGGACGGCCAACTCCCGAGACCTTTCAGCCATGTCCCTGAAATACTTCGGCAGAGGCAGGTTCACGACATTCTCCCGGCGTGCGAGCAGAGCGCTTGGCAGAGGATTTGGATCCCCGCCGAACCATCATCCTGACGAAGCTGAGTTAGTGCCCAATTGCTAACATTTGTTGGTGCACGCAGACACCATAGCCGTGCTATGCACTTGAGATAGCTTAGCTTTGGGGGGGGCGGAATTGACTGAGTATCGGCGTGGCTTGCCGGGCGTCCGGAAGAACGGTCTCTGGCACTGGCGCGAACAATGTCCGTCGTTCCCGCATGCGCTCACAGCGGCACGACCGAAAAGCCGTCCGATGACGAACTTTGTTCGAGATGCGCGGCCCTCGCCGCCGGCAACCGACATTGAGGACGAACCATCGACAGCCATGGAATCCGGAAGCTGTCGAGGAGCTTAAGCGCCTCGCGAATGAGGGCCTGACAGCTCGTGAGATCGCGAAGACGATTGGCCGCAGCGAAGATGCAACTCGCCTACGGTTGCGACTTGAAGGGCTGGCTTTGCCACGTGCGTCGAGATGGGGAGATGCCCGCTAGAATCGCGCACGGGCCGCGTGGTCCGAGCAACCATCCGACACGTATGGAGAGTGGCTCCCCCAATGGGCGAGCTACGGAAGACGCTTACTTACAAGTGCTGCCGTTGCTGATGCAGTGCTGGTTTCGTTGAGGGCCGGGGAAATCGTGCCACCCAGGAAGATCGCCGCCAGCGCCGAAGTCATCTTCGAGCTAGGTTTGGCGCTCTGCTAACAAATGTAATTGCGAATTGGATTATAGTCCGTTTTTACAACCGGCGGGTCACGTGCCGAGCTATCCCGCAGCGCCTGACCCATTTCCCCGTCGGGGCTCGTGCTTGGGGGCGCGGGCCCTGACCATCCGAGATGGAAGCTAGCACAGTGCGTCGGGGTGGAGTTGTGCTCACCGGGCTGAGTTTCGGGAACTGATAAGCTCGATTTGCAACATAATGTTGGCGATCAGCATCCGGCTGAGTTCGGCCGTCTTTTTTAGAGCGTGCGCATCGGCGTCGGACTCCGCGCGATTTGCGCAACGATCAAGATCCGCTGCCTTCGAGTGGAGATTTTCGACAAGAGTCACCAACTGAGTGGCGGGATCGCAAGCTTCTTGATTGTTGGAGACGAGCTTTAGCTTGGGCGCGTCGGACTGATGCCGGTCGGGTCTAGCTATGAACTCCGAACCCCGGGACCACATTATGGCTTCGGCGACGTGCCCGGTAATCATTTCGATGGCTTCAATCTCTTCGTGCGTCGGCATGCCCACCGTTCGATGGAGGATGGCGAACGTCCCGACGATAGCGCCGTTCGGATTTCGGATCGGCGTCGACCAGCACGATCTGTAGCCGTGCTGAAGCGCGACCTCGCCAAAGTCTGCCCATATTGGGTCCGTCTCAATGTCCACCGAATAGACGGGGCGACCGAGGTAAGCCGCTGCTGCGCAAGACCCATGGGATAGACCAATCTCAAAGCTGTCACCGGGGCGGCAATAGGACGCAGGAAGGGTCGGAGCTGCACCAACCGACAAGCGCTTCCCATCAGGACTCAGCAGGAGAATGCATGTAGACACGTCATCCCCACCCATCTGCTCGACGGTCCTGAGATGCCTATTGAGGACGTCCTCCAGGCTATCCCCACGCTCGAACTCCGCAGGAATTTCCCTGCCGCGCTCCTGCAATGATTCACGAAGTGCCGCGGCGAAAGGCATGGGCCTCTCCTAAGAAGGGCAACAAATCATAGTCCCAAGGCGCGTTAAAGGGACATGGGCATAATCAGGTACCCCCGGGGCGACTAAATCCGGACTCACCCTAGCGGACCGATCGTTACCAATTTCGCGGCGGCTCCCGCTAATAGCAGCTTCGGGTGGAGGCTGATTCTAGCGAGTTGGTCGGTGGGGCAGGTCGAGCGAATAGAAGAGGCCCGCGATGCGCGTTCGCGTCCGCTCGATCTCAACGTAGTCACCGCTCTCCCGGCAGACTTGCCTGATGCTCTCATGAATGTCGTGAAGGACCTGCTCCATCTCTTCTAACAGTGACTCGACCTCGGGCAGGCGGCTATGCCTGAGGTGGCCTAGTTGCAGTTGAAGAGCGACCAAGAGTTGGGATGTCGTGTCGTGAAGCTCACGCGCGATGCGGCGCCGCTCGTCCGACCGGACCGAGTTGCCCGTCGAGGCTTCTTGCCTTGGCGGATCGCCGATTTCGTTCGAGAACATAATGCCCTCCCTACGCAACCAGCACTTTGTCTACGCAGTATATCACGAATGCGCGTACACGATCTACGTGAACCATCCGAGGCAGCGAAGTGGCCAGGATGACTCACAATGCGTGAGCACGGCGGGCGGGGCCAATGGCAGGAATGGGTCGGAAACTGCCACTAGGGATGTAGCGGCCGGTTTGGGTGGGAAGCTGCCATTCGCCCGCGCTCGCCTTTACGATTGAGATACCACAACGTGCCACGATGCAGTTGCGTGGGGCCTTAGGTTCTGGAGGAACCGATAGCGTACTATCGACTCTATCTCATGCACCCCTTCGATGGGCGCATTGACCGCTTTATTCAATTCCAGGTCGAGAACGACGAAGCAGCAATCAGCTTTGCCCGGGATTGGGCGGGGCCGCTGACCATGGACCTCTGCCACGGCGTGCGATGTGTGAAGCATTGGGCGCCTGTTCCACCCGCGCCATCCCGATGAGGATGCTCATAAGAGCCTAAGTCCGCTTGGCCTCGAGGCCGGCTTGTCCCTCATCCCAGCGCTTGAGCAGCGTTTGGTCGCGCCAAAGCTCTCGTCTGAAGCCGCGAGACATGCGGTCGGCCCTCCCTATGGCCTGCGCGTCACCGTGCGCTTCAATCTCTCGAACGCCACTGAAGTGGCCCTCGCCGTCGCTGAAATACAGTCGATAAAAGGACACCCCACACCTCCGTCCGTATCGCTAACCGTCTGATGGACCGCGAGGAATCAGGATCGACCCGCAAAAACCCATGTGCTGGACCGGAGGGACCAGTTCGATTGATCGAGAGCATTTCTCGTCGAGCTCCGTGGGAATGGTCGTCCAGCGCGGCCTAGAGGCCTTGCGCCTGCAGCACGTTCGGGTCTCTGGCTAGCCCGTGAAGATACAGGTGGCGCCTTGCCGATCGGAGCGGCAGCTTCTTCAGGCGCTCGCGCTGTTCGCTAGTGAGGCGAAACTGCCGATAGCCAAGCCGGAGAAGGCACGCGTCCATCGTCTTTTGCAGCATGGCCCTCACATCCTGGATATTGTCCTCGACGGCGAACGACCGGGAAACTCGGAGGGCAGCGTTTCCGGGATTGGACACGCTGCTGACGATACCCGTCGGAGATGCCATGCCCGCGGCGGCCGCCGGATAAGCCATCCAGGCCGATGCATAGACGTTGTCGAGCGCTCTCGACGCCTTGACCAGCTCCCTGACCTCGGGAGTGCCGGCGATCTCGGTCGACGCGGCCTCCTTCTCGCAGGCAGCGGCGTCGGAACGATACTCAGCGTAGGTTACGCCGGACCTGCCCCAGCTCGTTTCGATGTCTCGGATGCTAGCCGCCTCGCTGGCCGTGGCCTCAAAAAATGCCGCTGCTGAAAGAAGGCAAATGCTCAGTCGCACGGTGTCCTCCCTGTGCCGTCTAGTAGACTCCAATACCGTCGGACGAAGCACGAGTAGCATCGGTTTTTGACCGTATGGCACCCTAAGGGGAGCTAATGTCGGCGAGAGTCGAGCCAGACATCTTCAGGCTTGGACGATGCTGTTGCGTATCGCCCAGCGCACGACGTCCGGAGTTGTGCGCATCTTGAGCTTGCGCATGGCGGTGCTTCGATGGGTCTCCACGGTTTTGATAGCGACCCCGAGGCGGAGAGCGATCTCTTTGTTGATCAATCCTTCGCTCATAAGCTGCACGACCTCACGCTCGCGAGGAGTGAGGCCTCCGGCAATCTGCTTTGGCTGGCTTTCCAGACACTGATCGAGCACCGCGTCAGACACGGCTGGGGAGAAATAGGGCCGACGGACAGCAAGCGCATCCAAGGCTGCAAGTATGTGATGATCAGGGTCCGTCTTCACGACGAAGCCTCTCACCCCCGCTCTCAGCGCATCCGATATGATGTCCCCGCGGTCATGCATGGTGTACATGAGAATTTCAGTTCCGGGGCAGTCACGTCTTATTGCTGCGGACAGGTCGCGCCCGTTCAGTTCGGGAAGCGAGTAATCCAGGACGGCGATCTGCGGTTCAAGCTCGCGGACAAGCTCGAGCGCTTTGCGTCCATCCTGCGCCATTCCAACGATCTCAAAGCGGCCGGAACTCTCAATGAGTGCGCGCAAACCAGCCAGGATCGAATGATGATCGTCTGCCAGCACGATCGGAACGGCTGGCCTCGTCCCGCGGACCGAAGCCGACTTCATCGGCTTTCGCCGTGTGGGAGGTGGCGAATGGCGGAAAGGATTAGGAGGGCTACGACTGCGCCCATGTATGCCGCGGCGAGATTGTCAAAGACGCCGCTGTTCGCCAGCAGGAGCTCGAGCGCGAGCGCTCCGAAAAGCCCCGCCATCACGTCCAGCAGGATGTTTTCCGAGGTGGAGGATCCCATCACCAGACTGCCGATCCAGCGATCAATGCTCCTAAGAGGGCCCCCCAGACTAAACCCACGACGAGATGCTCCCAACCGATTGGAGAAGGAGGAAACGACCCACACCGGGCCTAAAGGGGCCTAATGTGGGTCGTTTTTGTCGCGGACTTAAAAGGGGAATCCAAATCCGCGACGTCAAGGCACCGGTCCTGCCTAAGAGGGGGCAGGCAAGACGCAGGGTCCGCATGCTATCTTGCATCACTGGCGCGGGTTCTAAATCGTTGAAAACACCTAGCAACGCTCGTCGTGATTACCGACCTCGATAAAGGTGCCGGCGAATGCCGGTCGAGAGTGGCTGGCTGCATCGGCGTTGTTTTCGCAAGTTCGAATGCAGCAGCGGTCGGGTCAGCTTTCCCCTGACGAGGGGCCGCCCTTCCTCAGATCGGGGACAACTGCCGCACCTCTTCTCGCCGCAGCTTTGGGTAAAGCGTGTCCTCTTAGTGGAAACGGTCCGCATCGCATCGGGGGGACGGATGCGGACCATTCCTGCTCGCGGAGCGGTCGAGTCTTCCGACCTTGGCAGGTCATAGCTCGCGAGGTTCAAGGACCCAGACGACGCGTGGCTGGGGAGGGTGGTAAACGCGACTCCTTTGGGTCCTCCGCTCTGGTGCGCATCTCCGAGCGCGGGTTCGTAATCGCTGAAAGCACCTACAAAGGCGGAAGGGCGAATACCGTCAGGCTCTCATGGAGCACCGTCGGGGGAATATCCGATTTGCGGTCCATTGGGATTTGATAAGGCGTCCGGCTCATCCTGTTGAATTGACTGGCCGTGAGGTTGCCGTGCGGGACGACAGCTCTGCAGACGGGATTTACACCTTCGTTAAATCATTCGAAGCGCTAGTCGCAAACCTCGAAGAATTGATAGAGATTCAAAAGTCAGAGGGTGCAACTGCAGAAGCGATTGCCCGCTCGGAGAATGCGCTGGCTTTAGCTTCTCATGGTGCGGCTCTCGCACGACAAGTGATCCAATCGCCGCGCTAGACCGCTCATTTGTTATAGGACTCGGCTACCCAATCCATGTTAAGTTGCGTAATAGATAGGCGACTGCGGCCTGTGTGGAGGCGCGAGTGTCGACAGGGATACAACGAGGCCCGCTTCATTCCGAGCTGACGGGGGAAATTGCGGACCTTTTGACCCGTATCCAAAATGAACTTCAGTGGCTTCACCGGACCAACACCCCAGCACTTGCCGGCACCTTCGATGAGCTACAGCAGTTAGTCATCGATATTCGGGCTTCGATGCCAGGGTCCTAACCATCGAATGACCGCAATGGGTCGAAGGCTGCCACTCGTCGCCTAGCGGCAGGAATGGGTCGAAAGTAGACATTAGCGAGCCTCATTCTTACCGGCCGCCACCCCATAGTTGGCACGCTCTTTATTTTAGGAAAGAATGGGATTGAGGGGGCTGCCATGAGACTTGCCTTACTGCCATTCGTTCTGGTTATTTCCGCACCGGTCGAAGCGAGCACTGCCCCTGCTGAGGCGCCAGCTTGCCCAGCTCCCGAGCTCATCACTCAGCAGGACGTTGAGCGCTACATCGTCGAAAGCGAGGACGCGTGGGCCGAGTCCGTCGCGACGAACGATGCCTCAGTCGTGAAGCGAATACTTGCCGACGATTTCATCTGGGTGCTGGATGGAAAAGTGGTGGACAAGAAGACCGCCGTGAAGTGGGCCGCCGCCGGCCCTGGCGAGTTTCTCAGCAATAAGCCAGACTACGTCCATGTCCGTTTCTTTGGGGACACGGCAGTAGCCCAAGGCAGCGAGACCTGGACAAAGAAGGGCGGAAAGCTTGGCAAGTTCGTTTGGACTGATACCTGGGTAAAGCGGGCAGACTGCTGGCAGATCGTGAACGCTCAGGACACAGTGGTGCCTCTTCCCGCGAAATAGAGCAGCGAGGGCGGCACACCATTAATGGCAGCTTTGGGTCGAAAGCTGCCATTAAAACCCGAATTCGGGAGCCGGGGTAAGTTCTGAGGGAACAAGCGTTCGCTAGTGTTCGCTTCCCTAGGAAGTCGGGCAGCCTCCGTCTCCGCCATTATCCTGTGATTGGCGTCCGTTCTCCTCCTAATGGCGCTTGCTTGGCTTGCGGACCTAGCGGCAGCCCTCGACCTACTCCTGCCATTAGCGAGTGACGCCTTACGTGAGCCGTTACTGCGGGTGATGACCCGTTATACCTCCGGGTTCCGCCTAATTGATCGGGGGCGGCAACAGCAGTTGTTGAGGCCTATCGCGCGGACGTGCGGAGTTCCCAGGGGCAAGGAGGAATTCGAATGCACCGCTTGCAACTCGTCGACCTGCGCAGAGGACTAGTTTCCGCTGCCGCAATAGTCCTGGCAATCGGGCCGGTCCTCTCCTCATGCTCCAAACCGACGGAGCAAAATACGCCCCAGACCAATGCGAGCGGACAGGCGGCTACGGGCCAGGCGCCAGCTGAACCAACTGCGCCTGCCAGCGACCAAAGCACGCAAAATGCGAAAGCCTTGCTCAAGGCGATGTCCGACTACCTGGCATCGCAGAAGAACATTTCGCTGAGCTACGATTCCGTGTTCGAGGTTGTCACGGATCAGAAGCAGAAGCTGCAGGTCGCGACGTCTGGAACCGTTGACCTGAGCCGTCCGGACAAGCTCCGCACTACCCGCAAGTCCGGCTTCTCTGACACCGAGACCGTCTTCGACGGGAAGACATTGTCCATCTACGGGAAGGGCAAGAATGCCTATGTCCAGGCAGAGGTGCCTGGCACGGTCGACAATTTGATCGACCAGTTGCGCGACAAGTTCCATCGGCAGCTACCCGGTGCCGATCTGCTGGGTTCCAATGTCTACGAGGCGCTCATGACGGACGTCACGGACGTAAAGGATCTCGGCAGCGGCGTGATCGACGGCAAGGAGTGCGATCACCTCGCGTTCCGCGCGAAGGACACCGACTGGCAAATCTGGATCGCGCAGGGCGCAGCGCCCTACCCGTGCCGCTACGTTATCACGAGCAAGACGGTCGATCAGGCTCCAGAGTTTTCGATGACCATCCGCGACTGGAAGGCTGGGGGTGGAGCGGGTGACTTCAGCTTCAAGCCCCCGGCGGGTGCCACCAAGCTGGATGCAAAGGATCTCGAGACTCTGAAGGAAACGAGCGATCTGCCCGAGAATTACAGAATAGGAGCAGCGGAATGAGCACGCCGAGGAAACTGAGGATCGTGCTTCTGGCGGCAATCGTCGCGATCATTGGCTCGGAGGCAGCAAATGACGTTACCGGGAGTGAGGTCTTCAGCCTGATCTCCTCCCCCGCTGAAGCCAGGGTCGGGCGTCCCCTGACACCGGTCAGCGTGGCCGGCGTGGCACGCCGCACGGCGCGGCGTTGCGCGGCCGGCGTTTACTACTGCTGACCTTGAGCCCGGGGGACGGTGCCCCGATAGCGGAAGGGCAATGTACGGCTTCAGCAGCCTAACGGGTGTCGGCCGTGCGGCAGTCGTCCTGGTAACGCCTGCCCCGGCGCTATCGCAGAAGCCTGCGGAGGATATCGTGCTCCGCAATCCCTCGAATAGCGTGCATGTGCGCATCCATCCGTGCGGCAAAACCCGGTGCGGCACGGTCGTGTGGGCGAATGACAAAGCCAAAGCGGATTCGGCACGTGGAGGCACCCGCAATCTCGTCGGCACCGAGCTGTTCCGAAAGTTCCGGGAGGTGAGCCCAAAGGTGTGGAAGGGGAAGGTCTTCGTCCCCGATCTCAACAAGGTTTTCACGGTCACGGATGAGAATACCGTCGTCGCCCGCGGCTGTCTGTTTGCCGGCGTTGGCTGCAAGTCGCAGATTTGGACGCGAGTGCGCTAGTCGAGAACGGCAGCGTTCGAGCCATTCCTGCGGCTGTCACCGGTGTTCCGCCCTCTCGGTAGAACCCCTGATACCTTGCCGTGCTGGAGGCAAGCTAACGCGACGGCATGCCGGAGCCGAGCTTCGATGTATCGCCGAGCGTCGGCAATCATTTCGCTTGGATGCGGACTCTCATTGCCCTCCAGCGCACATTGATGGCGGCCGTCCGGACAGCGGTGTCGCTCATCGGCTTCGGCTTCACGGTCGCACAATTCTTTCAGAAGATGGCAGTCAAGGGGCCCAGCCAATTCGATATGGTCAACCCGGCCATGCCCCGAAACGTCGGCCTGATCCTGATCGGCACCGGAGTGATCTCGCTGCTGATCTTCACGATCCAGTATCATCAGGCCGTCCGCTATCTCAGAAGCGAACCATTCGCCCCGATCGCCGGGACCGGCGGCAGCTATATGCATCAGCCGACTTATCTCGTCGCTTACGCGGTCATGTTCATCGGCGTGATTTCATTCGGCTCCGTCTTCCTGCGGTTCTGACCGGACCGTGATACTGATCGACCTGCTTCCCGCCTGGCTGATCGGCATTCTCACGCTGCTCGTTCTCGCTGGCGCGACTTTCGTCGGAGAACGGCTCAAGGCTCGATACCCCGCGCCTTCGGATGAGGATACGGCCACTCAGGAAGGCTACATCATCTCAGGCGTCGTGGGCCTGCTGGCGCTGCTACTCGGCTTCACCTTCTCGCTCGCCGTCGACCGGTTCGAGACCCGCCGCGTTCTCGTGGTCGAAGAGGCGAACGCTATTCACACTGCCTACCTGAGGGCGCAGACCTTCGGGGAGCCCCATAGAGCAACCCTCGATGGACTATTGCTCCGTTATCTCGACGTGCGAATCCGGCTGGGCGGGGTGACGCGGCACGAAGACGTACCGCAACTTCTGGCCGAGACTCACCGCCTCCAACGCCAGCTGTGGGACGCGACGCTTGCCGCCATCGCCAACCAGCGCGACGACATCAGCTCCGCGGCGATGGATTCGATGAACCAGGTCATCGAAACGGCCTCGACGCGGCGATCGGCTCGCGAGGCCCACGTCCCGCGCCGCGTGTTCGTCGTCGTGTTCTTCTACATGGTCGGAACTGCAATCTCGTTGGGCTACGTGATGGGACCGCGCCGACGCCGAGCGATTGGCGTCCTCCTGGTGCTTACCGTCATCTCCTATGCGGTGATCTTCGACATCGACGATGCGGGCGGAGGGATACGCGAAAGCCAAAGCCCCATGCTCGAATTGAAGGCGGACCTGAGCGCGACGAACAGCTGAACTCGGGCGCAGCGAGCTGCATTATCTACTCCGCAAAAGCCCTGATGGAGGAAGCGTCGCTGGACGCTCAATGGATGCCCTCCTGCCCTGAGGGAGCGACTCATGTCCAAGGGTAAACCCAACATCCTCGTGATCTTCGGTGACGATATCGGCCTATGGAACGTGGGCGCCTACACCCACGGGATGATGGGCGAGACGCCCAACATCGACCGCATCGCCAAGGAAGGCGTGATCTTCACCGATCATTATGGCGAGCCGAGCTGCACCGCCGGCCGCGCATCCTTCATCATGGGCCAGCTGCCCGTGCGCACCGGGATGACGACGGTTGGCGTTCCCGGGTCCAAGCTAGGGATACAAAAGGAAGACCCGACCCTTGCCGAAGTCCTCAAGTCGGCCGGCTATGCTACCGGCCAGTTCGGCAAGAACCATCTTGGTGACCGCAACGAATTCTTCCCCACCGTCCACGGTTTCGATGAGTGGTTCGGGAACCTCTACCACCTGAATGCGGAGGAGGAGCCGGAAGAGCTCGATTATCCGGGACAGAAAGATCCAGCCTACACGAAGACCTACGGCCCTCGCGGCGTCTTCCACGCCTGGGCGACGGAGAAAGATGATCCGACGGAGGATCCTGTGTTCGGCCGTGTCGGCAAGCAGAAGTTCGAGAACACCGGAATGCTCACGCGCAAGCGAATGGAGACCTTCGACAAGGAGGTTCTCGACAAGACGATCGACTGGCTGAACCGCAACAAGGACAAGCCGTTCTTCTGCTGGTTCAACACGACCGCGATCCACATCTGGTCGCACCCCCAGGAAAAATACGTGAAGCAGGCGGTGGCGGAAGGACGTGCCGAGGAGGATGTCGTCCGCGCCAAGATGCTCGAGCACGACGAATATGTGGGCGTCCTTCTGAAGTGGCTCGATGACAACAAGCTCACGGACGATACGATCGTCATTTACACGACGGACAATGGTTACGAGCTGCTCTTCTGGCCGGACGGCGGCTATGCCCCGTTCAGAGGCGAGAAGGGTACGACCTGGGAAGGCGGCGTCCGCGTTCCTTGCCTTGCACGTTGGCCAGGCCATATCCCGGCAGGCAGCCACTCGAACGCCTTACAGAATCACCAGGATCTGTACGTCACCCTTGCAGCGGCGGCCGGGCTCGGCACCGTGAAGGAAGACCTGGCCAAGGGCACCAAGCTCAACGGCATGAGCTACAAGGTCCACCTCGACGGCTACAACCAGCTCGATCACTGGCTCGGCAAAACCAGGGAGTCAGCGCGCAAGGCCTATTTCTATTACGACGAGAACGAGCTCACCGCGGTTCGCGTCGGCAACTGGAAGATGCACATCGGCGTCAAAAAGGAAGGCAGCTGGTGGAACGAGCGGAGCTATCCGAGCGTGCCCTACCTCTTCAACCTGCGCATGGATCCGATGGAGAAGATGGATCCGGAGAGCCACGAATGGGGCTACATCGGACGCATGTTCTTCGCGAAGAAGATGTGGGCCCCGCAAGCCGCGAAGCCATATCTCGCCGAGCATCTGAAAAGCCTGCAGGCATTCCCACCGCGTCAGGCCGCGGACACGCTCAGCCTGCACAAGGCGCTGGAGAGCGTCATGGCGAAACTCGAAAACCCGGGCGCGAGCAGCAACTAAGGCCGGCGGGCTAGCCGTAGGGTAAACCCTGATTTACGGCCGGCTCGCCGATTGGTGATCTCCAAGCGTGGCGACGACGGCACCAGTGGATGCGTTGAAGCAGGCCAATGGCATGGTCCGGCTCGAAGGCGGGACCTTCCACATGGGCTCGGACAATCATTATCCGGAAGAAGTGCCGCGCCATCCCGTACGCGTGCACGGTTTCTGGATCGATCCGGCCCCGGTGACCAACCGCGAGTTCGCGGAGTTCGTCGAAGCGACCGGCCACGTCACCGCTGCGGAGATCGCGCCAGACCCGAAGGACTATCCGGGCGCCCTTCCCGAGATGTGCCAGCCGGGGTCGCTGCTCTTCACGCCGACCGAGGGTCCCGTCGACCTGCGTGTCTGGTCGCAATGGTGGCGGTTCGAGTTCGGCGTGACCTGGCGCAATCCGCAGGGACCCGGAAGCGACTGGCAGGATATGGCCGACCACCCCGTCGTCCACGTCGCGTTCGCCGATGCCCACGCCTACGCGAAGTGGGCGGGCAAGAGCCTGCCCACCGAAGCCGAGTGGGAATATGCGGCATGGGGCGGTGCGGACGGCACTGAATTTGCCTGGGGCACCGAACTGGAGCCGGGCGGCGAACATCATGCCAACGTCTGGCAGGGCCAGTTCCCCTGGGATAACACGTGCGCGGACGGCTTTGCGCGGACTTCTCCCATCGGGTCCTACCCGCCTAACGGCTTCGGCCTGTCTGACATGATCGGAAACGTGTGGGAGTGGACCGACGACTGGTTCCGCGCGCGCCATCCCGATGTCGCGGACAAGCCCTGCTGCGTGCCAGAGAACCCGCGCGGCGGGCCGAAGTCCGACAGTCACGACCGCTGCGGGGGCCCACCCATTCCGCGAAAGGTGGTGAAGGGCGGATCGCACTTGTGCGCGCCCAGCTATTGCCGGCGCTACCGCCCTGCCGCCCGCCATCCGCAGCCAATCGACACGTCGACCAGCCACATCGGATTCCGCTGCGTGAAGCGCGACGCCTAGCGCGGCGGTGCGGTAGTCGGCGGGAACTTCGCCAGCGTAGCGTCGACTGCCGTATCGATCAGCGCCTGATCGACTTTTCCGGGCGTCACTTCCTGTGTCGCGACGCCGTGCCAGATCGGCCGCTTCGTCGTCGTGTCGTAGAAGTCGATGGCGAGCGAACCTTCCGTCACGTTACGGACGTCGACGTCGCGATAGGCCGGCGCCCAGCCGCCCCAGCGATATCCCCAGCCCCAGCCCGGATAATAGGGTCCATAGGGTCCAAAGTCGGTGACCTGCACCTTGTCGCGACGACCGAGAGTGAAGGCCACGGCGAAATCACCCGGGTTTGCCTGAGTGTAGCCGCGCGCCGCGAGCGAACGATCGATCGACGCGTGCACGCGCTCGTACGTCAATGGATTCATGCCTTCCGGCGGGGCCGTGTAGATCCAGCTGTAGGTTCGATACTTCGCGAAGTTCACCGAAGGATCGAAGTCGCTCGAGATGTCGGGGCCGGTCGTGCAGGCAGTGAGCATCAGCGCAGAAGCTAGGACAAGGCACCGCATATTCGTTCTCCCAACGGATGACTGCCGCATTCGTCTAATCCCCGCGATCGTGGTTGTTGTTCCGTAGAAACCCTGGGACCGCGCCATCAGTGAGCGTTGCTCGCGGCGAGCGCTGATGCCTCCGCGGCGCACTGATCATTGGCAGGCGCGGGCTTCGATAATGCCGCGGTAACTTCTGCGCGCGCAGCTTCGAGGTCGGTGCGGAACGCGGGATCGGCGTGCAGGCGCGCAACCGTCGCGGCGGCGATGACTCGGCCGGCATCGATGTCGCTCTGCCAGTGCGCGTCGCAAACGAGCCGGCTCTGCCCGAATTCGCGTCCACGCTGAAGGATGGCGTCGGCGTGCGAAGGGTTGAGCTCGGCGAGCACCAACGCGAAGCCCCAGCCGATCGCGCTATGGCCCGACGGATAGGACCCGTCCTGGCGCAGCAGAGCCTCGTCCTTCGGGTAGCAGGTGCCTTCATGATGGGCGACGAACGGTCGCGTCCGCTTGTAATGGTCCTTGGCGCCATAGGTCGAAAGCCCGACGTCAATGAGCATTCTGGCGAGCAGCCCGTAGAGCCGCGGCCTCGCTCCCTTGTTGATGGAAAAGCCCATGGCGCAGGCGAAATCGTTGGGGATTTCCGGGAAACCGATCACGGCGTCCTCAGTAGCCAGTTGATAGCGCGCCGAACCCTTGAGGCGAGCCGCGGCCTTCCGTGCCTCCTCGTCCCGCTGCATCGCGGCAGAGCCTTTCCCCGGGGGCGGCGGGAGCAGCGCCAAGCTGTCGGGCAGCGCCTCGCGTGGCAGATAGCTCGGCGGGAGCTTACGCGGATCGGCCATGCGCGGATTGGCGGGCATCGCGGCTGGGGGAGTCTGCGCGAGGGAAAGCCCGGCAGCGAGGCCGATGAAGGCCGCCGGAATGATCGCGATCCTTCTCATTCTCGTCATGCTCGTCACTTCTTCGGGAACAGGAGGGTGAAGATCAGGCGTACGCCCCAGTTCGGGCCGTTCTGCGGAGCGGCCGCATAGTAGCGCACTCCGCCGCCGAAGCTGACTGGCTGCTTGCCCATGTGGGTGAGCTGCGTGACGGTGACGTTCACGGGCACCGTCCACTGCTTGCCCTTCCAGTCGTACGTCGATTCCGAGTTGAGTCCGAACGTCAGCGCCGAGGACGTGGTGTAGGAATAGAAGGGCTGCAGGAAAGTCGCGCTGACGTCGGCGCGATCATCGTCGCCGGCAACCGACCAGACGTGGTTCGCCAGCACCCCAAACGTGTGCTTGCCCGACTGCTTGAGCACGAGGCCGGTCACGCCAGCGCCCCACTTGCCGCTGCCGAGATTGCGGTTGGTCTCCGTGCGGTAGCTGAGCACCGGTCCGACCGCCCAGATGATGCCGCTCGGGCCCGGATGCTTCGGCGAGAAGAAGAAGCTTTGGACCGTGTCTCCGAGACCGAACTGGCTTTCGCCGGGAACGACGTCGTTCTGGTAGACGACCGGCACGATCGTGCGCAGGATCAGATTCCAGTTGTCGTTTAATCCGATCGGCACGACCGGCTGGATGTTCAGCGTCGATCTCGTGCCCTCGCCAGGCCCGACGCTGAAGTCGATATTCTCCTGGAACGGCACGCTGATCAGGCTCGCGACGGGATTGTTCAGCTGCTTGGCGAGCTCGTGCGCATCGGATCCCGCCGGTTCGGGGGGCGGGGCGTCCTGTGCATGGGCGACGGAACCGAGCACCGCCAGCGGCAGAAGCAGATACTTCACATCGGCCTCAGCGTTGAAGGGGCGGCGTGGCAGCGTGCGACGGCGCCGCCACGCCACAAGGGTCAACTCGCGCCGGCGCCGGCGCCTGCCATCTTCGCGACCGCGTCGTCGATCGTGAAGCTCCCCGGCCGCTGAACAGGCGGGAATTCCCTGAACGTTTCCGCGAATTTCGCCGCGCCCGCCTGAGCCGCGAAAATGAAGAAGTCGTTGTGCAGGATCCAATCATAATAAGTGTTTGAGGTAATATCTGCGAACTCGTAGGGATCAGTGCGGAGGTTGAAGACCTTCGGCAGGCGGAGCCTGGTAAACGGTTCTGCCCACACCTGCAGCGTCCCCTGACAGCGCTGTTCCATGAATACGACCTTCCAGTTGTCGTAGCGCATCCCCAGGATGTCGCCGTCATCACTGATGTAGAAGAAGAAGTTCCGTGGGCTCTTCTCCTTGCCGGTGATGTGACCGACCAGGCTGAACCCGTCGATATGGTTCTTGTAGGTTCGCCCGCAGGCCTTGTAGCCGGTCTTGAGCTTGTCGATTACGTCGGGCGCACCTGCCATCTCGAGGAACGTCGGCATCCAGTCGTGATGCTGGACGATCCCGTTCGAAACCGATCCGGCCTCGACCTTGCCCGGCCAGCGCACCAGCATCGGGATGCGAAAGGCCCCTTCCCAGTTGGTGTTCTTCTCGCTGCGGAACGGGGTCATTCCGCCGTCCGGCCAGGTATTGCGGTGCGGCCCGTTGTCGGTCGAATATTGCACGAAAGTATCATCGGCGATTCCGAGCTCGTCGAGCAGGTCGAGCATTTGACCGACGTTCTTGTCATGATCGATCATGGTGTCGTGGTAGTTAGACTGCCAGCGTCCCGCCTGACCCTTGCTCTTGGGCTTGGTGTGCGTGAACAGGTGCATATGGGTGGTGTTGAGCCACACGAAGAACGGCTTCCCGTCGGCCTGCGCCTTCTTGATAAACGCCGTGGCCTTCTCGACGAAGTCGTCGTCGCAGGTTTCCATCCGCTTTGTCGTCAGTGGGCCGGTATCCTCTATCTTTTGCTTGCCGACCTTGCCCCAGCGCTCCTGCTCGGTGGGATCGTCTTTGTCGCTCGCGAAACTGTGGATCACGCCGCGCGGACCGAAGCGTTCGCGGAAGTTCGGAATATCTTCATCCGTCGGATAGCTTTCCATCTCCGGCTCTTCTTCGGCATTGAGGTGATAAAGGTTGCCGTAGAACTCGTCGAAGCCGTGGTTGGTCGGCAACATGTGATTCAAATCGCCGAGATGGTTCTTGCCGAATTGCCCCGTGGCGTAGCCCTGTTCTTTGAGCAGCGCTGCGATGGTGACGATCTTGTCGTGCATTCCGATGGGAGAGGCGGGGATGCCGACCTTACTGAGGCCGGTGCGCAGTACGCTCTGCCCGGTGATGAACGACGAGCGGCCGGCGGTGCAGCTCTGCTCGCCGTAGCAGTCGGTGAACAGCATGCCTTCCCTGGCGATGCGGTCGATGTTGGGCGTCTGATAGCCCATCAAGCCATGAGTGTAGCAGCTGAGGTTCGACTGACCGATGTCGTCGCCCCAGATCACGAGAATATTGGGTTGCCTCTGCGGCATGAGTCGCTCCGGTGGGGTGGAGCGCAAACCATTCGCCGCCCGAGCAATCTAATTACATCGGGATTTCTATTGATTCAGGTCAAAGAAAATTGTCGCCGTTTCGCCCGTGAAATCTTCGCGGCATCGAGTGGTTAAGCCTATGTTAGTTTTGAAAACCTAGTTTACGTCGAATGGCTCAAAAGGGTGGGTGAGACGACGGCATTTCAGCAGGAATCATCGCGTTGTGTCGTCTGAAGAGGGTGGAAGACGATGTTTTTGGACCTGAAGTCGGGTGACCATTGGGGTGACCCTGTGTGCAAGAGCTGCAAGCTGGTGATCGCTCCGGCGGAACCAACGGAAGTTCTGAAGTTTGACGGTCATAACGACCAGCAGCTGGATGAGATGACCGGCCTCTATCATGCGCACTGCGCGAAGCCGTACCTCTCGATCCTCCGCGCCCTCAACGCACTGGGACGGTTCGGGCTCTAGGTTTCTTCCGCCTTGCCGGTTTCGACCCCGAATTCGGCAAGGTCGCGGCCCAGGAACCAGGCGAGGGCCGTGCGGATCGCCGCGATTGCTGCGAGCTGCCCGATCTCGCGCCAGCTTGGCGCGATCACCGTTCGGATTAGATCGGCCGCCAGCGCAAACTCCAGCGCGAGCAGGATCCAGCCCGCATAGTGCAGCCAGATTTCGCGCACCGCCGGCGCGAGCATGTGTCTACTGGCGATGATTTTGAGGACGGTCCAAAGCGCCCGGATCGACCCGATGGCGATAATCGCCACCATCGCCAGCTCGACTGCAAGCGCGACGATGGCGGCGATCTGCTCGACGGTTTCCATCGAAATTAACCCGCCGGAGCAGCCGCGGGTGGCGCGGCCGGCAGGTTCACGTGCAACGGGAAGTCGAGCGAGAAGAAGAAGGCGCGCCCGTCGAGGCGGTTCTTGGCTCCGAACTCCTCGAAATAGCGAACCCGAGCACTGACCGGCAGCTTCCCGAGGTTGAAGTTGTAGGCCGCGGTTGGTCCAACGCCTGTGACGCGACCCTTGAATGAACCCAGCCGCGCGCCGGCGCCGCTGTCGCCGGTAATCTGCTCAAGCATGTAGGACTGGATGCCGAGCGAGAATTTCTTGCTCAGCTTTCGCTCGACGGACGCCTCCAGGTGCAGGTCGGTGCCGGAGTTGTAATCCGTGAAATGGTTCTTGCCGTTGAACGTCAGGCCGGCCTTGCCGGAGACGTCCCACTTGCCGTCCGACCACGTGATCGCCGCCGACGTGTCGACGATCCAGCGATGGAAGGCGAGGTTCGACAACTCACCTTCGCGATAGGTCCCGACCGGGATGTTCACAGTCCCAATGACTGCGGCGTGGGTCTTGGGGTCGACCTTCCACGACAGCTCGGTCGTCGCCACCGGATCGCCGACGATCCACGCGGCGTCGCGCCGGCTGATATCGATGGTGCCGCCGTTCGGTCCGGTCAGGACGACATCGACCCCGACCTTCGGATGTCCGACGGGAACCGCGAATCCGATTCCGAGCGTGCCGCCCAGGGCATTTGTGCTGGGGACCCAAAGAACCGTCGCGAAGTCCGCGAACAGCTTCGCGTCGAGTCCTGCAACCACGTTTCCGCCCACGACGAACTCGCGGTCGCCTCCTGCTTTGCCGGGATAGTAGTAGGCGGTGTTGTCGAAGAAGATGCCGGTGAGAGGCGGCAGGTCCGCGGCGCCGGGACCTCCGGAACCGAGGAGATAGAAGCTCGCACCTCCTTCCCCGGCAAGCGCCGCGGAGGCAGTGAAGAGAGCCGAGGTTGTAAACGCGACGACACTCAAGTGCCGGAGATGCGTCGATTTTCGCATCGGCAATCCTTGCTCTGCTTAGCTGATAAATGTTCCGATACGCAGGCGTTTGCCGCACCATCATTCGGGTTAACCCCGATGTTTGGCCGGGCGAGACGGGACCTATTTGATGCGGATGGCTGAAACCGAGTCCGCTGGCGCGAACCTTAGCGCCGACGAGAAATCCGTCCTCCTGTCATCCAACAGAACCGCCATGTCGTTCGAGCGGACGATGATGAGCAGCGACCGCACCTTGATGTCCGTCGTGAGGACGTCGCTCAGCCTGATTGGCTTCGGATTCACGATCTTTCAGTTCTTCCACACGCTCAACAAGGACTTCCTGACCAGCCAGTTGCCCGTGGGCGCTCCTCGACGCTTCGGCGCCGCGCTGGTGGCGCTCGGGATCGTGCTGCTCGTGAACGGCATGTGGTACCACCACCAAGAGGTCAGCGCGCTCCGTCTCCGCCGGAAGGCGCTCCATGATCAAGGCCTGATCCGCCATCCGGAGATCCACAGTACGTCTTCGGCCGTGCTGATCGCGTTCCTTCTGCTGCTCGTCGGGTCGATGGCGATGTTCAGCATCCTCACCCGCAGCGGCCCCTTCTAGAAGGCGCGCGCCCCGTGAAGCAGCTGGTCCCTCTATTCGTGCAGATCAGCCTCCTGCTGATCGTCATGTCGATCGGTCTCCGCGCGCGGTGGAGTGACATCACCTATGTGCTGAAGCAGCCGCGGCACCTGGTGCGGGCGTTCGTTGCAGTGAACGTTGTCGTGCCGCTCGTCGCGTGGACATTGTGCCGCATGCTGCCTGTGGACCATCAAACCGCCGTCGGTCTGGTCATCATGGCAGCCTCGCCACTGGCGCCCTTCGCACCCGGCAAGATGCTGAAGGCGGGGGCCGACAGGCCCTATGTTGATGGCGTCTACCTGGTGATGCTGATCGCGGCAGTCTTCATCGTTCCCGCGACGGTCGCGATCCTCAGTGCAATTTCGGTGCACGGTCACGCCACGATCTCCGTCGGCGCCGTCGCACTGTTCGTCGCCAAGTCGGTCCTCGTTCCGATGGTCGTCGCGCTGACGATCAGCCAGCTCTGGCCGGAGTTTGCGAAGAAGGCAGAGCCGATCGCGCGCATCGTGGGTTACCTGCTGCTTCTGCCCATCGCCCTCCTTGTGATCCTGAAGTCAGGCGTGGGACTCATGTCGCTTATCGGCGACGGCACACTCGTCGTCATCACGGCCACCTGCCTTGCGGGAATAATCGCAGGTCATCTTCTCGGCGGTCGCCAGCAGGTGCACCGCATCGCCCTGGCGCAGGCCGCGGCGACACGCCATCCGGGCATCGCCGCGCTAATCGCGCATCAGAATACAAGCGATCCGAAAGTGACCCTCGCGATCATGCTGTTCCTGCTCGTGAGCATCGTCATCACGATGATCTACGCGCGCTGGATTCAGCACCGCGTGCCCGCCGAAGCCTAGACCTTCAGCGCTGCCGCCGCTTCGGCATCGCGTTTCAGGTTGCGCGCGAGTTGGGCCATTCCGTTAAGGTACTGCGGCGGCACGTGCACGTGGCGATATTCGAGTTGAGCCGCGGCGCGCAGGGTCCAGAACGGATCGATGAGGTGCGGCCGTGCTAACGCCACGAGATCCGCACGGCCCGCGGCGAGGATCGAATTGGCATGATCCGGCTCGTAGATGTTGCCGACCGCCATCGTCGCGAGCCGCGCTTCGTTGCGCAGCTTGTCGCTGAACGGTGTTTGGAACATGCGGCCATAGACAGGCTTTGCGCCAGTCCATGTCTGCCCGGCCGACACGTCGATCAGGTCCGCGCCTTCCCGCGCAAACGCTTCCGCGATCTCGACCGCATCTTCCGGCGTGATGCCCTGGTCGCCCGCCCAGTCGGTTGCGGAAATGCGCACGGACATCGGCTTTTCGGACGGCCACGCTGCCCGCATCGCCGCGAAGACTTCGAGGGGATAGCGCAAGCGGTTCTCGAGCGATCCTCCATATTCGTCGGTGCGCTTGTTCTGGAGCGGAGTCAGGAATCCGGACAGCAGGTAGCCGTGCGCGGAGTGCAGCTCGATCATGTCGAAACTCGCTTCCGCGCCCATGCGCACCGCGGTGACGAACTGGTCGCGAACCACGTCCATGTCCGCGCGCGTCATTGGCGTCGGCACCTGGTTGACGGGCGACCAGGCGACGTCGCTCGCCGCCATCACCGGCCAGTTGCCGTCGGGCAGCGGCGCATTGTCTTCTTCCCAGCCGACGCGCGTCGAACCCTTCGCGCCGGAATGCCCGAGCTGCAGGCAGATCTTCGCTTTCGAATTGGCGTGAACGAAGCCGACGATGCGCTTCCATGCCGCGACCTGCTCACCGTTCCACATACCGGTACAGCCGGGGCTGATCCGGCCTTCCGGCGACACGCAGGTCATCTCGGTAAAGACGAGGCCCGCACCACCCATCGCGCGTTCGCCGTAATGGACGAAGTGGAAGTCGTTCGGCGTTCCGTCGACAGCCGAATACATGGCCATGGGGGACACGGTGATGCGGTTCTCGAGTTGCATCTCGCGCAGCTTGAACGGCGCGAACATCGGGGGCGCGGTCTTGTTCGAACGGCCGTCGGTTGCGCGCTTCCAGAACCAGCGCTCGACGCTTTCCAGCCATTCGCGATCACGCAGCCGCAAATTCTCGTGGCTGATGCGCTGGCTACGGGTCAGCAATGAGTAGGCGAACTGCAGCGGCTCGAAATGCGTATAGCGCTCCAGCGTCTCGAACCACTCCGTGGAGTTGCGTGCGCTGTTCTGAAGCTTGAGGACTTCGAGGTTCCGCTCCGCGACGTATTCGTCCATGGCGGCTTCGAGGCTGAGACCGGGGCGGTTGAGCACCTCGGCCAGCTTGATGGCGTCTTCGAGCGCGAGCTTCGTGCCCGATCCGACCGAGAAATGCGCCGTATGCGCGGCGTCGCCGAGCAGGATGACGTTGCCGGTCGACCAGCGCTCGCATTTGATGCGGCGGAAGTTCAGCCAAGCGGCCGAACCGCGCAGATGCGCCGCGTTCGTCATGAGCTTGTGACGGTCGAGATATTTTGCGAACAGCTTCTCGCAGGCGGCGATGGCTTCGGCCTGCTCCATCTTGTCGAAGCCGAAATTGCGCCAGGTCTCCTCCGAACATTCAACGATGAAGGTCGAGCAATCCGCCGCGAAGCGATAGGCGTGCGCCCAGATCCACCCGTGCTCAGTCTTCTCGAACGCGAAGGTGAAGGCGTCGAAGACTTTCGACGTGCCGAGCCAGACGAACTTGTTCGCGCGCACGTCGACGTCGACGCCGAACGCATCTTCGTATGCGTCGCGAAAGCGCGAGTTGATGCCGTCGGACGCGATGACGAGGTCGTACTCGCGCCACTTCGGATCGGCGGGATCGCATTCCGCGTTGAACTCGATCGCGACGCCAAGCTCGCGCGCTCTGTCCTGAAGGATTTCGAGCAGACGCTTGCGCCCGATGCCGATGAATCCGTGCCCCGACGAGGTGATCGTCTCGCCGCCAAACTGGACGTCGATGTCGTCCCAGTGCGCGAATTCGTCGGCGATGATCTTCGCGGATTTGGGATCGTTCGCCTGCAGGTTCTCGACCGTCTGATCCGAGAAGACGACGCCCCATCCGAACGTCACGCCCGGCGCGTTGCGCTCGAAGACAGTGATGTCGTGCGAGGGGTCGCGCAGCTTCATCGAGATGGCGAAATAGAGTCCGGCGGGACCGGCGCCGACGCAGGCGATCTTCATCGAACGATGGCCCGAAGTTCGCCAAGTTCACTCCTCAACGCGCGAGCGCACGACCTTCCCGCATCGGCGGCGAGAGGGTCGGCGCAGGCATCAAGTCTATGAAGCGTCATGGCCGCAGCATGGCACAGCACCCCCGCCGTAGGACAGCAGGAACATCCGCAGGGGGACACGCGCTAGGATATGGATACAATGGCGTTTATAGACGCGGGTTGCGGCACCGCTTCTCCGATGAGACGAAGGTGTAATTGCAGGAGAGCGGAATGACTTTCCTCCTGATGGCTGCATTGCAGACCGTTAGCCCCGCGATGTCGGAGAGGATCGACCTGACGATCCCGCAGCCTTGCGCGAGCCCGAACGCGAGCGACGGTGAAGTGGTGGTCTGCGCTAATCCGAACGGAGAAAGCCCATACCGGCTGAACCAGCCGGAGCAGCCGGCTCGGAAAGCGATACCGTCGGCTCAGGCGCAGGTCGCGAAAGGCGTCAGCGTCGCGGCGGAGACTGAAAGGGCGGATGTCGGTGGGTTCGCCTCGAACCGAGCGATGGTCCGGCTGAAGATCAAGTTCTGAAGCTCACCCATCTCGGGATACACCCGTCCTGGCATGACCTTAGTCGCGGGGCTCGTCTCCGAAATCGGTCGAACGCTCCTGCTCCAGCTTGCGGAGGTCGGCTTCGCCCTCGTCGGCCATGATTTCCAAAAGGCGGGCCACCTCACGGTCCGTTGTGGATCGTGCAAGGCGACGTGCCAGCTCGATTCTTTCGCGAATGTGCGCGAGAACATCTTCCGACATGCGCGCTTCTTAGCGACTGATATCAATTGCCTGAAGCAACTTATGTAAGCCGCGGGTCGCCGCGGGGCTATCATTTGGGCCGTATGGCGTAGCCGCCGGTTTCGGTGTTAGTCTACGGCGTTCCGGGGCGGAGCGTGTTTGGCCGGGGGGCTCAATGCCTGCATATCGAGTGTATCGTCTGGATGGCCGCGGCAAGGTCGAAGCGGCGGAGTGGATCGAAGCGGAAACGGACGCGGAGGCGCTGCAGATCGCCGGCGATCGCGACTACTGCCCGCCGTGCGAGGTCTGGGAGCGCGACCGGTTCGTCGGAAAGGTCGGCCGCGAGACCGGCTGACCTCAGCGGTGAGGGCGCGGGAGTATCCTCGTGGAGACCCTCCCACTGACATCCCTGTTGATCTCGCAACGGCCAAGCACATGGGTGCTAGAGGACCTCGAGGGCAGGGTTGAAACCACGTAGGCGTCGCGCATCTGCCGGTACGACGCCCCGCAGAACTCCGCCGCTTGCGCAATCTCGGGAATCTTCTGTTCCCTGCAGGCGACCAACAAGAGGGCGGAGGCTGTTACCGCCAGAGGCCGCCTCAAGCCCGGTTCTCGCGGGCTGCGCGTTCCAGGGCGTCCATCGCCAGGATGTAGGGATAGGGGCCATGGCTGATGCGGGCCACGCCGGTGGCCGCGAGCTCTGAAATGGATGGTTCCGGCGACATGCGCATGACGTTCAGCGGCAAGGGCGAACGTTTCGCCAGGGCCCGGATTAGGTTCAGGTCCGTGACGAAGGGCACGAACAGCCCGTCGGCGCCCGCCTCCGCATAAGCCCGGCCGCGTTCGAGTGCTTCTTCGACCATCTCCATTGAATGCTCCTCGGCCGGCTTCTGAAAGAACACGTCCGTACGCGCATTGATGAAGAAGCCGGGAAGAGCCGCGTCCGCGGCGGCGCGCGCCGCTCTGTATCTTTCGACCGCATCTTCGGCCGGCCGAAGACTTCCGTCGGCGGGAAAGCTGTCCTCGAGATTGCAACCGATCGCACCCGCTTCGATCGCCAGCCTGACCGTTTCGCCGACGCCCTCCGGCTGCTGGCTGAAGCCGCTTTCAAGGTCGCCGGTTACCGGAAGATCGACCGCACCCGCGATGCTTTCGATAGTCTTGAGATGAAGCGATCGATCGACCTTCTCGCCGTCGGGAAGCCCATTGGCCGCGGCGATCGACCAGCTGCCCGTTGCGATCGCGGCCGCTTCGGACTTGGCGACCGCCTTCGCGCTGCCGGCATCCCACGCGTTGAAGAGAACTAGAGGCGTGCCGGGAACGTGGAGCGCGCGGAATGCGGCGGCCTTGTCTTGCTGGGTCATGCGGATCGATCCTCTCGCTCAGTCCTCGGGCGCTACGGTTACGCACAGGCCGTCGAGGTCGTCCGTCACTTTGATCTGGCACGACAGGCGGCTGTTCGGCTCGCGCCAGTCGGAAAGGGCGAGGATGGTTTCTTCTTCGGGCTGGATTGGGGGCAGGCGCTCGACCCAGTCCTCCGCGATGTAGACGTGACACGTCCCGCAGCTCGCGCAGCCGCCGCAGATCGCCTGGATCTGGCCGGGCTTGCGGATGTTGAGCATGAGCGACCGGCCGGTGCGCGCGTCGACCGGTTCCTGGCTCCCATCCCGTCGCGTAAGCCAGACCCGCGGCATGGTTCAGTTCAGCGCTTCGACGATGGTGACGTTGGCGATGCCGCCGCCTTCGCACATCGTCTGCAGGCCGAAGCGCTTGCCGTGACGGCTAAGCGCGTGGACGAGCGTCGCCATCAGCTTGGCGCCTGATGCTCCCAGCGGATGGCCAAGCGCGATGGCACCGCCGTGAACATTGAGCCGCAACGGGTCGGCTTCGAGCTGTTGGAGCCATGCGAGCGGCACCGGGGCGAAGGCCTCGTTGACCTCGTACAGGTCGAGCTCGCTCATGCTGCGGCCGGAGCGATCCAGCGCGACGCGCGTGGCGCGGATCGGCTCGTCGAGCATGATGACCGGATCGCCGGCCGTAACGGTCAGATGGTCGATGCGCGCCAGCGGCGTCAGGTTGTGCGCCTTCAATGCGCGCTCGTTGACGATCAGCACGCCGGATGCGCCGTCGCAGATCTGCGAGGCATTGCCGGCCGTGATGACGCCGTCGGGAACGAGGGTCTTCAAACCGCCAAGGCCTTCCAGCGAGGCATCGTAGCGGATGCCTTCGTCGGTTCGGTGCATGTCCCCGTTGACCGGCAGCGGAACGATCTCGCTTTCGAAGGCTCCGGCTTGGGTCGCGGCGGCCGCCTTCCGGTGGCTTTCGAGCGCGAAGGCGTCGCAATCCTCACGGCCGAATCCGTACTTCTTCGCCATCATCTCAGCGCCGCGGAACTGGGTGAATTCGGTGACGCCGTGTCGGTCCTTGATCGACTGCGGCCACGGGCCGGTGCCGATCCCGGCCTGCATCGGCAGGATCACCGGCAATCCCATGGGTACGCGCGTCATGCTCTCGACGCCCGCGGCGATGACCATGTCCTGCGTGCCGCTCATCACCGCCTGCGCGGCAAAGTGGACCGACTGCTGGGAGCTTCCGCATTGGCGGTCGATGGAGACCGCGGGAACGCTGTCGGGCAGCTTCGAGGCCATCACCATGTTGCGGCCGATGTGGAAGGACTGCTCGCCGATCTGGCCCACGCAGCCGACGATCACGTCGTCGATGGCCGCGGGATCGACGCCGGTACGCTCGACGAGTGCGTTTAGCACTGCCGCGCCGAGATCGGCCGGATGCCAGTTCTTCAGCGCGCCTTCGCGCTTGCCTCCAGCGGTCCGTGCGGCGTCGACGATATAGGCTTCCAAGCTCGTCCTCCTGAGTTCGGAGGCTTCCTACGCTTACCCGCCGATTGCGGAAAGGAAGTCGTCGATGGCGCCGTTGAATTCGGCCGGATTGTCGAGGTTCGCGAGGTGCGACGCGCCCCGCATGATGTGAAGCCTTGCGCCTGAAATGAGCGCTGCCAATTCCTCGGAAAGAGCGGGCGGAGTGATCGCGTCCTGGTCGCCGCAGATGATGAGGGTCGACACGCGGATTGCGGCAGCCCGCTCGCGTTGATTGGCTTGCCAGACGGCTCGTGCCCCAACGCGGTAGGCGGCTGGATCGATGCGGCCCATGGTGTCGATCACGTCGGCTCGGATCTGCGCATCTTCTGAGGCCATGAGAGCACCGACGCGAGCTTCGGCCAACTTGCGCATCCCGCCGCGGCTGGCGGCGACGCCGCGCTGGTAGATTGCCTCGCCCTCCGGGTGCACGGCGAAGCTGTCGGCTATGATCAGCGAGGCGCATCGATCGGGCGCCGCAGCGTGCAGCGCGATGGCCACGACTCCGCCGAGCGAGAGCCCGCAGACGTGCGCGCGGTCGATGCCGAGCGAGTCCATCCCTGCAAGCACCGCAGCTGCATAATCGTCGCGTGTAGCGTCCGCGTTGGAGGCGCTTTCGCCGTAGCCGGGGTAGTCGAACGCGACTGCGCGGCGCGCCTTGCCGAAATGGTCGAGCTGCGGCCGCCAAACGCTTTTGTCGGATCCGACGCCGTGAAGGAAAACGACAGGGGTCGCGCCGCCTGAACCCTGCTCAGAATAGCCGACACGACCGACTGCGGTTTCGATTGCTGCCATGGCCGCGGGGGTGAACGCCGGTGACGGGCTTGGCAAGATTACGATTCGCTGGCGAAACGGTTAAGCCGCCGCTCATCTCGACAGGTGCAAGGATGGTTCAACATCATTCGTGCCGAGGTTTGGCCAATGCGTAGTCTCCTATTTGCGGTGCTTGTCGCGAGCGCTGCCGCTCCCGCTTTTGCCGCGGGGCAAGACCAGGACTTTGGCGGCCGTCACCGCGGCCTTACCGTCCGCAACGCCGACCGGATCGAGTCTCGCAACGAGAGCCGTCGCGAAGAACGATCCTCGAACGCGCCGCAGCGGAGCGCCCAGCCGCAGCACGAGGCCGTCAGCCGGCCGCCGCCCGTCACGATGGACCGCCCCGCTCGCATGGACGTGCAGCGTCAGCCGCCGGCGCTCGATCGCCCACAGCACCGGGCAGCCGAGACCACGCGCGACGTCCCGGCCCAGCCGCCTGCGGCGGTCGAGCACCGCAACTTCGAACCACGCATGGTGCGACCGCCGCGCGAGGGTGAAGGCTCTCCGGTCCAGCGCAGCCCGGCTGGGAGCCATGTGCGCGAATGGCGAGGATCGGGCCGCCAGCAGGTCGAAAGTCCGACCTCCACCGTCGAGCATCGCGCTCCCGGCACCACGATCGAGGAACGCAACCTTCGGCGCGCGCCGCCGACGAGCGAGCATGGCGAGCTCGTTCAGCAGCGCCGGCCGATTCCGGGCGTTCTCGAACGTGAGCGGCGGATCAGCCGTACGCCGGTCCTCGGCACCGAACCGCCCGTGCCGCGCACGGCGACCAACCGCGCTGCGCGGCCCGAACGTCATTGGCGAACTGACTGGCGCAGCGATCATCGCTACAATTGGAACAATTGGCGGCACCACCATCGCTCGCACTTCCATCTGGGGCTCTACTCCGACCCGTTCGGATGGGATTACTTTCGCTACAATGTCGGGTGGCGGCTGTGGCCGAGCTATTACCGGAGCAGCTATTGGCTGAGCGACCCGTGGCAGTATCGCCTGCCGCCGGCCTACGGTCCGTATCGCTGGGTGCGTTATTATGACGATGCGGTTCTAGTGAACATCTACACCGGCGAAGTGGCCGACATCGTCTATAACTTCTTCTGGTAGACAGCGCGCGCCGGTTGGCCGAAGGGGCGTTGCGCGTCGCACCTGCGCGATGACCGTCGCCTCGATCGAATCACGGGAGCCTCATGAAACTCGCACTTCGTACCGCGCTTCTCTGCGCCACCGTCTCTGCTTTGGCCGCCTGCGCGACCGCGCCTACGCTGGCGCCTGCCGCTCCCGCAGAAGTCGCTCCGCCGGCTGAGCCTGCCGCTGCACCGGCGCCGGAGAAGAGCGCGCACGATCGGCTGTTCGAGCTGTTCAAGGCGAGCGACGAAGCCTCGCTCAAGCGCAATCCGATCAACGCGATCTTCCGCGGCGACCTGCGCTACGCGGACCGGCTCGGCGATAATATCACCGACGAATATTATGCAGCGGAGAAGGCGGCCGGAGAGGCGGACCTGGCCGCGCTTCACGCCATCCCGCGCGACCAGCTCAACGAGACCGACCAGCTCGCCTACGACACGTTCGAATATGCGACGAAGGACACGCTGCGCAGCTACGATCCGGCCATCCTCAACCTGACCAAAGTTCGGCCGATCAACCACTTCTTCGGCATCCACACCTTCTACCCGACGTTCGCGAGCGGGAAGGGCGGAGCGCCGTTCAACACACTCGAGGACTATGAGAACAACCTGAAGCGTCACAAGGATTTCGTGGTCTACATCGACCGCGCGATCGGCCGCTTCAAGGAAGGCGAGCAGGCCGGTGTCGTCGACACCAAGCTGACCGTTCGCAACATGGTCGAGCAGCTCGATACGCAGCTGAAGCAGAAGCCGGAGGACTCGCCTTACTTTGGGCCGGTGAAGCAGTTCCCGGCGGCCATTGGCGCGGCGGACCGCGAGCGGCTGACAAAGGAATATCGCACGGCGATCAGCGACGAGATCTATCCGGTCCTGACGCGCCTGCGCGACTTTCTGAAGAACGAATATCTCGGCCATGCACGCGAGGGCGTCGGCCTCATGTACATGAAGGGCGGCGACGCGTTGTACCGGTACCAGGTGCAGTCGACGACGACGCTGCCGATGACCCCGGACGAGATCCACAACCTCGGCCTCAGCGAGGTCGCCCGGATCACCAAAGGCTTCGAGAAGGTGCGTCAGGAGGTCGGCTTCAAGGGCAACCTCGCGCAGTTCTTCGACTACATCCGGACGGACAAGAAATTCCAGCCGAAGAGCCGCGAGTCCTACACGCAGGCCTTCTACGACGTTCAGAAGAAGGTCGAGCCGAAGCTTCCGGAGCTCTTTTCGACCATGCCCAAGGCGGGGCTGGTGATCACGCCCTACCCACCTTTCCGCGAGAAGTTCGAGGCTGGCGGATCGTACGAGCCGGGCACTCCCGACGGGAAGCGTCCGGGCACCTTCTACTTCAACGCCTACGACCTGCCGTCGCGCAACCTGACCGAGGACACCACCCTGTTCCTCCACGAGGGCGAGCCGGGCCATCACTTCCAGATCAGCATTGCGCAGGAGAATGAGGCGCTGCCGAGCTTCATGCGCTTCGGCGGAAACACTGCCTATGTCGAGGGCTGGGCGCTTTACGCCGAGACCCTTGGCTACGGCATGGGCCTCTACACCGATCCGTATCAGCGCTTCGGGACGCTCAACGACGAGATGCTGCGTGCGATGCGGCTGGTGGTCGACACTGGCATCCACGCAAAAGGTTGGACCCGCGATCAGGCGATCAAGTACATGCTCGACCATTCGGGGATGAGCCGCACGGACGCGACCGCCGAAGTCGAGCGCTACATCGCCATCCCGAGCCAGGCGACCGCCTACAAGATCGGCGCGCTGACCATCCAGCGGCTGCGCGCGAAGGCCGAGGCAGAGCTCGGGCCGAAGTTCGACATCCGCGAGTTCCACGCCGAGGTGCTGAACACGGGCGCTCTTCCGCTGCAGATCCTGGAACAGAAGATCGACCGCTGGATCGCGGCCAAGAAGGGCAGCTGATCAGCCGGCGAGATCGCCGGCGTCCAGCTCGGCGAATGGAGCGAACTTCACTTCGCGTTTGACGAAGTGCGTCTCGTACCGGCGCACCGTCGGCGAAGAGGCGAGCAGTTCATCTGCGACGGCGTTGAACTGCGACATGCTTTCGCAGTCGAACAGCGCGATCATGTCGTGGGGCCCGGCGATCTCGTAGCAATATTGCACGCAGGGCGAGGCGCTCAGGCGCTTCTCCAGCGCGTCCTTCCCTTTAAGATCGGCATGCTCGCTGAGCTGCAGCAGGACGATCGCGCGCAGCCTCCTTTCAGTCAGCCGGGGCGAAAGCAGCGCTATGGTCCTCGCGATGAAGCCGCTGGAACGAAGCCGGCGCAACCGACGGGCGATCGCCGAGGGCGACAGCGGAATCCGCTCCGCCAGCGAATCGGCTGTCTGTCCATCATCGCGCTGCACCTCGTTGAGGAGCGCCAGATCGAACCTGTCGAGCATCGTGCCTCTCTTGCCAAAATTTGGCAGCAGTCGCAGCAAAATTGCACACATCTTGCGCATCGATTGCGATACTGTATTAGTCATACAACACAGTGGAGCGTATCGATGCTGTTAAAGTCCTTGTTCCTGGCCGGCGCCGCATGCTGCGCCGCTGCACCTTTGCTTGCGCAGGCGCCCGCCGCACCCTCGACGCTTTCGGCAGACCAGCTTCGCGCTGCTGTCCTTGAGCCCGGCGAGGGTCGAAAAGTCGCTGACACGCTCGCCGACGAGCTGACCGGCAAGTTCGTTATTCCCGAGCAGGGCAGGCAATATGCCGAAATGCTTCGCGCCAATGCTGCAGCGGGCCGCTATGACAAGGGCACGCGCGGGGATCTGGCCAAGCTCATCACCGACGATCTCATGGCCACGCACAAGGATGGGCACTTGCACCTGTCGGTGACCGAACCCGAGCCTGCTGGCGGCAACAGCGGCCCACCGAGCGATTTCCCCAAGCTCATCCAGTCCGCGAAATGGCTTGCTCCGGGCGTTGCCTACATCCGGCCGAGCGCCTTCTTCTCGACCGATGATGAGATTGCGGCCTTCAAGGCCTTCATGCGCGATCACAGCACCGCGAAGGCCATGATCTTCGATCTGCGCAACCATCACGGCGGCCGGCTCGGTGAGATGGACGTGATCTTCCCGTACCTGTTCGCGGAGAAGACTCCGCTCGTGCGGATGGAGATGTCGCGGGCAATCTACGACAAGTTCGGGTCGCCGTTCGGCGAGGCGCCGACGCTGGAGTTCGCGAAGGACGACGCGCGCATCACGGCCACGCATTACGCGGTGCCGGGTCAGGCAACGCCGCTGCGCGACGCGAAGATCTATGTGCTGACGTCGAACGCCACGGCCTCTGCGGGCGAACATTTTGCGCTGGCCTTCAAGAGCACGGGCCGGGCGACCCTGATCGGCGAGGCAACCGCTGGCGCCAATCACTTCGGCGGTCCCGGACCCGTCGGCGATCATTTCACCGTCTGGATGCCGGTCGGCCGAACCTACGACATCAAGACGGGCCAGGATTGGGAGGGTGCGGGTGTTGCGCCGGACCTCGCCGTCGACCCGAAGCAGGCGCTCGTCGTCGCCCTGGAGAAGGCCGGCCTGTCGCATGCCGACGCCGTCCGGATCGACGCGACCGAAGTTCCGCTGGAGCCTGTACACAAGGACAAGGTGCGTGCCCGTTGATCCTGCGCCTTGCCAAATTCTGGCAGGCCGTTGGTCGAATTTGCCGATAATTCGTCCGCCGGGCAGCGTATACTCGGGCCATCGAGGAGAAGGGTGATGTCTACGCTTCCGCGTAAGTTGCTTCTTCTGATCGCACTCTGCTGGGTCGCTCCCCTCGCGGCCCAGCAGCGTCCGGTCGCGTCCACGCAGACCCACGCGAAGGGCTGCCCCTATGCAGAGGCGAGGGCCAGGGCGGCAGCGCAGTCGCACGTCAAGGCGTCGACCGTCATTGTCGTGACCGACAGCGGAGCCTTCGGCGACGTACCGATGCTCGGTGCCGCGCGCCGCGCTTTCCAGCCCTAGGCGGGCTTCGCCAGCGCTTCCGCGATCAGCCGGCGGCTGTTGTCGATTCCATAGAGCGCAATGAAGCTGCCCATGCGCGGGCCCTGGCTCGATCCGAGAAGCGTCTCGTAAAGCGCCTGGAACCAGCCGCGCAGGCTCTCGAACGGATGGCGCTTGCCGACCTCGAACACGATGTTCTGGATGGCTTCTCCGTCGGCGTCGCCCGGTAGCTTCGCCAACTCGGCGTCGAGATCCTTGAGCGCGGCGACCTCGACCTCGTTCGGGGGTCGGCGCTTCAGAGTCGGGACCACGAAGTCGCGGGCATAGTTGACGGCAAGGCCGATCAGCTCGTCGAGCTCGGCGTGCGTGTCGGGCGACGTATCCGGCGCGTAGCGCTGCACGAACCGCCACGCCGTTTCCTTGTCGTGCACGCCCGGCAGGCTGACGAGGTTCAGCAGCAGGCCGTAGGTGAGGGGCAGGCTTTCCGGCGCGGGTATGCGGCCATTGTGAATGTGATGCACCGGGTTGCCGAGCCGCTGCTCGGTCGGCTGGCCGGCGTAATTGCCGCGGAACTGCCAGTACTCGTCTACCGCGCGCGGGATCAGGCCGAGGTGCAGGCTCTTCGCCTTCTTCGGCTCGCGATAGATGTAGAAGGCGAGGCTCGGCTCGCTGCCGTAGCGAAGCCACTCCTCGAGGCTGAGCCCGTTGCCCTTCGATTTGGAGATCTTCTCGCCCTTCTCGTCGAGGAACATCTCATAGTTGAAGCCCTCAGGGGGCCGTCCGCCCAGCACGCGGGCGATCTTCGACGACTGGGTGACGCTGTCGATCAGGTCTTTGCCGGCCATTTCATAATCCACGCCGAGCGCGACCCAGCGGGCGGCCCAGTCGACCTTCCACTGGAGCTTGGCGTTTCCGCCGAGTGCGGACTGCTGAACGCGCCCCTCTTCATCTTCGAACGCGATCAATCCCTCCTCGGCATCGATCACCTGAACCGGGACCTGCAGCACCTTGCCCGAAGAGGGCGAGACGGGGAGGATCGGCGAATAGGTCTGACGCCGCTCCTCGCGAAGGGTCGGGAGCATGACGCCCATGACACCGTCCCAGTTACGCAGGACCTGGCGGATGATCTCGTCGAAGCGGCCGCTCGAATAGCATTCGGTCGCCGACAGGAAGTCGTAGTCGAACCCGAAGCGGTCGAGGAAGTGACGCAGCATCGCATTATTGTGATGCGCAAAGCTCTCGTGGCTGCCGAACGGATCCGGAATCTGCGTGAGCGGCTTGCCGAGATGCTGCGCGAGCATCTCCTGCTCCGGCACATTGTCCGGCACCTTGCGCAGGCCGTCCATGTCGTCGGTGAAGGCGATCAGCCGCGTCGGCGCTCCGCCGGTCAATTCCTCATACGCCTGGCGGACGAAGGTCGTGCGCGCGACCTCGTTGAACGTGCCGATGTGCGGGAGGCCCGACGGACCGTATCCAGTCTCGAAGATCATCGGCTCGCCGTTGGGCTTGCCGTCGGGCCAGCGCTTCAGCAACTTGCGCGCTTCTTCGTAAGGCCACGCCTTCGAGACGAGTGCCGCCTCGCGGATTGCATCCATTTCGGTCATCGGGCCGCTCCTAGCGAAGCAATACCCCCGCTGCTACCTCTCGCACGGTGCAGCCCGTCGCCGAATTCCACGACGTGAACCGCGAACGGTTCGACACTATGGTCGTGCCGCGCGGCAGGCCGGCGGTGCTCCGCGGCCTCGTCGCCGATTGGCCGGCGGTGCAGGCCGCGCGTCAAGGCTACGAAGCGCTGGCCGACTATCTTCGCGGCGTCGCCAGCGAGGAGCCGTTCGAGGCGTGGTTCGGAGCGCCCGAGATCGGCGGCCGCTTCGGCTACAACGAGGCGTTCGACGGCTACAATCACGAGCGGCGGCTCGCGACGGTCGGGCAATTGCTCGATCTGCTGATGCGCCAGCGCGGGCATGATGCGCCTTATTCGATGTACGCGGGCGGCATTCCTATCCGGAAGCATCTGCCGGGGCTGATGCCCGACATCGGAGTGCCGCTGCTCGACAAGAGCCGGGAGACATTGATCTCGCTTTGGCTCGGCAACCGCACGCGGGTCGCGCCGCACTGGGACCTGCCGCAGAACCTCGCCTGCGTGATCGCCGGGCGACGGCGATTCACTTTGTTTCCGACGGAGCAGCTCAAGAACCTGTACGTCGGCCCGCTCGACTTCACGCTGGCGGGACAGCCGACGAGCCTGGTCGATCTGGACAATCCCGATTTCGAGCGGCACCCGCGATTCCGGGAGGCGTTGCAGGTGGCCGAAACGGTCGAGCTCGCGCCCGGAGACGCGCTCTATCTTCCGAGCCTGTGGTGGCATGCGGTCTCGTCGCTCGACGAGATCGGAGCGATGGTGAATTTCTGGTGGCGAGCGGGCGATCCGCCGCATCTGTCGCCGCGCAACGCGCTCTATCATGCGGTGATTACGCTGAAGGATCTGCCGCCAAAAGAACGCGAGCGGTGGCGGATTTTCTTCAATCACTACGTCTTCGGCGATGACGGCGACCCGGTCGAGCATTTGCCCGAGCAGGCGCGCGGGATTCTCGGCCGGCGGACGCCGGAGCTGGTCGCGCGGGTCAAGGCGTTGCTCGTTCAAGCCCTTTCGCGCTGACCGACCCGTTCCACTTTCGTTCGCACGCCTTATAGTCGGCCGCAATGGCTCCGCTCCCTCTTCCAGCGCTTCACGCGACGCATGCCGGCATCTGGATTGCCGGCCGAGAAGGAGAGTCGCGCGAGGCAAGCCGGGGGGAGGCGATCGCTCGAGCTGCGGAGACCCCGCACATCATCCTCAATGCGCCTCTGGTCGGGCAGCGGCTCGGCTATCCGGAGCTGTCGGGCCTCGATTTGCTGGAGCTGTTCGCCTTCATTCATCCGGCAAGGTTCGCCGTGCCGACTGTCGCCGGTATGTGCCGCGCCGTCGGACTGGAGCCACCAAAGTGCGAGGCAGAAGCGGGCGACTCCTTGCGCGCAATCGCGGGCGCACTTCTCGACGTGCTCGAGCGAGACGATTGGAGGGAACGGGAAGGCGCGTGGACCTCCAACCAGTCGCTCGCCCGCATGGGCTGGGGCTGGGCGCCGTTGATCAACGCCCGATTGCAGCGGCCGGAACGTGGCGAGCGCATGCTCTTCTCGCGGTTGAAGCAATGGGAAGAAGCGGCGGACCGCCCGCCGCCCCGAACGATCCTCGTCGATCCTGCCGCGGCTCGCGACCGGTTGCGCAGCCTGACCGGGGCAAGGTCCGAGCCACGGGCCGGGCAGACTGCGATGGCCGAGGAGTCGGTGTCCGTCTTCGCTCCGCGCCGCCAGAAAGACGCGCCGAACATGCTGCTGGCGGAGGCGGGGACGGGCATCGGTAAGACGCTTGCTTACCTGGCTCCGGCATCGCTCTGGTCCGAGGCGTCGGGCGGAACGGTGTGGGTGTCGACATTCACCAAGGCGCTGCAGCGGCAGCTAGATGCCGAGGGTCCGCGCCTCTTCGCCGACCCTGAAGAGCGGGCACGCAAGATCGTCGTTCGCAAGGGTCGCGAGAATTACCTGTGCCTGCTCAACCTGGAGGACGCTCTGCAGGGCGCCTTTTCCGGGCGCGCCGCTATTCTTGCGCAGCTGGTGGGACGCTGGGCTGCTTACTCGAAGGACGGCGACATGGTCGGCGGGGATTTGCCCGGCTGGCTGCCGAGCCTGTTCCGCCGCGCCGGCGCGACTGCGCTGACCGACCGCCGCGGGGAGTGCGTCTATGCCGGCTGCCCGCACTACCGCCGCTGCTTCATCGAGAAGGCGGAGCGCGCGGGGCGAGAAGCGGACATCGTCATCGCCAACCATGCGTTGGTCATGATCAATGCCGCACGCGCTCGCGAAGACGCGCCGCAGCGGATCGTATTCGACGAGGGTCACCACCTGTTCGATGCGGCAGACTCGACCTTCGCGGTGACCTTCGGCGGCCAGGACGCGATCGAGATGCGGCGCTGGATCGTCGGTCCGGAAGGCAAGTCGCGCGGACGACGCCGGGGTCTCGCCGCGCGGCTCATGGACGTCGCATCCTACGACGACGAGGGCGCTCAAGCCCTTGACGCGGCTGTCGAGGCGGCACGGTCGCTGCCGTCCGACGGATGGCTCCAGCGTATCATCGAAGGCTCGCCGTTCGGGCCCGTCGAAGCCTTGCTCGGCGAAGTGCGCGGCATGGTCTACGCGCGGGCCAAGGCGCAGGACGCGGGCTACGGACTGGAGACGGAGCTGGCCGAGCCCGACGGTGCGCTGGTCGCTGCGGCGGTCAGAGCGATGGAGGGATTGGAAGCGCTGCAGAAGCCGCTCGCGGCGCTGACCCGCCGGCTGGAAGCCGTGCTCGAAGACGCGCCCGACTGGCTGGATTCCCAGGCGCGGGCGCGCGTCGACGGGGCGATCAACGGGCTGACCTGGCGGCGGGAAATCCTGTCCGCGTGGATCGCGCTACTCGGGCGAGTTGGTGGTGCGGTCGATCCCGAGTTTGTCGATTGGCTTGCGATCGAGCGCGTGGAAGGGCGCGAGTTCGATGTAGCCATCCACCGCCGCTGGCTCGATCCCTCGAAGCCGCTCGCGGGGGCAGTGCTGAAGCAGGCGCACGGCGTGCTTGTCACATCGGCAACCTTGCGCGGTGGCGATGGATCCTGGGCGCGGGCCGAGGCTAGGACCGGCGCCGCGCATCTCGACTGCAGCATCGGCCGCTTCGAGGCGGACAGCCCGTTCGATTACGCGTCCTGCTCCGAAGTGTTGGTCGTCAAGGACGTAAAGCCAGGCGACATTGCCGGCCTTGCGGGCGCCTACGCTCGGCTCATCGAGGCGGCGGGCGGTGGGACTCTCGGCTTATTCACGGCCATCCAGCGGCTGAAGACTGTTCACTCGAGAATCGCCGACCGGCTCGCGCGGGCCGGACTGCCGTTGCTCGCGCAGCACGTGGATCCGATCGATCCGGGGACGCTCGTCGACATCTTCCGCGACGATCCGCGCGCGTCCTTGCTTGGAACGGATGCGCTGCGCGACGGCGTCGACGTGCCGGGAGAATCGCTGCGTCTCGTCGTGATGGAGCGCGTGCCCTGGCCCCGACCGACGGTGCTGCACGCGGCACGCCGCATGGCGGGGGGCGGCAGCGCCTATGATGACGCCGTCGTTCGAGCCCGGCTGGCGCAGGCGTTCGGACGGCTGATCCGCCGCGAAGGCGATCGCGGAACTTTCATAATTTTGTCAGCTGCCATGCCATCCCGGCTGCTAACGGCATTCCCGGCGGACGTGCCGATCCGGCGCGTTCCGCTCGACGAGGCGATCGCGCACGTCGCGGCAGCGAGGGCGCTGGCGCCCGCGCCGGTTCGGGAGCTGGTGGAATGAGAACTCTCTACGTGCTTCGACACGCGAAGTCGGATTGGGGCGAATCATCGCTGGAGGACTTCGACCGTCCGCTGAACGATCGCGGGCGGAAGGCGGCCAAGGCCATCGGCAAGGAGCTGCGCAAGCGGAAGATCAAACCGGACCTCGTGCTCGCGAGTCCCGCCGAACGGGCGAAGCAGACGCTGAGGCGGGTGCAGGACGCCCATGGCACGCCATTCGAGGTGACCGAGGACGCGCGCATCTATCTGGCCGAACCGGACGTCTTGATCGACGCGATCAGGAACGCGCCCGACGACGCCACGCATCTAATGATCGTCGGGCACAATCCGGGACTGCAGGAGCTCGTACTAGCGCTGGCGACGCCAGGCGAGCTTCGGGACGAGGCCGAGGAGAAGTTTCCAACCGCGGCGCTGGCCCAGATTCGCTTCGACGCGGATCGCTGGAGCGACGTCGCGCCGGGCGGCGGTACCCTCGATATGCTTCTAAGGCCGAGCGACCTTTAGTCTTCGATCAGGCTCGCGAGCTGATGGCGGAGGGCCTTGAGACGCTCGACATCCAGGCCATTGCTTGGTCTCGACACCGGTTGTTCCAGCGCAATAGCCGCATCGCCGATGGCGACTATTTCGCCCGCAGCCGCTGGCGGCACGTCCTTGGTCCGCAACAGCTTCTGTACACCACGGACGGTGTAGCCTTCGTTGTTCAACAGCCGGTGGATCGTCCGCGCGAGCTCGACGTCTGCTGGGCGATAGTAGCGGCGGTTGCCCGCACGCTGCAGCGGGCGCAGTTGCGGGAACTTCGTCTCCCAATAGCGCAGGATGTGCTGAGCAACGCCGAGCTCGGTAGAGAGCTCGCCGATGGTCCTGAAGGCGGCCGGGTCCTTTTCCCCCGTCGCCATCGCTAGATTATCTCGCGATCCGGTCGCGCATGATCTGGCTGGCGCGGAACGTCATCACACGCCGCGGAGCGATCGCGACCTCGATACCGGTCTTCGGGTTCCGGCCAACGCGCTGACCCTTGTCGCGCAGGATGAAGCTGCCGAATCCGGAGATCTTCACGTTCTGTCCTTCCGACAGAGCGTGGCACATGTGGTGAAGAACGCGCTCGACGAGCTGGGCGGATTCGGCACGCGACAGGCCGAGCCGATTATGGACGACGTCCGCCAAGTCGGCACGCGTCAAAGTCCCGCCCAATCCTGCTTCCTTGCTCATCCGAGCGATGCCGAGGTCGGCCATCTACTGCTTCTCCCGCCCTAAACCGCCGCTTCCCCCGATGCGGCACATTACATCTGCGTAACGGAATTCACTCGTGTCGGCAATGCGACATTGTCGGCTAATTTCCATTACTTTTCAATACCTGAGGACCGCAGCCCCCCACGTGAAACCGCCACCCATCGCTTCCAGGACGACGATATCTCCTCGCTTGATTCGTCCATCCTTCACCGCCGTGTCCAATGCAAGCGGCACGGATGCCGCCGACGTGTTGGCATGCTTGTCGACAGTAACGACCACTTTTCCTGACGGAAGGCTTAATTTCTTCGCGGTGGCATCAAGAATTCGCGCATTCGCCTGATGGGGCACCACCCAGTCCACGTCGCCGGATGTCAAACCGGCCTTGTCGAGAACCTCGTTCATTACCTCAGCCAGGTTCACGACCGCGTGCCGGAACACCTCGCGGCCCTTCATTCGAAGCTTGCCCACTGTTCCGGTGCTGGAAGGTCCGCCGTCGACGAACAACAGGTCGTTGTGGCGGCCGTCCGCGTGGAGCTTGGTCGCGAGGATTCCGCGATCGCCATCCTCTGCACGGAGCACGAGCGCGCCCGCGCCGTCGCCGAACAGCACGCAGGTCGTGCGGTCTTCCCAGTCGAGCAGGCGGCTGAACGTCTCCGCGCCGATCACGAGAGCTGTCCGCCCCGTTCCGGCGCGGAGCATCGAATCCGCAACGGTCACTGCGTAGAGGAAGCCGGTGCATACGGCGTGGACGTCGAACGCCACGCAATCGTCGATCCCCAGCGCGGCCTGAACCTTGGTCGCTGACGACGGGAAGGTCTGGTCGGGCGTGGCGGTTGCGAGGACGATCAGGTCGACTTCGGAAGCACTGATGCCGGCATTTTCGAGAGCAAGCCGCGCAGCCTCGGTCGCGAGGGTCGCGGTCGTTTCGCCTTCGCCGGCGATGTAGCGGCTGCGGATTCCCGTGCGCTCGACGATCCACTGGTCGGACGTGTCGACCTGCTGGGCCAGTTCTTCATTGTCGACGCGGCGCTTGGGAAGGCTGGAACCGGTTCCAGCAATGACGGAACGCAAAGTCACTGAGCAGCCTCGTTGAACGCGTGCGCGCGGAAGTTGTCGAGATCGTCGCCGATCTTACGCGTAATGTCGTTGCGAACCATGCTAGCCGCGACCGCGATGGCGTTGGCGACGCCCTTCGCATTCGCGCCGCCATGGCTCTTCACGATCAGGCCGTTGAGTCCGAGGAAGACCGCGCCGTTGTGGTTGTTCGGGTCGAGATGCACCTTGAGAAGGTTCAGCGCGGGCTTCGACAGAGCGAAGCCGGCCTTCGAGCGGAGCGAGCTCTTGAAGGCACGGCGCAGCAGGTCGGTGACGAACCGAGCCGTGCCTTCCGCGGTCTTCAGCGCGATGTTGCCCGAAAAGCCGTCGGTGACGACCACGTCGAGATTGCCGCGCGAGAGCTGGTCGCCCTCCACGAAGCCGTCGAATCGTAGCGGCAAATAGTCGGCCTCCCGCAGGAGCGCCGCCGCCTCCTTGAGCTCGTCGGTGCCCTTGAGCTCCTCGGTGCCGATGTTGAGCAGCTTCACTCGCGGCTTCGAGATGCTGAGGACTGTGCGCGCATAAGCGGAGCCCATGACCGCGAACTGGACGAGGTTCTGCGCATCGCACTCGGTGTTGGCGCCAAGGTCGAGCATCACGCAATCCTGGTCGCCAAGCGTCGGCAGCAGCGCTGCCAGGGCCGGGCGGTCGATGCCGGGCATCGTCCGTAGTGCCAGCTTGGCCATCGCCATCAGTGCGCCGGTGTTACCGCCGGATACGGCCGCGTCGGCCTGGCCGTCCTTCACGGCCGCGATGGCGACGCCCATGGATGTCGTCTTGGCCCGGCGGATCGCCTGGCTCGGCTTTTCGGTGGAGGCGATGGATTCCGGCGTGTGACAGACGGTCACTGCGGGCTTCAGCTTCGGGTGAGTCTTCAGCTCGGCCCGAATGAGTTTCTCATCGCCATAGAGGAGGAAGTGAAGGGACGAATCTTTGCGGCGTGCACGCTCGATCCCGGCGATTACCACCGCCGGGCCAGTGTCACCCCCCATTGCGTCGATCGCGATACGCGGGCCTGCGTCCATCGCTTACAGCCCCGCGCCTCCCGTCCGGCTCAGGCCTCGGTCGAGACGATCTCGCGGCCGTTGTAGTGGCCGCAAGCCTGGCACAGGTTGTGCGGCAGCTTCAGCTCACCGCAGTTCGGGCATTCCTGGAACGTCGTCGCCTTCAGCGCGTGATGGCTGCGGCGCATGTTGCGCTTGGACGGCGAAGTTTTTCTCTTAGGGACAGCCATTCCGGCACCTTCAAATTAGCAATAAAAATTGCGACGATCTCCGCCTCGTCCTGGCGGGGAGGCCCCGCGGCGGCGGCTGGATCGTCGCGAACGACGGCTCCTATAGCGAAATGCCTCGCCAGCGCAAGACGTTCGGCAGGGGTTGGCGAAGGGGGTTTCCACCGCGCCGGATTCATCAGCTATACGGTCGCCCTAGCCGATGACGGACTTGCGAAACATCCCGGGCGGTGTCGTCCATGAACTTCCTGACGATCTGCTCCAGGCGCTGACGCACGACGCGGAAGCGCTGCGGACGTGGGAAGACATTACGCCGCTGGCTCGCAACGAATGGATCTGCTGGGTCGAGTCTGCGAAGAAGGACGAGACCCGGCGCAAGCGCATCGACTGGGGCTGCTCGAACCTCCGCGAAGGCAAGCGCCGTCCCTGCTGCTGGCCCGGCTGCCCGCATCGCTGATCTCGCAAGAACTCAGGCGGGAACGTAGGTCAGCCTGATCACATCCTTGTCGATTCGTTCACTGTCCACGAAGCGAAGCGGCGGCCGCGGCCCAGCGAAATAGGGATTGCCCCCGCCGGTCACCGCGGGATGCAAGTAGATGCGATACTCATCGATAAGGCCGAGATCGCCCAGGCTTCGTGCCAGGACCGGTCCACCCACCTGGATCTCTCCAGCTACCTCGGCCTTCAGCTTGCGGACTGTAGCCTCGAGATCGTCCGCGATGAGGGTAGCGTTGGGACCGACCTCCTTCAGTGAGCGCGAGACGACCCACTTCGGCTGGCGACGCCACGCGTCGGCGAACTCGCGGTCGGCGTCGCTCCATTCGGGATGATCCTCGTCCCAGTAGCGCATGATCTCGTAGAGCTTGCGCCCGTACAGACTGCCGGCCTGGTCGCGCGCCTGCTCGATGAAATGCCGGAAAAGCGTGGCGCTCGGACCGAACGCCGTGTGGTCGACATAGCCGTCGAGCGATTGGTTCATCCCAAAGACGAGCTTCGCCACTGCATCCTCCGGCCTTAGGAAAAAGTTACGCTGCTAGTGCCGCATCGCCCACGAGCGGATTGGTCGCGCGCTCATGCGCGAAGGTGGACATCGGGCCGTGGCCGGGAACGAACGCGGTGTCGCCGCCCATTGGCCAGAGGCGCTGCGTGATCGAGTCGATGAGCTGCTGATGATTGCCCATCGGGAAGTCCCAGCGGCCGATCGAGCCCTTGAACAAGACGTCACCGACGATTGCCAGCTTCGACTCCGGATGGTGGAAGACGACGTGGCCCGGCGTATGGCCTGGGCAGTGACGGACGTTGAAGGTCAGCTCGCCGACGGTCACCGTGTCGCCGTCCTCCAGCCAACGGGCCGGGACGAACGGCTTGCCCGGAATCCCCCAGCGCTGCCCGTCTTCGTCCAGCTTGGCGATCCAGTACATGTCGGCTTCGTGCGGCCCTTCGATCTCCACGCCCAGCTCCTCGGCAAAGATGCCGGCAGAGCCGCAATGGTCGATATGGCCGTGGGTCAGCAGGATCTTCTCGATCGTAACGCCTGCTTGCCCGGCAGCGGCCTTCAGCCGGGGGAGGTCTCCGCCCGGATCGACGAAAGCGCCGCGCATCGTCTTCGTGCACCACAGCAGGGTGCAGTTCTGCTGCAGCGGCGTGACGGGGACGATCGTCGCTTTGAGCGGCGGGTTCATCACTCCGATTTGGGCGCGGGCGTCGCCGCAGGCAAGGTCGCGAGCGACGGCGGCACGTCCTTCATCGACGCGGAAACGGCCTCCGCCTGCCGAAGCACGCGCAGGATGTTGCCGCCAGCGAGCTTGGCCAGATCCTTGTCGTTCCAACCGCGACGGATCAGCTCGGCAAAGATCAAAGGATAGCCGCTGACGCTGTTCATGCCGGCGGGCGATTGGTCGTAGGGAATTCCGTCGAGGTCGCCGCCGAGGCCGACATGATCGTGGCCGGCCACCTTCACGATATGCTCGATGTGGTCGGCGATCAGGCCGACGTCTGCCGTCGGCGCGGGATGGGCTGCGTCCCACGCCTTCATCGCCGCTTCACGCTTGTCGGGCTGGCCGGTGAGCAGGGTCTTCTGCCGCGCTTCCTCAGCCGCGCGGGTCGCGTTCCACTGGCGGAACGGCTCGGACAGATAGCCCGTGTAGAAGTTGACCATTACCACGCCTCCGTTCGAGGGAAGCATGGCAAGGACGTCGTCCGGCACGTTGCGCGGATGGTCGGACAGCGCTCGCGCATTGCTGTGCGAGAAGATGACCGGCGCCTTCGACGCCTCGATCGCGTCCTTCATCGTGTCGGGCGACACGTGGGCGAGATCGACCAACATGCCGATGCGGTTCATTTCCTTGACCACTTCGACGCCGAACGGGCTGAGGCCGCCGTACTTGGGATCGTCGGTCGCGCTGTCCGCCCAGTCGTTAGTCGCGAAGTGCGTGAGCGTCATGTAGCGCGCGCCCAGACGATAGTACTGGCGCAGCGCGGCCATCGACCCGCCGATCTGGTGCCCGCCCTCGACGCCCATGACCGAGGCGATCTTGCCCTTGCGGTGGATGCGCTCGAAGTCGTCTGCCGTCGACGCCAGCTCGAGGTCGTTCGGATAGGCCTTCACCAGCCGCGTCACGATGTCGATCTGCTCCAGCGTCTGCCGGATCGCCTCGTCGCCGTGCACGGCGGCGTCGATGTAGACCGACCAGAACTGCCCGCCGACATGGCCCTGATGGAGCCGCTCCATGTCAGTCATCATCGGGTTGGGCTGGCGCTTGTCGGAGCCGCTGGCGAGGCCCTCGACGCTCATCTTCCAATTCTCGCGGACCTGCTCCGGAACGTCGTTGTGGCCGTCGATCAGCGGGGTCTTCTTGAGGATGCGGTCGATGCGCTTCTGCACGTCCGGCAGGATCGATTGAGACAATGCGGGGCTGGCAACGAGCAGCAGGGCTGCGGCGGCGACGGAGCGACAAGCAAGTTTCATGGACGAAACGTCTATGGGCAGCGGAGGCGGCGCGCAATTGCGGGCTTGTCGGCGGGCCCGATGCTGTGGATGAAGGACCCAATGACCACGCACCGCCCGGACCTTTCGGTCACCATGCGCTTCGATCCTGAAGAGGGGATCGCCGACCTCGAAAGCCACCTGGATCAGCTGAAGCAGCAGGCGGATGAGCATGGCTTCAAGTTCGACCACCATGCCGCCCGCAACGAGCTTCAGGCGGCGACGTTCGGCAAGCGGCGGCTAGCGACGGCCCGGTTGGTGCTCTCGCCCACCGGTGCAATGGCGATCGAGGTGAAGGCCGACTAGGCCGCGATCGGGAAGCGCAGCATCCGGTCCTGAACGGGGACCAGTGCGGAGGCCCGACCGCCGACGCTCTTCATGATTTCCGGATGCGAGGCGTCGAGGCCGCCCGTGAGCGAACCGAACGCCGGCAGTATCAGCTTGGTCGAAGTGGCGACGAAGCAGCGCCGCGAGACGTGCCGGCCGCGCACGTTGACTCGAAACTTTGGGTGGAAATGGCCTGAGATTTCCGGGCGCAGGTCGTCGCGGATCGCCTCGTGGCGAAGGACGATTCCCGACACTTCCGCTTCCTCGACGAGCGTGCCTCCACAATGGTCGGCGAATCCCGGGTCATGGTTCCCGAGGATCCAGGTCCAATCGAGGCTTTCCGTCATCTCCAGCAGAAGCTCCCGCGCCTGCTCCGGCAGACGGTCGCAGCCGAAGCGGTCGTGGAAGCTGTCGCCCAGGCAATAGAGCCGCCGAACGCCCGTTGCCGCGACGACCTCCTTCAGCGCCGTCAGGGTCGCGACCGAATCATAGGGCGGGAGGAACTGGCCAAGGCGGGCGAACCAGCTCGCCTTTTCGAGATGCAGGTCAGCCACGAGTAGCGCCTCTTGGGCGGGCCAATGAAGCGCGCCTTGCGGCGACGCGACGAACGTTTCGCCTGCGAACGAAAAGGGAACCATGACCCCGGTTTAGACGAGCCGCGTCAGGGCTCAAGTGCCAGAATGTGATCCCTGAGCGCCCGAGCGTCGTGAAGCGCATTGTGCGGCACCTTGCTATTCGCCGCCGTGCTGAAATTGCTCATCGGGACGAGCCTGAAGGTAACGTCCCGAACTTCAACCATATCCCCTTCGCCGGTGATCATCAGGTTGCAGAACTGGGCGATATCCTCTGGCCAGTCGGCGTAGATCAAAGGCTTCTCGTCATGGCGGAGATAGCGCTCCAGCGCGTGCGCGGCGTCGCGCTGGGTGAGCCGGGGGCATGAAAGCTGCTCCGGCACCATGTCGAGATAGGGGACCACGTGCCGCTGAACCCATTGCACGATCGGTTGGTCGGTCTGGAGCGTCAGGTAAAGCTCGTCGCCGTCGTCCGGCACCAGCGCCAGGCTGAGTAGGGCACCGCCAACGCCATTATACTCGGTGTCGAGGAAGTAACGCACCGCTTCGCGTTAGCGCGCTCCCCGTTTGAGTCCAGTGGCTGGACAGTTGCCGATATTGCCGCAATTCTCCGATCGGAAAATTGTACAGGGGAGAGTCTCACGATGCGTTTCGCTTGCGCGGCCGTTGCCGCTTTGATGACCTGCACCGCGCTTCCGGCGCTTGCCGAAACGCCGAATCGGGCACAGCTCGCGGCGTCGGTAAAGGGGAGTCACGACGCCAACCTGAAGCGGCTGCAGGACTGGATCGCGAATCCTACCATCGCGGCCGAGAAGACCAACGTCGACGGCGGCGCCGAATACATGCGCAAGCGCCTGCTCGACGCGGGCTTCCAGCAGGCGCGCGTCGTGAAAACCGACGGCGTTCCGGGCGTTTTCGCGACACTCGATGCGGGCGCTCCGACGACGCTCGGCATCTACTTCATGTACGACGTGAAGCAGTATGACCCGAAGGAATGGTCGTCGCCGCCTCTCGAAGGCCGCCTGGTCGACCGGGCGGAAGGCAAGGCGATCGTCGGCCGCGGCGCCGTCAACCAGAAGGGACCGGAGACGGCGTTCCTCGCTGCGCTCCATGCGTTCAAGGACACGGGGCGCAAGCTGCCTGTGAACATTGTGCTTGTTGCCGAAGGCGAGGAGGAAATCGCCTCCCCGCACTTCCGCCAGATTGTCAGCGATCCGGAAGCGGCGGCAGCGCTCAAGAAGACGATCGGCGTGATCATCCCGGGCGCGGGGCAGGAGAGCAATGGCGCCACGTCGATCGATCTCGGCGCCAAGGGCGTGATCGAGGTGCAGCTGATCTCGAGCGGCGAACATTGGGGCCGCGGACCGGCAAAGGATGTCCATTCCAGCCTCAAGGCCAATCTCGACAGCCCGGCGTGGCGCCTGGTGAAGGCGCTCAACACGCTCGTCGCCGAAGACGGCCAGACGCCCGCGATCGACGGCTGGTTCGACAATGTGAAGCCGCTCACCGCGCGCCAGAAGGAGCTGATCGCCGCCGGCGTGAAGAACTCCAGCGAAACAGACATCATGAAGCAACTCGGCATCAAGCATTGGTACAAGGATGAGGATTTCCTCACCGCTTCGTACCGGCTGGCATCCCAGCCGACGGTGAACATCGAAGGCCTGGTCAGCGGCTACACGGGTCCCGGGGGCAAGACGGTCCTGCCGGGTCGCGCCGAAGCCAAGATGGATTTCCGCCTGGTCCCCGACATGACGCGTGAGGAAGCCGAGGCGAAGCTGAAGGCGCACCTCGCCAAGCGCGGCTTCGGCGACATCGTCGTCAACGTCAGCGGCGGCTACAGCCCGACCGAGACGGACGAGAACAGCGTCCTCGTGAAGTCGCAGATCGCGTCACTGAAGAAGGCGAAGGTCGACTATTCGCTCAACCCGCGGCTGGCCGGTTCCTGGCCGGGCGTGACCTTCACCGGTCCGCCCCTCAAGCGCCCGGCGGTCGGCTTCGGGCTCGGCACGGGCGGCGGGGCGCATGCTCCGGACGAATGGTACCTGATCGACAGCAAGAACCCGAAGGTCGCGGGGCTCGACGAGTCCGCAATGTTCTACGTCGATTATCTCTACGAGCTGGCGGAGGCCGCGAAGCGCTAGTTCGGCTGTGTGGCGCAAGTGTCGGTCGGCAACGGCCGGCCCTTGCGGCACCGGTCGGCCATGGCGCGCGCTAGCTTGCCGCGCTTTTCATCCTGCTTGCGAAGCTCGCGGCCGCGCTTTTCGTCGGCTTCGGACTGGCTCGTCGTTACCGCGTCCACGCCAGCGGACGCGACCTTGACTGGCAAAGTGACGACATCGACGGCGGCGCCGGCGACGGTTCCGACGACGCAGCCGGATAGGAGGACAGGCAGCACAGCTGCGAATGCGAGCGACTTCATGCGCTTAGCTTGGCAGGCCCAACCCCGCTGCGCAATGAACGCCGTCTCAGACACGCATCGCTTCGTCGGCCAATTCCTGCGCCTGGATGAGAAGGCTGGCGTCGGCTTCCGCGCCGGGCGGCAGTGCCTCGCGGCCGACGATGACCATGAGGGGCACCGCCATGGGCGTGATGCGGCCCGTGTCGACGTGGAGCATGGTGGCGGAGGCGCGGTCGACGAGGCGGACGAGGCGGCCGAGCTCCGTCATCCGGGCGCGGGCGTCGTTCCACGCAGCACGTAGCAACAGGTGCTCCGGCTCGTAGCGGCGCAGCACGTCGTAGATGAGGTCGGTCGAGAAGCTGACCTGGCGGCCACTCTTTTTCTTCCCGGGATGGTGCCGTTCGACGAGCCCGCCGATCACCGCGACTTCGCGGAAGGCGGTCTTCAGCAGCATGCTCTGTTCGACCCAGTCGACGAACTCCTGTTCGAGGATATCGGCCGAAAAGAGGGTCTTGGGATCGCGGATCGGCTCCAACCCGTAGCAGGCAAGTCCGTAATCGTTGGCGACAAAGCCGAGTGGCTTCAGGCCCGCATTCTCCATACGCCGGGTAATCAGCATCCCGAGCGACTGGTGCGCGTTCCAGCCTTCGAAGCTGTAGGCGACCATGTAGTGCAGTTTTTCGTGCTCGAACGTCTCAACGAGCAGTTGGTGAGGTTCGGGGATGACCGACTTGCGGTCCTGCACCTCCAGCCAGTCGCGGACGTCGTCGGGAAAGCGGTGCCACTCGTTCCGGTCGGCCAGCATGTGCCGGACGCGGTTGGCGAGGTGCGTAGACATCGACATGCGCTGCCCGCCGTAGGTGACGATCCGCGCCTGCTTGGATGACGCGCGAACGATGACGTCAGTGTCCTTGAACTGCTCCACTTCCAGGCTGAGGCCGGAGAAGTAGAAGTGATCGCCGACGGTGAGGGTTGAGGCATAGCCTTCCTCGATCGTCCCCAGCTTGCGGCCGTTGCGGAAGCGGACGGTCAGGAGCGGCTGCTCGACGATAACGCCGGCGTTGAGGCGATGCTGCTGTGCAATTTGCGGACGCGCGATGCGCCACTGGCCGTTGCCTTCGTTCACGAGGCGGCGGAAGCGGTCGTACGCCTTAAGCGCATAGCCGCCGGTGGCGATGAAGTTCAGGACTTCGGCGAATGTCTCGTCCTTGAGGCCCGCATAGGGTGCGGCCGAGCGAATCTCCGCCAGCAGTTCCTGCTCCTGGAACGGCGCAGCCACGGCCATGGCCAGAATGTGCTGGGCAAGCACGTCGAGCGTCCCGGGCCGGAACGTCTCCGGATCGAGCTCGCCCTCGTCGATCGCGTCGAGCGCCGCACGCGCTTCAAGATATTCGAAGCGGTTGCCGGGCACGATCGTGCCTTCGCTCGGCTCGTCGAGCCGATGGTTGGCGCGCCCGATTCGCTGGAGCAGGCGTGAGCTGCCCTTCGGCGCGCCCATCTGGACAACGAGGTCGACGTCGCCCCAGTCGATGCCCAGATCAAGGCTCGCCGTCGCGACGAGACCGCGGAGCTTGCCCGCCGCCATCGCCGCCTCGACCTTGCGCCGCGCTTCCTGCGCAAGGCTGCCGTGATGAATGCCGATCGGCAGCGCCTTGTCGTTCACAGCCCACAGGTCCTGGAAGATCAGCTCGGCGAGGCTGCGCGTGTTGCAGAAGACGAGCGTGGTCTTGTGCCGCTCTATGAGGTCCATGACCTCGCGCGCTGCGTGGCGGCCTGAGTGGCCGCCCCAGGGAATGCGGCCCTCCGGGATCAGGATCGACAGGTCGGGCTCTGCGCCGGGGTCGCCGATGACCAGCTCGACCTCGTCCATGTCCGCGTCCGGAGCGAGCCAGCTGCGGTAGGCCTCGGGATCGCTGATCGTTGCAGACAGTCCGACCCGCCGCAGGTCCGGCGCAATCTTCTGGAGCCGCGCCATAGACAGCGACAACAGGTCCCCCCGTTTCTCCTTCGCGAATCCATGAAGCTCGTCGACTACGATGGTCCGCAGGTTCTCGAACAAGGTGAAGCTGTCGGGATAACTGAGCAGGAGACTGAGCGACTCCGGTGTGGTCAGCAGCACCTGCGGCGGTCTGATCCGCTGCCGCGCCTTGCGGTCCGACGGCGTGTCGCCCGTCCGCGTTTCGACGCGGATCGGCAGACCCATCTCCTCGATCGGGCCGAGCAGGTTGCGTTGAACGTCGACGGCCAAAGCCTTGAGCGGCGAGATGTAGAGGGTGTGCAGCCCTTCGCTCGGGTTCTCGGCAAGCTCGCAGATGGTCGGCAGGAAACCCGCGAGCGTCTTGCCCGACCCGGTCGCAGCGACCAGCAGCGCGTTCTTCCCTGCGCGCGCGGCTTCCAGCATTTCGAGCTGATGGCGACGCGGAGCCCATCCGCGTTCGGCGAACCAGCTGTTTACGACATCAGGGAGATCGCGGCCTTCGCTCAGCGGTCGTCAAGTCCCTCGCGCCGCAGCTCTTCCTCTGCCCGGTAGGCGTCGCGCGTCGCCTGCTCGGTGACGCTCTGCGGCGGTTCGTCACGGCGCCTGCGGCTCCGCACGACGACCCAGACTAACAGCACCAGCAGGATCAGCGGGCCGACAATTTCCATTAGTCCCACCAACGTCTCGTCCATGAAGCTTTCCTCCTCGCGGGAACTCTACGGTTTCTCGCCTATATAGCTCCCGATGGCGCGCCTCGGTTCCTGGATAGAGCCTTTTCCGGAGGGCATCTACGTTCGCCCGGCGGACGCGTGGATCGATCCTTCGCAGCGCAAGGAGCGCGCGCTCGTCACTCACGGACATGCGGATCACGCGCGCGGCGGACACTCGCGCGTCTGGGCGACGCCGGAGACCTTGGCGATCATGGGCGTGCGCTATGGCGACCAGAACGGCGTGCCGATGGCCTATGGCGAAAGCGTGCGCATCGGCGAGGTCGACGTGACCTTCGTTCCGGCCGGTCACGTGCTCGGGTCTGCGCAGATCGTGCTCGACCATGCGGGGGAGCGGATCGTCGTATCAGGCGACTACAAGCGCCGCGAGGACCCGACCTGCGCGCCGTTCGAGCCGGTGCCGTGCGACATCTTCATCACCGAGGCGACCTTCGGGCTGCCGGTGTTCCGCCACCCAGACACCGGCAGCGAGATCGACAGGCTCCTTCACCGCCTGCATTCCGATCCATCGCGGTCGGTGCTGGTCGGAGCCTATGCGCTCGGAAAGGCGCAGCGGGTCATCACCGAGCTTCGGCGGCGTGGGCACGAGCAGCCGATCTATTATCACGGCGCCGTCGAGCGCCTGTGCCGGCTCTATGAGGAACTGGGCGTGTCGCTGGGCGAGATGCGCCATTGCGCGGGCGTTCCGAAGCAAGAGATGGCGGGCCACATCGTCATCGCTCCGCCGTCCGCCCTCAACGACCGCTGGTCGCGGCGCCTGCCGGACCCCGTGACGGCGATGGCATCCGGCTGGATGCGCATCCGCCAGCGTGCTCGGCAGTCGAACATCGAGCTGCCCCTCGTGATCTCTGACCATGCCGACTGGGACGAGCTGACCTGCACCATCCGAGAGCTCCAGCCGCGCGAGGTGTGGATCACGCACGGTCGCGAGGAAGCGCTGAAGCACTGGTGCATGCTCCACCAGATCAAGGCGCGGGAGCTGAACCTCGTCGGCTACGAAGACGAGGACGATTGACCGCTACGCCGGTGCCCGCCGCCGCGCTTTCTCGATGTCCTTGGGGAATTCCTGCACCGGTGCGATGGTGAGTTCCGCAAGCCGCGGATCGATTCCCCTCGGATTTGCGCTCGCCTCCCTGATGTGGTCGAGCAGTCCGTCTTCGCCAACAGGAATGACATGCGCCTCCGCGGTGAATTCACGGCCACGTTCGCGAACTCGGACGACCACGTCTTTCACCCATTTCCGCCGGCGCAGCGATTGCGCGAGCATGTCGGGCAGGGGTTCTTCGTCCTTCGACAGTTAGGGCGAGAGGCCTGCGGTCGGCGATGTCGCCGAGCGACGTCCTCAATTCGGACCAGCCGCTGCGGATGATCTCGAGCGAAATCAGCACGGCTGCGACGGAGTCCGTCCACCAATAGCCCAGACCGACACCGGTGATCCCGATCATGGCCGCGGTGGCGCTCTGCCAGTCTGCAGTGTTGATCTCGGCGTCCGCAGCGAGGGTCTTGTCGTGGAGTGTCTCGGCTGCCCGCCGCTTGGCCCGGCCTAGGAAGAACGCGGGGATCGCGCTCCATAGGAGGACTCCGTAGGCGAGCCAACCGGTCCAAATGACGTGGCCGAATATAGGGAAGCCTCCGATGGTTGGATGCTCCTGCATCACCAGCTTCATCGCGCCGTCCACGAGCAGGTATGCCCCGACGCCGAGCAAAGCGACAGCCGAGCCCACGTAGCCTGCACTGACGGCGCGCTCGTATCCGAAGGGATATCGCTCGTTGGGCTCGCGGCGGCTGATCCTGTCGCCGACGAGAAAAAGCACCGGCGGAATGAAGCTGAGCAGCTCCCCGGTTAGCTCCGTCTTGAGGGCTTGCGAGCCGCCCATCACCACGAAGAGCATCGCAATGGCTGTGCAATTGTAGAGTAGCGTCAGCCAGGCGAGGCGGTGCGCCTTTTTCAGCTCCGCTTCCGCTTCGGGATGGGCCGGAAGGCTTTTCAAGACGCGCCTCCCGAATCGCGCTGGCGCTCGGTCAGGAAGCGATCGAGATTGAGGATGAAGCCGTTCTCTCCAGGCGCCGCGAGGAAGACATGTTTCTTCCCATCGGCGTCCTTCGCAAAAGGTTGCGTGATCCCGGCCTGCGAGCTCCATTGGGTTCGCTTCTCGAAGCCGCCGATCACCACATCGAGCTCATGCCGCTTCAAAGCCTCTACGAGCACGCTCTCGCTGCCGGTGGTCCACAGAACATCGGCATGGACGCTCTTGGCAAACTTTCGCACGAGCTCCGCCTCGATCCCGCCAGGTTCACCGTGAGTGGCGCTGACCCACGGCGGATTGTCCGTGACGCCGACGCGAAGCTCATGAGTCGAGGCGATGCGCTCGCTCGTGCCTTCAGGGTCCTTCGGGATGCTGCACGCCGCCGACACGAAAGAGAGCAGCGCGGTCGCAATTGTACGCTCGTCCAGGAACATCCGGAGCTAACTCGGGCGTTGGCGCGACGTTCCTACGGTTGATCACGCATCGCCGAAGGGACAGCATTCCCTTGCCTCCGCGCGTGGATGCGGCTTCACATGCGGCACGATGAGTTCCGGCAGTTTCCGCTTCGAAGCCTTCTCGCTCGACCCGCAGGATCGCCAGCTCAGGCGCGGTAGCGAGACGGTCGAGCTGAACGGTCGCTACCTGGATGCCCTCGCATTGCTGGTGAGCGAGCAGGGCAGGCTGGTGCCGAAGACGCGCTTCATGGACGAGATCTGGCGCGGCGTGCCGGTGACGGACGAGGCGCTGACCCAGTGCATCCGGACTCTGCGCAAGCAGCTTGGCGACGACGCGGGCAATCCGCGCTTCATCGAAACGGTGCCGAAGCATGGGTACAGGTTCATCGCGCCCGTGGAGCGCGTTGAGGGTCAGGGCAGCCGTCCAATTGCAGTCGCTGATGCATCGTCGGAAGAGTTCGTCCGGTTGGGACTGGCTGGCACGACGGGCGGCCTAATCGCCGGAGCGGTCGGCGGTCTGTTTTACGGCTTGGCGGGCAATTCCGAGGGCATGGGCACGCTATCCGTACTGCTGGTGCTCCTGACGATTACGACCACAGTCGCGACAATTGGAGCGACGGGCGTCTCATTCGGGATCGCCGCCGCGCGCCGGGTGACGCGTCGGCCATGGCAGTGGGCGATCATTGGCGGCGCCTTCGGCGGCCTTGTCGTCGGCGGCATCGTGAAGCTGCTGGGCAGCGACGCATCCAATCTCTTCCTTGGCCAAGCGCCCGGCGACATCACCGGACCGGCGGAAGGCGGGGTGCTCGGCGCCGCTGTCGGTCTCGCGGCCTGGCTGACGATCTGGAGAGCGGGAAGGCCGCGGCTGCGCAGGGGCGCGGGCATCGGTGCCGTCACAGGCGGCTTCGCCGGCCTCGTCATCGCGCTCCTCGGGCGGCCGATGATGGGCGGAAGCCTGGAGCGGCTCGCTCAAAGTTTTCCGCACTCGCGACTCCGCATCGATCAGGTCGGCCACCTGTTCGGCGAAAGCGGCTTCGGCCCAGTCACTCAGACGGTGACCAGCATGCTCGAAGGCGCGCTGTTCGGCGCCTGCGTGGTCGGGGCGATGATCGTGGCTGAACGGGGCTCGAAGAGAGCTCGCTAGCTGCGGCCTAGTGGCCGACGCTCGCGGTGCGCTCCACGCCCGACTGGGCGAGCTGGTCGTCGATCTGCTTCATCAGGCGCTCGAGACCCGCTTCGTCACGCGCCTCGGCACGAGCGACTAGCACGTCCTGCGTGTTCGAAGCGCGCAGCAGCCACCAGCCGTCGTCGGTCATCACGCGGGCGCCGTCGGTGGCGTCGACGCGCGCGCCGTTGCCTGACAAGCGCTCCAGCACCTCCCCGATGACGTCGAATTTGCGGCTCTCGTCGACCGGGAAACGCATTTCAGGCGTCGCGGTGGATTTCGGCATCTCGTCCATGATCTCGGTCAGCGACTTGCCCGACTGGTCGACCGCTTCGATCAGGCGGACGCCCGCGTAGAGCGCGTCGTCGAAGCCGTACCAGCGGTGCTTGAAGAAGATGTGGCCGCTCATCTCGCCCGCGAGCGGAGCGTTGGTGTCCTTCATCTTCGACTTGATGAGGCTGTGGCCGGTCTTCCACATCAGGGGCGTCCCGCCGAGCTCGGCAATCCGGTCGAACAGGATCTGGCTGGCCTTCACGTCGGCGATGATGGTCGCGCCCGGTCTTTCCTTCAGGACCGGCTCGGCAAGGATCATCACCAGCTGGTCGCCCCAGACCACGCGGCCCTTGGCGTCTACCGCGCCGATGCGGTCCGCGTCGCCGTCGAAGGCGATGCCGAAGTCGAGGTTCTTTTCGGCCACGAGCGCCTTCAGATCGGCGAGGTTCGCTTCGACCGTCGGGTCGGGATGGTGGTTCGGGAAGGTGCCGTCCACCTCGGTGTGGATGGCAAAATGCTCGCCCGGCAGCTTCTTAATCAGCTTCTCGACGGCCGGTCCGGCGGCGCCGTTCCCGACGTCCCAGCCGACGCGATACGTGCCGCCCTGAAAGTCCTCGACCAGCCGGTCGACGTAGGCGTCGACGATGTCGGTCTCTTCGACCTTGCCTTCGCCCGTCGACCATTCGCCGGCGGAAGCGGCGCGGCCGAGCCGCTGGATTTCCTCGCCGAACACCGAGCGGCCGTTCAGCAGCATCTTGAAGCCGTTATATTCGGGAGGATTGTGGCTTCCGGTGACCTGGATGCCGCCCTGCACGTCGAGCGTGGCGACCGCGAAATAGAGCATTGGGCTCGGGCCGACGCCGGTGCGGATCACGTCGATGCCGCCCTCGGTCAGGCCACGGACGAGGGCGGCCTCCAGCTGGGGCGAGTGGGTGCGGCCGTCGCGGCCCACGGCCAGCTTCTTCGCGCCTTCGCCCTTGGCGAGCGCGGCGAAGCTGCGGCCGAGCGCATACGCGTCGCTCTCGTTCAGCGTTTTTCCGACAACTCCGCGGACGTCATACTCGCGGAGGATGGTTCGATCGAATGTATGCGACATGGCGCCGCCGATAGCGGCGGGCTTTGGCTTTAGCCAGTGGCCGCGAGCTTATGTTCCTCTTCTGCCCCGGGAATTCCGAGACCCGCGATCATCTCGCGCAATTCCTGCCGCGCCGTGATGTGGCCGAGGCCCACGTCGCCGATCTGCTTCATGTCGAGCAGGGTCAGACCCTTGGGGAACAGCTCACGGTAGATCACGCGTTCGCCAAGGCCCGGGATGACGCGGAAGCCGACGCGGCGGGCGAGCTCGTCGAGCGCGGCGCCGACGCGCTTCAAATTGTGGCTCTCGATATGCTGCAGGCGGTTCCGCAGCACGACCCAGTCGACGCTCTTGCCGGTGTTCTTCGCGCGCTGGGTGCGGCTGTTCCAGATCAGCTCGGCATAGAAGCTCGGCCGCGTGATCTTGTAATTCTCCGGGTGGACCTGCCCGATCAGGTCGAGGTCGACGAAGCTGTCGTTCATCGGCGTGACGAGCGTGTCGGCCTTGAGGATCGCAGCGCGGGCGAGCGGATCGTCGCGGCCGGGCGTGTCGATGACGATAACGTCGACCTCTTCGCTGAGCTCGGTGAGCGCGAGCTCCAACCCCTCAAGGCTGTCGCCTTCGAACACGCGATACTTCGCCTGGGGCAGGCGGTCGTTCAGCCGCCGCATGGTCGCATCGCGGTTCTCGAGATAGCGCGTCATGGTCCGCTGGCGGCTGTCGAGATCGAGCGCTCCGACGCGGTGGCCGGTAGCGGCGAGGGCGATGGCGGTGTGGACGGCAGTCGTCGACTTGCCGGTTCCGCCCTTCTCATTGGCGAAGACGATGAAATGTGGCTGGGACATATCCCCACCCCCCTTGCACTTTTCCCACGCGGCTCCAAGAACCGCGCCCCGGGTTAACGGTTTACCGAAGGGGTTGAATCCTTGCAATCAATCCGTGAGGCCGATCAGCTTCCCGCCGCACTTATCGCGTTGCGCGCAGGGGGAAAAAGCCTGGCGCTGGTCCCGACCATGGGGGCACTTCACCCCGGCCACATGGCATTGATCGAAGAGGCGAAGCGGCGAGCTGATCGGGTTGCTGCGACGATCTTCGTCAATCCCCTTCAGTTTGGCGCAAACGAGGACCTCGACCGCTATCCGCGGCAGGAGGAGCAGGACGCGCGCATGCTGGAGGAGGCAGGGTGCGACCTTCTGTGGTTGCCACGAGGCGAGGACATCTATCCCCCGGGCTTCGCGACGACCGTCAGCGTGAAGGGGCTCAGCGACCGCTGGGAGGGCGAAGCAAGGCCCGGACATTTCGATGGTGTCGCGACGGTCGTGGCGAAGCTGCTGTGCGCCGTCCGGCCCGACATCGCACTGTTCGGCGAAAAGGATTTTCAGCAGCTCGCGGTGATCCGGCGGATGACGCAGGACCTTCAGCTCGGCGTGGAGATCCTCGGGGTGCCGACAGTGCGGGATGCTGCCGGCCTCGCGCTCTCGTCCCGAAATGCCTACCTCTCGGCGGATGAGCGCGAGCGCGCCCTTGCCCTGCCCAGGGCGCTAAACGAGGCGGCGACACATATCCGCGAAGGCGTTCCGGTTGCCGATGCGCTCAGTTCCGCCAAGGACAGTCTCGGCGCTGCCGGCTTCTCGACCATCGATTACGTCGCGCTCGTCAACGCGCTGACTCTCGAACCGCTGGAAGCGCCGGTAGGCCCGATGCGGCTGATCGCCGCTGCAAAAATCGGCACCACGCGGCTCATCGACAATATCGCCGTCGAGGTGTGATCTTGGCGTCACGACGCCGTTAACCATTTATTTGCCATCCGCCGACGATGTTCGTCCCGTGACCAGGGGGGAGTAAGTTCAAGTGGGTGCAATCAGTCAGAAAAGCGCGGAGTTCTTTCTTCGCAGCCGCCTCGCCGATGCCGAGGCCGGCGATGTCGATGCTTTGTTCGAGCTCGGCGTGACCTATTCGACCGGACGCAGCGGCGTGACGGTCGATCTCATCGAAGCGCACAAGTGGTTCAATCTCGCCGCTCTCAATGGCTGCACGCGTGGACAGCAGTGCCGTGCCGAGATCGCGATCGAGATGACCGCCCGCGAGATTGCCGAAGCGCAGCGCCAGGCTCGGTCCTGGCTCGGTTCGCACCAGCGCTACGCCGCTTAACGATAGATCGGTGGCTGCTGCTGCGGTTGCTGCGGCGGCCACTGCTGACCGGGCTGCTGCGGTGACCAGAACTGCGGCATCGGCGGCTGCTTCAAGACGGTGACCGCGCGGCTGTTCTGCAGCCAGGTCGCATCGTGCGCGGCAGCAACCGCCGGCCGCTCCTTGCCCCAGCTGACGATTTCGATTTGCTGCGGCATCACGCCTGAGGCGATCAGGAAATTGCGAACTGCGGCTGCGCGCCGCTCGCCGAGCGCCAGCGCATAGTCGCGCGTCTGGCGGCCGTCGGCATGACCTTCGATCGTCACGCTCACGTAGGGATTGGCGAGCAGCCATTGCGCCTGGGCCGTCAGCACCGTTTGCGACTGCGGCGTCAGCACATAGGAATCCCGCCCGAAGCGCACCGTGTCCGACCCCGCCTTGGCAACGAAGTCCGCCTTGAGAGCGGGCAGGGACAGCATCGGCGGCAAGCCCGGATACGGCCCTTGCTGCTGCGGATAAGGCGGCTGCGGATAAGGCATTGGCTGCGCCGACAGCGGAGCCGCTACGAACATGGCGATAAGAAGCAAAGCGCGGTTCATTCGGAAGCTCCCGACCAGTCGGGGTCGGAACCCGGTTGCGGGATGGCGAGGTGCGTCGGCGGGCTACCGACCAGGTCGACCGTGTAGACGCCGGCCGTGCCGCTGCCCTGCTGCGAGCGCTCGAAGACCAGGAACTCGCCGTCGGGCGCCCAACTCGGCCCCTCGTCCTGCCAGCCGTCTGTGACCAGTTTCTCGCCGCTGCCGTTGACGTTCATGACGCCGATCCGCAGCGCCGAGCCTGTCCACTTGGAGAAGGCAATCAGGTCGCCGCGCGGGCTCCACGTCGGTGAGCCGTATCCGCCGCTGCCGAAGCTTAGCCGACGCTGGCCCGAACCGTCGGCGTCCATGATGTACAGCTGCTGCGCGCCGCCGCGATCGCTTTCGAAGACGATCTGCTTGCCGTCGGGCGAGAAGCTAGGGGCCGTGTCGATACCGGGCGTCGTGGTAAGGCGCTGTGGCCGACCGCCGTTTGAGTTCACGACATAGATGTCGGTATTGCCGTCCGCCGCGAGCGAGAAGGCAATGCGTCCGCCGTCCGGCGAGAAGGCCGGTGCGAAGCTCATCGCGCCCTGCTGAAGCAGCGGACGGTCGTTGCCGCCGTCGAGATCCATGATGCGGATATGCGGCGTGCCGTCCTTGAAGCTGATGTAGGTGATGCGCTGACCGTCCGGGGACAGGCGCGGACTCAGCACGGTGACCTCGCCTTGGGTCAGGTAATTATGGTTCGTTCCGTCCCAGTTGATGATCGCCAGCCGCTTCACCGGGGAGGTCCGGCTGCCAGTCTCCGCGACATAGACAATGCGGCTGTCGAAATGGCCCGGCAGGCCGGTGATGCTCTTGTGGAAGGCATCGGCGCAGCGATGGGCGGCGCGGCGCCAGTCTTCGGCTGCGACCGCGAAGCCCTTGCGCGCCATCTCGCGGCGCTGCTTCAGGTCGTAGAGGTAACAGGCGACCGTGATGCGGCCGTCGTCGCGGGCCTGGACGTAGCCCTGGACCAGCGCGCCTGCGCCGGCGCTCATCCAGTTCTGATAGATCGGAGCACCCGCTTCGGTCGGCGTGTAGACGCGAAGCTCGTCCGGATTGATCGCGACGATGTTGCCGCTTGCGCGCAGGTCGGACGCAATCTGCTGTGCGATCTGGATGCCGAGGACGCCAGTTTCGCCGCCGTCGGTCTTTACATTCTTCGGCGTCGGCAGCGACGGTACGGCGACCACGAGCTGCGGCGACTGCGCTTGTGCCGCCGCAGCCAGCATGAAGGCCGACGCTGCAATCATCGATCTGGCGGAAAAGAAACGCATTACACTCCGGTCGCTATTGCCTTGAAACGCTCGACCCATTCCTTCGGCTGGCGTTGAGGCCGTCCGTAATCGTCAAGGAATGCCGCGGTCACCCTCGCATCGGTGAGTTGTTCTTCGCCTCGCATGACTCGCTGATGAATTACGACCGAAACGCCGCGAACCGCCTCGACGGTGCTGATCACCTGCAGGTCGTCGCCGAGCCGCGCGGGCCGCAGATAGCGGATGTTCACGTCGGCCACATAATAAGCGCCGCCCCCGCCGTTCATCACCTCGCGCTGGTCGATGCCGACCACCCGCAGCATGTCGGAACGGGCGCGCTCCATGAAGCGCAGATAATTGGCGTAATAGACGACCCCGGCGGTGTCGGTATCCTCGAAGTAGACCGTCAGCGCAAAGTGGTGCTCGCGCCCGACGAAGCCGCCGCGATAGGGAGTGCCGAGGTCCATTGGACTGGCTTACCTTCCGCGGAGCGCGGCGCAAGTTCGCCCCGTTGACTCTGTAACCTACACGTTACATGTAACCTATGCGTTACAAGTGCGGAGTCACGGGTATGAAGTTATCGTGAGAAGTCGGATTTCGATCGGCCAACGGCTGAAAGCGTCGAGGAACAGCGGCGGACGATGATCTGGGTCATTCCTCTGGTGGTCATGCAGCAGGGGATGGCGATCTTTCGTCACGATGCCGACAAGTCCAGCCAGCTGATCTCGACGGTCGCCTGGGCCGCCGTCACGCTCGCCATTCTGTGGCTGCTGCTGGGATTACCGCTGCGTTGGCTGTCCGAAAGGGATCGCGCGATCCTCAACGACGAGTGGGCTCGGGAAGTCAGCGGGGATGCCGCGCGCTGGGGCATCGCCGCGCTGGCCGTCATCGGCTGCGGGCTGATGATCGCTCGGGTCTGGTGGACTCTTGATGCAGGCATTTCCGTCTACGGACTGGTGAACGGCGCGCTGCTAGTCGCCGTGCTCCGATACGCCTGGCTCAACCGCGCCGAGCCCGCCGAGGATGAATGATCGCCTAGCTAACCGGCTGAAGGATCGAAGGACCGAGCTTGGGCTGACCCAGGGTCAGCTGGCGGATCTTTGCCTGGTGTCGCGCAAGACCATCAACACGGTCGAGAACGGCGTCTTCGTCCCCTCGACCCTGCTCGCATTGAAGCTGGCGGAAGCGCTCAGCGTGCCTGTCGAACAGTTGTTCTGGATCGAGCGCTGATCCCCTCGACCTGGCGGATCATGTCGCCCTGCGCCTCGGCCACGTCGGCAAGGTGCATGCCCCAGCCGGGGATAAACATGCCGAGCATTCCGACTTCGCCGTAGACGCGATCCGTGCGCTTGTCGTTCGGCACCCGGTTGGTGCGGATCGAGAGGTAGCCGCGCTGGCCGTCGCTGACGCAGCGAGCGGAGACCAGTCCCTCCGTGCGGATGAACGGGGTCGAGGGCGCGCCTTCGGTCGACCATTGGATCGGCCCGCCCGGCACGGGCAGCGACCAGCGTGCGTTCCAGTAGCTGTCGAGCGGCTCCCATGCGGTCGAACCCGGACGAGCGGGGTTCGTGCAGGCGACGGTCATGCCGGGCGTGGGGGCAATGCCGAACATCGCGCCAGTGGGGGGCACGTTCTTCTCGCGGAAGCTGACCCAGGTCATCACGCAGCCCGTCTCGTTCGGAGAGCCGCACACCGGCGTGAACTTGAACGTCCCGCCGACGCGCTTCCCCTGCGGCACGTAGGTGTTGAAGCCCGGCAGGATGGCGAGCCGCATTTGCCGCGCGATCATCTTGCCCTCGATCTCATTCTTGATGAGTTCCTGGAGCATCAGGGAGCCCTGACTGTGCCCGATGAGGACGAACGGGCGGCCCTGATTGTATTTCGCAAGGTAGGTCCGCCACGCGTTTGCAACGTCCCTGTAGGCGAGGGTCGCCGGCCCCTTGATGTCCGCACCCGTGGCTGCGGCCGCGACTGCGCCCAGCGTCATCTGGCGATAGACCGGCGCATAGGTTCGGCACACGCTCGCGAACCGCGCGAACTGGACCAGAGCCGCGCCACGCTCGGCATTGTCGACGTTGAGGTCGCTATTGATGCCCTGGTCGCTCGAGACTGTCGGGTAGACGTAGAAGCAATCGAGCGGCGGGTCCTTCGCAAGGACGCTCTGCCCCACCGAGCCGTAGCCGTTGGGATTGAGCGCCGTCGTTCCCAGCGGCGTCGAACAGGTGTCCGACCGGCCTGGCAGGCAGAGCCAGTTGGTACCCTTCGAGTAATCGACAGGCGCGGGACGGGCAGGCGCCTGGGCCGAAGCCGGCGCGGCCGCGGCGAGCGCGGCGAAGGTCAGCAATGTCGTGCGGATCACTTGGATGCGGCTCCTGAATCGAACAGGCCAGCCTGGGCGCCGGCGGGTGGAGTGAGGCCAAGATGGGTCCAGCCGCGGCCGTTCAGGCAGCGTCCTCGTGCCGTGCGGGCGATGAGGCCAAGCTGAATGAGGTAGGGCTCGATCACGTCCTCGATCGTGTCGCGCGGTTCGCTGAGTCCGGCCGCGAGCGTCTCCACGCCGACGGGTCCGCCGCCGTACAGATCGGCGATCATGTTGAGATAGCGCCGGTCCATCGCGTCGAGGCCGAGATTATCGATCTCCAGCCGGGACAGCGCCTTGTCCGCCGCCGCCGCATCGATGGGATCGGCGCCGACGGCATGGGCGAAGTCGCGCACGCGGCGGAGGAGACGGCCCGCAATGCGCGGCGTGCCTCGGGAGCGGCGAGCGATCTCGGCCGTGCCGTCGTCCGTGATCTGAAGGCCAAGCAGCCGCGCCGCACGGCCGACCACCAACTGCAGTTCCTGCACCGTGTAGAAGTTGAGCCGGACCGGAATTCCGAAGCGGTCGCGCAGCGGCGTCGTCAGCAGGCCCTGCCGGGTGGTCGCTCCGACCAAGGTAAAGCGGGGAAGGTCGATGCGCACCGAGCGCGCCGACGGACCTTCGCCAATCATCAGGTCGAGCGCTCGGTCTTCCATTGCCGGATAGAGCACCTCCTCGACCGCAGGATTGAGCCGGTGGATCTCGTCGATGAACAGGACGTCGCCGTCCTCCAGGTTCGTCAGCAGCGCGGCGAGGTCGCCGGACTTGGCAATCACCGGGCCGGACGTTGCCCGGAATCCCACGCCCATTTCGCGGGCGAGGATCCCGGCGAGCGTCGTCTTTCCCAGACCAGGCGGCCCGTGGAACAGCACATGGTCGAGCGCCTCGCCGCGGCTCTTCGCGGCATTGACGAAGATGCGCAGGTTCTCGCGCGCCGCCTGCTGCCCGACGAACTCGTCCAGGCTCTTCGGGCGAAGCGCCGCGTCGGCATCTTCGGTCGTGCGCTCGGGCGTCGTGATTCGGGCGGGATCGGTGGCCATCGCTTCGGTTTGATTCGCAGATGCCACGGCTGGCGACAAGGGCGGGCGGCTGTTAGCGTCAGCGCTGTTTGCAAAGGGGGCCCAGCATGCAAGTCGATCGGCGTACGATGATGGCGGGCGCTGCTGCCGCGATGGTGGCGGGACCGGCGCTGGCGCAGAAGCGCGCAGGCATGGGCTGGTACGACCGGGCGATCATCATCGACGGGCTCGGCGGCATTGGCGACCCCTACTCGCCGGAAGAGCAGCTTCGCATCGGCGACCGCGCCTGGAAGGAAATGGTCGAGACGGGCGTCACGGTCGTGCGCGACACGGTCATGCCGGTGGGCAACCTCGCCGACACGTGGGGCGAGTATCAGAAGGACATCGCCAACAAGCAGAACATCCTCAACGCCAACCCCGATCACCTGCTGCTGATCCGCAGCGCTGCCGATATCCTGAAGGCGAAACGCGAGAAGAAGTTTGGAGTCCTCGTTGGCACGCAGGATACGTCGATGATCGGGCCGGAGCTCGATCGCCTCGCGCAGATGAAGAAGGACGGCGTGATGACCGTCCAGCTCACCTACAACAACCGCAACCTGTCGGGTGATGGCTCGCTGGAGCCGGCAAATGCCGGGCTGTCGAAGCTCGGCAAGGCGACGATCGAGCGGATCGAGGCGGAAAAGCTACTGCTCGACCTTAGCCACGGCGGCGCGAAGACGATGGCCGAGGCCGCGGCCTATGCGAAGCGGCCGCTGGTCATCAGCCATACCGGTGCGCGTGCGCTCGCCGACCATCCCCGCAACACTGCGGACGAGACCATCAAGGCGGTCGCCGACAAAGGCGGCGTCGTCGGCGTCTATTTCATGCCGTTCCTGACGCTCGATAGCCATCCAAAGGGCGAGGACCTGCTGCGCCATGTCGAACATATCGCCAACATCGCGGGCGAGGATCATGTCGGCGTCGGCACCGACAACGGCCCGCTGCCGCAGCGTCTCGATGCGGAGGCGAAGGAGAAGCTCAGGAAGTGGGCGCTTGATCGGATCAAGGCCGGCATTGCTGCGCCGGGCGAGGGCGTAGACGTCTATCCGATGGTCGAAGATTACAACTCGGTCGACCGTTATCGCCGGTTCGCCGCCGACCTGCAAAAGCGCGGCTGGAGCGAGGCCCGCCTCGAAAAGCTGATGGGCGGAAATTTCCTGCGCGTCTATCGCGACGCCTGGGGCGCCTGACCCTCAGTCGTGCTCGATGTCGTCGCCGATGATCTCGAGCCAGTCGTGCTTGCGCGGTTCCCACACGGAGAATCGCGGGGAGGCGAAGTAGGGGTCGTCGAACGCTCCGAGCGGGATTGCGACCTGTCCGTCGAACTTGCCGTTGATCTCGTAATAGACGTCTGACCCGCACTCAGGACAGAAATGGAAGGTCGCGCGGTTGCCGCTATCCGATACGAGCACGTGCGTCTTCGAGGTTCCCTCGATCGTCACGTTCTCGTCCGGCCAGCGCGCCTGCACGGCAAAGGCGCTGCCGGAGCGCTTCTTGCAGTTGAGGCAGTGACACACAGAGACGCGGACGGGTTCCCCGGTAACGCTCGCCTTGAGCTGGCCGCAGCGGCAGGAGGCGGTGCGGGTGGTCATTTCCCAGCCTTTCGAAGTGCGAGCCGAACGAGGGCATCGAGCCCGGCATCGGCGCCCAGTTCATCCTGAGCGGCATTGACTGCGGCGCTCGCTTCGGCCGGCTTGAAGCCGAGGTTGGCGAGGGCTGACAGAGCATCCGCAGCGGCTCCAGCGCGCGGCGCGGGAGCGAGCGATGCGCCCAAGCCGGCGACACCCAGCTTGCCCTGAAGCTCGTTGGCGATGCGCGCGGCGAGCTTTGGTCCGACCCCGTTGGCGCGTCCAATCATGGCCTTGTCGCCCTGGCTGACGGCGCGGGCGAGTTCGTCCGGGGACAGGACGGAAAGGATCGCCAGCGCCAGGCGGCCGCCGACGCCCTGGACGCTTGTCAGGGAGCGGAAGGCGTCGCGCTCCGCGGGCGAGCCGAAGCCGAACAGGGTCCAGGCGTCCTCGCGAACCTGGAGCTCGGTCAGGATCTGCACTTCGCCGCCGATCGGGCCGAGCGCTTCCAGCGTCCGTCCGCTCGCGTGCACCAGGTAGCCGACGCCACCGACATCGACGATCGCGGTGTCGGCGCTGGTTTCGGCGAGGATTCCGGAGAGGCGGGCGATCATGTCCGCTTAGGCTTAAGCGATGCGGCGGGCGCTCGCCAAGTGATGCGCGTGCGTGATGGCCACCGCCAGCGCATCGGCGGCGTCCGGACCGGCGATCTTCGCGCCAGGAAGAAGGCGCGAGACCATAGCGTGGACCTGCGCCTTTTCCGCTCCGCCGGTGCCGACGACCGCCTTCTTCACCAAGGTCGGCGCATATTCGCCGACACCCATACCGGCGCGCGCTGCGCACATCAGCGCGACGCCGCGCGCATGGCTTAGCTTGAGCGTCGACTGGGGGTTCTTGTTGACGAATACTTCCTCGACAGCCGCCGCTTCTGGCCGGTGCTTGGCAATCAACGCCTCGAGCTGGCTGCACAGGTCGGCGAGCCGCTCGGGCAGAGGCGCGGCCGCGTTGGTCTTCAACTGCCCGTTGGCGATGTGGGAGAGGCGGTTGCCGTCGGCCTCGATCAAGCCCCAGCCGGTCGTCCCAAGCCCGGGATCGAGGCCGAGGACGCGGCTCAAAGCCGGATGCCGAGTCGCGGGGCGAGGGCGATCATCCCCAGGTACAAAGCGATCGTCAGCAGGCAGCCGAGCGCAAGCGCGACGTAGAAGTTGACGCCGGCCCGAAGCATCGCGGGAATGGCCAGAAACATCGGCAGCGACGGAAGCACGAACCAGAACGTCCCTTCAGCATGCGCCGCCATGTTCGCTGCGTCCGGCTTGTCCTTCCACAGCCACAGCATGCCGAGGACCGACACGAGCGGCAGTGAAGCAATGAGGCCGCCGAAGCCTGGGTAGCGTTTCGAGATTTCTGAGACCGCGGCCACGATAATGCCGGAGATCAGCGCCTTGATCGCCAGCCACACCATGGTCAGGCCAGCTTCTCCAGCTCCTCGTCCGGGACGTCGTAATTGCCCCAGACGTTCTGGACGTCGTCGTCCTCCTCAAGCGCGTCGATCAGCTTCATCAGCGATCCCGCGTCGTCGCCGCGAACCTCGACTTCCGTGCCGGGCTTCCAGCCGAGCTTCACCGAGTCAGCTTCGCCGAGCGAGGCCTCGAGCGCCTTCGCGACCTCGTGGAGGGTATCCACGGACGTCCAGATCTCGTGACCCTCTTCGTCCGACTGGACGTCCTCCGCGCCGGCCTCGATTGCCGCTTCCAGCACCTTATCGGCATCGCCGGCGCTCGCGCCATATTCGATCAGGCCCATGCGCTCGAAGCCATGGCTGACCGAGCCCGACGCGCCAAGGTTGCCGCCGTTCTTCGAGAAGGCGGTGCGGACGTTGGTCGCCGTCCGGTTGCGGTTGTCGCTGAGCGCCTCGACGATGATCGCGACGCCGCCTGGGCCGAAGCCCTCGTAGCGGATTTCCTCGTAATTCTCGTCATCGCCCTTCGACGCCTTGTCGATCGACCGCTGGATATTATCCTTCGGCATCGACTGCGCCTTGGCCGCGAGGACGGCGGCGCGCAGGCGCGGGTTCATGTCAGGGTCGGGCAGGCCCATCTTCGCCGCGACGGTGATTTCGCGGCTCAGCTTCGAGAACATCGCGGAGCGCTTTTTGTCCTGCGCGCCCTTGCGATGCATGATGTTCTTGAATTTGGAATGGCCTGCCATTGCTGTTCCTTACGCGAGGCCGAGCGCGTTGCGATAGGTCTCCAGCAAAGCGTCCGCTTCCTGGCGGGCGTGCGACTCCATTCTGCGCAGGCGAACGATCGCGCGCATCGTCTTGGTGTCGTATCCGTTTGACTTCGCCTCGGCGTAGACGTCCTTCACGTCGTCCGCGATGCCCTTCTTCTCTTCCTCAAGCCGTTCAATTCGCTCGATGAATAGCCGCAGCTGATCGGCCGCGACGTTACCTTCCGCCATCTGTCACAAACTCCATGCAGGGATTCGGCGGCGGCTGTAAGCGAGCGAAAGCGCACGCTCAAGCCGGTTGAACGCAGGGCGCAACGCGTTATTGCGCCTTCGCGACATGAGAGGATGCAAGTGACCGAACCGCTGAGACCGCGTTCCAGAAAAGTGAAGATCCTGGCGACGCTGGGGCCGGCGTCGAGCAAGCCGGAGATGATCCGGAAGCTGATGTTCGCGGGTGCGGACGCGTTCCGGATCAACATGAGTCACGGCGACCAGAAGTCGAAGGCGAAGCTCGTCGAGGCCATCCGCGCGCTCGAGAAGGAGCTGAAGCGGCCGACGACCATCGTGTTCGATCTTCAGGGTCCGAAGCTCCGCGTCGGCAGCTTCGAAGGCGGGTCCGCGCAACTTGAAAAGGGCCGGAAGGTCATCCTCGACCAGGAAGATGCGCCCGGCAATGCACACCGGATGGAACTTCCGCACCCCGAGCTGTTCGCGGCCATCGGCCCGGGCGACCGCCTGCTGATCGACGATGGCAAGGTGCGCCTCAAGGTGCTGGAATCCGGCGAGACCAGCATCAAGGCCGAAGTCATGGTGGGCGGCACGGTTTCGAACAGCAAGGGCGTCAACGTTCCGGACGTCGTCGTGCCGATCCCCGCGCTGACGGAGAAGGACCGCTCCGACCTGGAATTCGCGCTGGAGCAGGGCGCGGACTGGATCGCACTGTCGTTCGTGCAGCGTCCGGAGGACGTCGCCGAGGCGCGCTCGCTGATCGGCGAGAAGGCGGCGCTGATGGCGAAAATCGAGAAGCCTGCGGCTATCGATCGCCTCAACGACATTATCGCTCTCGCGGACGGCGTCATGGTCGCTCGAGGCGACCTGGGCGTTGAGCTTCCGCCCGAAGACGTGCCGCCGCTGCAGAACCGCATCGTCGCCTGCGCGCGCCAGTTCGGTAAGCCGGTCGTCGTTGCGACGCAGATGCTGGAATCGATGATTACGTCGCCGACGCCGACGCGCGCCGAGGTCAGCGATGTCGCCACCGCCATTTACGACGGCGCCGACGCGGTCATGCTCTCGGCGGAAAGCGCCGCGGGCAAGTATCCGATCGAAGCGGTCTCGATGATGGACAGCATCGCCAACAGCGTCGAGCGCGATCCGGTCTATTCGTCCCGCATCCACTTCACCGAGACGCGGCTTGAGCCGACGATCGCGGACGCCCTTTCAGGTTCGTCGCGTCAGATCGCCAACACCGTGAACGCCAAGGCGATGGTCGTGTTCAGCAAGTCCGGATCGACCGCGCGCCGTATCGCCCGCGAGCGTCCGCCGGTGCCGATCCTTGCGATGAGCCCCTCGCAGACCACGTCGCGTCGCATGGGCCTCTATTGGGGCGTCCACTCCGTGCACTCGAGGGACGTGTCCGCGTTCGAGGAAATGGTCGGCAAGGCCAAGCGCATGGTGCTGCGCCATCACCTCGCGGCCGGCGGCGATCGCATCGTGATCATGGCCGGCATTCCGTTCGGCACAGCAGGATCGACCAACGTGCTCCACGTCGTCCGCCTTGTCGGCGACGAGCTCGAACGGCACACGACGCCGGAATAATTCAGCGCGGCAGCAGCGCCCGAATCTCGTCCGGGATCTCGCGGGCGAGGAAGCCGATCGGTCCGACCTTCTTTGCGAGCGCCTCGCCCGCTTCGCCGTGCAGCAGGACGGCCCACAGCAGCGCCGTGAGCGAGTCCGCTCCGCGCGCCAGCAATCCCCCGACGATACCGGCTAGCGTGTCTCCGCTGCCGGACACGCCGAGGCCCGGCGCGCCGCCGCGGTAAGTCCAGACGCGGCCGTCCGGCGTGACGACATGGCTGATCACGCCTTTGACCAGCACGTTGGCGCCATAGCGCTCCGCTGCGCGAAGTCCGCAGCCGATGGGATCGCTGTCGATCTCGCGTTCGTCGCAGTCGAGCAGGGATGCCAACTCACCCGCATGGGGCAGCAGGATGGGCGGCTGGTCGCTGCCGCGCTTGCCCGGATTGAGCGGCTTTAGGCTGTGCAGCAGCGCTGCGTCGAGAACGATCGCGGCCGGGCTCTGCAGCAGGGCTTCGGCCAAGGGTGCGCATGTCTGCGCCTCCGCCATGCCCGGACCTGCCACGACGACGTCGACGTGCTCCGCTTGCTCGCGCAGGTCGCGGACGGCGCCGCGCGTGAAGCCGCCGTCCTTGGCTTCCTCCAGCCCGAGCACCATCGCTTCGGGCATCGCGAGAGCCGTCGCCACGGCAACGCTCTCCACCGCCGCCATGCGCAACTTTCCAGCGCCAGCACGCATCGCGGCGGTGGCCGTTAGCAACGCCGCACCGGCGACCTGCCGGCTTCCCGCAACGATGAGGATGCGGCCTTTCGTCTCCTTGTCGCCGTCGACGACCGGCGGCAGCGGAAAGCTCTTCAGCGCAGCCCTCGTGAGCGCCTTTGCAGCCTTCATCGGGCCCCGGTCATCATGTCCGGCTCGGTGGTCTTGGGTGCGCCTTCGGCCTCCATCGGCGCGCCATGGTTCCAGACTTCCAGCTTCGGAATGCAGAGGCCGTCCGCGTCCTCCTCGAAATCGTAGCGGACAATCCCGCAGTTCAGGATCTCCGCCTGCTTGTCGATCTTGAGGATGTCCGGCTCCGTCAGCTCCTCCAGGATGTAGCGCATGCAGAGGACCACGACCTGGTGGCAGACGATCAGCACGCGCCGGTCGCAATAGTGGAGGTTGATCGTGTTCAGCGCCGACCGCAGCCGCAGGATGACGTCGGCCCAGCTCTCGCCGCCCGGCGGGCGATGGTAGAACTTCCCGAGCATCGCGCGGTGCGCGGCCTCCTCCGGATATTTGTTGCGGATGCCGACCGTCGTCAGCCGGTCGAAGATTCCGAACTCGCGTTCGCGAAGGCGCTCGTCGATGACCAGCTTCACCGGTCCCGACATGCCGCCGGCCTTGCAAATGGCCTCTGCCGTCTGCCGCGCGCGGAGGTACGGCGACGACAGGATGACCTCCGGCCGCTCGCCTTCGGGCAAGGCTGCAAACCAGCGTCCGGTCGCCTCGGCCTGCTCGTGGCCAAGCTCCGAGAGCGGCACGTCGACGTCGCGGACCTTGATGTCGATCTCATTGAGCCCGGCCTCGTCAGCGGCGTCGCGCGCGACATTGCCCTGGCTCTGTCCATGCCGCACCAGCCACAGCTTCTCCGGCCAGTTCTGCCGCATCCGCGCCTCCTTCCCTGCAACAAGCATGGAGCGCCCATCCGGTTCCTGCGACGAACAGTGCAGAAAGGCCGCGCGAGGCTCGATCCAAGCTGCTATCCATAGCGCATGACGTTCGCGCTGGGGGTGGAGCGATCGGCTGGCGGCCAGCCGTGGAGGTGGCGCCGGTCGGGAGAACCCGGATTATCGATGGATGCGCTGGTGGACGAGCTGCTGCTCGCCCGCGGGGTCGTGCGCGACGATCTTGAGCGGCACCGCAAGCCCACCATCCGCGACTTCCTCCCGGATCCCTCCTGCTTCCAGGATATGGACAAAGGCGCGAAGCGGCTCGCCAATGCGGTTGAGGCCGGCGAGACGATCGCGATCTTCGGCGACTATGACGTGGACGGCGCGACCAGCGCGGCGCTTCTGGTGCTGTTGCTCCGGCGGCTGGGCATCGAGCCAATGGTCTACATCCCCGACCGCCTGATGGAGGGCTACGGCCCCTCGGGCGCTGCGCTGGTCGAACTGAAGAAGCGCGGAGCTTCGCTGGCCGTCACAGTGGATTGCGGAGCGCAGGCATTCGAGGCGCTTCAGGAAGCGAAGGACGCTGAGCTCGACGTCATTGTCGTCGACCACCATCAGTGCGCGACTTTGCTTCCAGTTGCCTTCGCGCTGATCAATCCGAACCGTCTCGATGAGGGCCAACTTGGCGCAGCGCACGGTCACCTTGCGGCAGTGGGCATGGCCTTTCTGCTCGGCGTGGCGCTGGTGCGCGAACTGCGCGGACGTGGCATCTTCTCGGACCGGGAAGAGCCAAAGCTCATTGACCTGGTCGATCTCGTCGCATTGGGAACGGTGGCCGATGTCGCCCGGCTGCACACCCTCAATCGCGCCTTCGTGACGCAGGGCCTCAAGGTCATGGCCGGGCGTCAGAACCTCGGCATGACGACGCTTGCCGAGGCCGCGCGGCTCGTGAAGCCGCCGAGCTGCCGCGACCTCGGCTTCGCTCTCGGGCCGCGCATCAATGCAGGCGGGCGCGTCGGCAAGTCCGACCTCGGCGTGCGGCTCCTGACCAGCACCGATCCCGAGGAGGCGCGGACTATCGCCGCCGAGCTCGACCGCCTCAACGAGGAACGCCGCGCCATCGAGATGCAGGTGTGCGAGCAGGCGATGGAGCAGGCGGACAAGCTCAACGGAGCGCCCGTCCTGACCGTCATGGGGCATGGCTGGCACCCGGGCGTCATCGGCATCGTCGCGGGCCGCGTGAAGGAGCGCTTCGGCCGCCCGGCAATCGTCATCGCCGAGACCGAAGACGGCACGGGGAAGGGCTCGGGCCGCTCGATTGGCGGCGTCGATCTCGGTGCGGCAGTGCTCGCCGCGAAGGAGAGCGGACTCCTTGTTGCAGGCGGCGGTCACGCCATGGCTGCCGGCCTGACCATGGCGCCCGGCGGCCTGGATGCCTTCCGCGACTTCATTGCCGAGCGCCTGGCCGCGGACGTGGAGCGCGCCCTCGACGGCCGATCGCTCCTGCTCGATGCGCTGCTCGCGCCAGGCGGGATCGTCGGCGACCTCTGCGACGCGCTCGAGGCGGCGGGGCCCTATGGCGCGGGCTGGCCCGCACCCCGCGTTGCGGCCGGGCCGGCGCGATTGCTTCGCACTGGCATCGTCGGCGACGGCCACGTCCGCGGGCTCGCTTGCGGGGATGATGGCAAGAGCTTCAAGTGGATCGCCTTCCGCAGCGCTCAGACGGAATTGGGCCAGGCGCTCCTGACCTCACCGGGCGACCGCCGCTGGTGGCTGGCCGGAACGATCAAGCGCGACGAGTGGAACGGCGGCAACTACGCCGAGATGCACCTCGAAGACGCTTCGGTTGCTTGACCAGCCGCGACACCTCCCCTAACGGGCAGTCCGCTTCTCGAAGCGGCCCCATCGTCTAGCGGTCTAGGACGTCGCCCTTTCACGGCGAAAACACGGGTTCGAGTCCCGTTGGGGTCACCATCCCGCAATCAGCGGGCAGTTGCCTCATCGCTGGGGTGGACATGCCGCCATTTCGACAGCTCGATCCGACGCGCACCGCGCACTTGCAGCAGGTTCAGCTCCGTGCGGCAGGCGTCTCCGAATTCGGTAAAGAGATCGATTGAATCGCTGCACAGCAGGTCCCGAATTTCCTCTGCGGTACGGTTGGTGTCTCCATAAGCGCCGAGAATCTTGTGGGCGATCCGATAGGCCTCATGGATTACTGCGTCCGACGAGTAGAGCCGCATCCGACCAATTTCAGCGTAGAGCACGGACAAGGTGGCCGCATCGGGCTGATTTTCCTGGAGAGCCCGTGAAAAGCAGCGCGCGGCCGCTTCCACAAAATCACTGTAAAGCTTCTGCCTCCGCTGGATTTCCTGGGATAGCCATTGCGCCTTCGCCTGCACTCGCTGTGCGAGCCAGGAGGCGAGCACGGACAGCAACCCGCCGATGACGGCGCCGAGCAGCGCGGCAAGGGTCGCGTCCAATTACTGATCCGTCCGAATGCGGGCGACCACCGACATTCCCGGCCGAAGCCGTTCGGCAAGCTGCTGCCCGGGGTCGATCTTGATGCGGACCGCGATGCGCTGGGCGACCTTGACGAAGTTGCCCGTCGCATTGTCGGGCCGAAGGACCGCGAATTCAGACCCCGCGGCGGGGGCGAGGCTGTCGACACGCCCCTTCAGGCGCGCGCTGCCGAGCGCATCGACTGTGAAGGTTGCGGGCTGGCCGACACGCATCTTGTGCGTCTGCGCTTCCTTGAAGTTCGCCGTCACCCAGAGCGTCTTGGGCACCAGGTACATGAGCTGCGTTCCGGCGGTGACATACTGGCCTTGCCGCACCGACACTTCGCTGAGTTGGCCAGCCTGAGGCGCGCGAATGACCGTATGATCGAGGTCGACCTCGGCAAGCCGCACCTGCGCCTTCGCCGCCTCGACATTCGCGTTGAGACCGTGACGGCCTACGATGACCGTCCGCACGTCTTCCGTTCCGATCTCCCGGGCAGCGCGGGCCTGCCGCAGCTGCGTCTCGGCGGAGCGCACGGCGGCGACCTGCTGATCCCGGACAGCGGCGGTCGTCCAGCCGTTCGCAATCAGCGCGTTCGTTCGGCGAAGGTCGGCTTGCACCTTCGCGAGCTGCGCCTGCGCATTCGCGATGGCCGCGTCCTGCGCGAGCGTGTTCACTTCCTTCGATCGCTGCGCCTGCGTCGAATTGTCGAGATTGGCCTGCTGCGTCAGCACATTCGCCTGCGCTTGGGCGACCTTGGCGCTGTAGATGCTGTCCTCGATCCGAACGAGCACATCCCCGGCCCGGACGTTCTGATAATCGTTGACCGGCACCTGCGCGACGTAGCCGGAGACTTGCGGGCTGATGACGGTTGTTTGGCCCTTCACATAAGCGTCGTCGGTCTGCTCGTAGCGGCCGGCGAAGGGCGGCAACCGCCACGCGTAGAGGATCGTGACGATCGCCACGATGAGAAGCAGCACGACCCACGCCGTCAAGAACTTGGACTTGGTGGGCGGATCCCAGCGCGAAGGCGCCGCCGCAGAAGGACCTGCGACTTCCGGCTCGGGAGTAGGGGCGGGCCGTGCCGCGGGAGCGGGCGTCGCCGCTTCCGTGCTCGCCATGGCAACCTCGGGAGTGTCATCCGACTTCATGACTGCTCTTCCTTCTGAGCCGCTGCCATCTTCGCCATCATCATTTGGGCGAAGCGCACAATCGGGGAAATTTCCCCTCTCCGCCGCATCTTGAGCTCGATCGCGATGCCCCACAGCAGCAGAAGCAGGGCGCAAGAGCCGATGACCATGAACACGTCGTTGTAGGCCAGCACGTTCGCCTCGCGCGTGACCTGCCGGCTGAGGAGCGCGGCGCCCTGCGCGGATCGAAGCGCGGGATCGCTGACTACGCCGCTCAACTGCTGCGCGCTGGCCGCCAGCCGAGCCGCGTCGGTCGGGTTGTTGAGCATCACGCTCTCGACCAGGCTGTGCGAGTGGAACTTCTCGCGGATGGTCTGCAGCGTGCCCCACAGTGCTGTCCCGACGAGGCCGCCGAGGTTCTGGCTCGCCAGGAAGACGACCAGCCAGCTGATGAAGAAGCGTGGGCCGCACAGCAGCGCCCGCGACAGGCCGATCACCATCGCGGGACCGATGAAGAGGAGGGCTGCGAATCCGACGAGTGCCGAACTGAGATAGAGGTTGGCTGGTCGTGTCAGGTTCGTCGCGCTGGCATCGAGGAATGCGGCGATTGCGATCAGCAGGCAGGCCACTTGGAGAGGCCGCGCCGGGGACTCCGGCCGGAAGGTGGTAAGCGCCACGACAAGCCCCGCGATCGAAGCCAGCGTGACGATGATGAAGAGCGTCCGAAGCTGATCGACGCCTAGCCCAAGCGACGACATCAGGCCGACCGTCCCGAACGCCTGCTCGCCAATGATGACGCGGATGCAGAAGGCCACAGCGCAGATCCGCAGGATCGGCTTCTGCCCGATAAATCGCGTCATCAGCAGCGGGTTCGACCGCCGATGCTCGACGAAGATGCCCGCCGCGATGAGGACGATCGACCCGATCAGCGCCCAGCCGAGCCAGGCGGATTCCATCCACCAGACCGTCCGGCCGAGCGCGAGCACTGCACAGAGCAGACCGACGCCCGGGAACAGCAGCGCCATCGTCACGAAGTCCGTCCGCTCGAACGCCTTCTCGCGCTCGCTGGGCGGAAGCGGGAGCATCAGCACCGCTGCCAGCGTGAGTACCGCCAACCCTAGCTCGAACATATAGGCCATGCGCCAGTCGCCCCATTCGAGCAGTGACGGCGCGATTACGCGCGCCAGCGGCGTCGCCAACTGAGGCACGCTGACGCCGATCATGACGCCGTGCAGGCGCTTCGGCGGCGGCATCGCCTGCAAGAAAGTCAGCACGCCCAGGGTCGTAAGGCCCGCGGCCGCGATTCCGCTGACGGCCCGCACCAGCACTGCCGACCAGAATCCGTGCACGAACAGGTGCATCAGTGTCGCAAGGATATAGCCGCCCAAGACCAAGCGCAGGAATAGCTGGAGTCCGAACTCCTGCCGGAACTTCACGAGAACCAGGTTCGCGCAGACGTTCGTCGCGACATAGGCCGCGGGGATCCACGCCGCTTCCTCAGCGCTCAGCCCGAGCGTTCCCTGAAAATAGGAGAGGTTGGCGGTGACCAGCGCGTTACCCAAGCCGCCCGTAAGGCCGGCGAGAACTCCGATCGCGCCATAAGCCACCATCCGCTCGATCGGATGATCCGGGTTGAACGGGGAGCCCGGTATGATCGGCCGTTCGTGGGGCTTGAACTGGTACGTGTCAGCCATGGTCCCGTCGAGTGCAGGGGCAAGACTCGGGAGACGCCAACAGGCCCGCGCCGCTCTTCGCACCTCGGCTGCCCAGCATCAATGCGGGTGCTTGCTCCGCCCGTGGTGCTGCTTAATGATAGCGCTAACAGATTGAGGGGGAGCAGTTATGCGTTGGCAGTATCTCGCCGCTTTGCTCGCGGCCGTCGCCGTACCGACGGTCGCGTTTCCGTCCGAAGCCGCGGCCCAATCTCGCCCGCCAGCCTACAAGAACTTCCGCGCCGCGATCTACATCACCGTCGCCGATACGAAGCGGCTGGCCGGCCCTGCGACATTCCAGCGCCAGTTCGCCCGCGCCTCCTCCCAACTGCATTTCGACAAGGTCTACATCGAGGCCTACCGCGACCGCGTCTTCGCGACTGACGCCGAGCTAGCGGCCGTCAAGCGTCAGTTCCACGCCAAAGGGATCGAGACCTCCGGCGGGATCACGCTGGCTGCCGGCGGATCGGGGGGTCAGTTCGGCACATTCGACTATGAGCTGCCCGCGGACCGTGCCGAGGCCGAGCAAGCGGTGCGGCGCATCGCCCGGCACTTCGACGAGATCATCCTCGACGACTTCTTCTTCTACACCTCCAAGAGCGACGCCGACATCGCGGCGAAGGGCAACCGCAGCTGGACCGATTACCGCGTCGACACGATGCGCAAAGCGAGCCGCAACCTGGTGCTCGGCCCCGCCAAGCAGGAGAACCCGCGCGTCCGCGTGATCATCAAATACCCGAACTGGTACGAGCACTTCCACGGGCTCGGCTACGACCTCGCCGAGCAGGCCAAGATGTTCGACGCCATCTACACCGGCACCGAAACGCGCGATCCCGTGATCACCGACCAGCTTCTGCAGCAGTACGAGAGCTACGAAGTCTATCGCTACCTGAGCAACGTCCGCCCCGGCGCGAACCTCGGCGGGTGGGTCGACACGTTCGATACGCGCAGCATCGACCGCTACGCCGAGCAGTTGTGGGATACGATGTTCGCCAAGGCGCCGGAGATCATGCTGTTCAACTGGCATCCGATGGCGGAGGACGCACCTGCCACGGCCGGCGATCGTGCGTGGGCGAACGACGCGACCAGCTTCGACTGGGACACGATCGCGCGCGAGCATCCGAACGCGGGCTGGGCGACTGCGGCGAACGCGGCTCTCCACGCCGCCGACGCCGTCGTCGAACAGCTGGGCAATCCTGTCGGCGTCGCGAGCTACCGTCCGCCACACGCCACCGGCGAGGACTTCCTCCACAATTACATCGGCAATCTGGGTGTGCCGGTGGAGCTGTCGCCGCAATATCCGGTGGACGCGCAAACGATCCTGCTGACGCGTGCGGCGGCGACAGACCCTGCGATCATCGCCAAGGCGAAGGCCAGCCTCCAAGGCGGCGCCCGCGTGATCGTTACGTCGGGCTTCGTCGAAGCGACGCAGGGCAAGGGATTTGAAGACCTCGCCGAGTGGCAGGTCACCGGCCACCCGATCGCGATCAACCAATATTTCGACGGGTTTGGAGCGGGCAGGGGCAAGGAGCTCAAGGAAACCGGGAAGGCCAAGCCCGTGCTCTTTCCGGAAGTACGCTTCTACACCAACGACAGCTGGGGAATCATCCGCGGCGTCGCCTCGGCAAAGGGCTTCCCCATCGTCCTCATGAACCAATATTCGAAGGGCACTCTGTTCCTGTGGACCGTGCCGGAGAACTTTGGGGACCTCTACGAGCTGCCGCGCCCGATGGTGACGCGCATCAAGGAATATCTCTTCCCTGACGCTGCGGTGCGACTCGACGCGCCCGATCATGTCGCGCTGTTCACCTACGACAATGGCGCCTTCATCGTGGAGAACTACCGGGACGAGCCGGCCGAGGTGACGATATCGCTCTCGGGTTCGCCGAGCGTGTCCGCGATCACTCAGAACGCGAACATCGCGACAGTGAGCGAAAAGGGCAGGAGCAGGTTCTCGGTCGCCATCCCGGCCCACAGCTTCCGGGTCTTCAAGTCCGGCCAATAAGTCAGTGGTGGCGTGACGCCGGCCGAAGCCTCGCCTTCGACGGCGTCTCGTGGAAACGGCTGCGGTGCCAGGCGCTGAACGACGCCAGCGTCGAATAGCCCAGCAGTTGCGCGATGTCCGTCAGCCGCAGCCGCCGGTTGGCAAAATGCTGGCTGACCTGCTGGACGCGGACGCGGTCGAGCAGTTCGCTGAAGCTGGTGTCTTCCCGGTCCAGTCGCCGCTGCAGGGTCCGAACGTTGGTGCCCAGGGCATCGGCAACGCCGCCGATCGTTGCTCGGCCAGCGGGCATGAGCAGGCGGATCGATTGCTCGACTTCCTCGGCAATGCTGCGCTCGCCGGGATCGATCATCGCGTGAACGAGGTCGCGCGCGTGCCGCGCCAGTGCCGGTTCCGACCGCGGATTGGGTCGGGCCATGTCCGACGCACGAATGACGATGCCGTCGAAGTCGGAGCCAAATTGCAGCGAACAGTCGAAGACGCGTTCGTAGAGCGCGCGGTCCGCCGGGGCAGCCGGCCGCTCGTAGCTCAGGCAGACGCATTGCGGGCGCCAGCTGTCACCCATGAGCGTTCGGCACATCTTGTAGAGTACGCCCAAGGTGAGATCGTTGACCTGCCGAGACGCCATTGGCGGATCGAGCGCGAAATGCTCGCGCAGGAAAACCGAATCCTCATGGTCTTCGATCTGCAGGGTCAGGTTCGAATTGATGCGGTTGCGGAATTCGCCCAGCACATCCAACGCCTCGCCTAGGGTCGGCTGGTGGATGATAAGCAGGCTGACCATCCCGAGGTCGGAAATCTGCCTGTGCTCGACCATTCGCAGACCGTACGTGATGCAGCCCGATGCCTCCGCACTGGCCTCCAGTAGACGGAGGGCCGACCGTGCCGGGATCATCTGCTCGGGATTGCTCAGCATCGGCCTGGAGATATGCGCCTTGCGGAGCAGCGGCATGACCTCGAGCCGAAGCTCCTCCGCCACCGCGAAATAGCCGCTTAGCGACGCTGCCCGAACCAGCTCCATCGCATTCCCCGCATGTCACGACGTCAGCAGCATGTGTCGTGATTCCTGTAATTCCGCTCTCTACCTGCTGATAGGCCGCCGGGGAATATCAAACCGGAAGATTCCCCTTGGCGAAAGCAGTTCGTTTTTACGAGACGGGCGGGCCGGAAGTGCTCCGCGTCGAAGACGTGGCGGTCGGTGACCCCGGCGCCGGCGAGGTGCGGGTGCGTCACGCCGCGGTCGGCCTGAACTTCGCCGACACCTATTTCCGTCAGGGCTATTATCCGGTGCCGCTCCCGAACGGCATGGGCGTCGAGGCCGCGGGCGTCATCGAGGCCGTCGGTCCCGACACGAACGGCTACAAGGTCGGCGACCGGGTCACCTACACCGGAAGCCCGCTTGGCGCTTACTCGACCGAGCGTGTCATGCCGACCGGATCGCTGTTCAAGCTGCCCGACGGCATCGAGCTCGAGACCGCGGCCGCATCGACGATGCGCGGCCTGAGCGCTGCCTATTGGCTGTTGAAGACCAATCCGTGGATGAAGGCTGGCGACACCATCCTGCTGCATGCCGCGGCGGGCGGCGTTGGCCTGATCGCATCCCAGTGGGCGAAGCTGCTCGGCCTGCGCGTCATCGGTACGGTTTCGACCGAAGCCAAGGCGGAGCTCGCCAGGGCGCACGGTTGCGACGAGATCATCTACTATCGGCGCGAGGATGTTCCGGCGCGCGTGAAAGAGCTGACCGGCGGCGAGGGCGTCACGACCGTCTTCGATACGGTCGGCAAGGATACGTTCGTAGGCTCGCTGAAGTCGCTCAAGCGGCGCGGCGTGCTCGTCGGCTGCGGCACTGCGTCGGGGCCGTTCCCGCCGATCGACGCGCTGCAGATGGCGATCCAGGGATCGGTCTATTTCACCCGGCCGGCGCTCGCCGACTATATCGCGAACCCGGCCGAACGCGCCGAGCTGTCCAACGCTTTGTTCGATCATGTGGCGAACGGCCACATCAAGATCGAGATCAACCAGCGCTACGAGCTCGATGACGCCGTCCAGGCGCACCGCGACCTCGAGGCAGGAAAGACGACGGGCTCGTCGATCTTCGTCACCGCATGAAGGTCGAGAAGCTCACCACACACATCGGTGCGGAACTGCATGGCGTGAACCTCGCCGAGGCGGTCGCGAACGACGACCTGTTCGGCGCGATCCGAGAAGCGCTTCTGGCACACAAGGTGCTGTTCCTTCGCGATCAGGAGATCAGCAAGGCGGAGCACGTCGCCTTTGCATCGCGGTTCGGTGAACTCGAGGATCATCCGGTTGCCGGAAGCGATCCCAATCATCCGGGGCTGGTCTGCATCTACAAGGACCTCGATTCACCGCCAGATCACTACGAGAATGCCTGGCACTGCGACGCGACGTGGCGCGACAAGCCGCCGCTCGGCGCAGTCCTGCGCTGCCTCGAATGCCCGCCCGTCGGTGGCGACACGGTGTGGGCAAACATGGGCCGCGCCTATGAAGATCTGAGCGACCATGTGAAGGACCAGATCGACGGGCTCTACGCACGCCACTCCATCGAATCCTCATTCGGCGCACGCATGCCGATCGAGAAGCGTCACGCGCTGAAGGCGCAGTTCCCGGACGCCGAGCACCCCGTCGTGCGGCAGCATCCAGAGACGGGCGAGCGCGTGCTCTTCGTGAACAGCTTCGCCACCCATTTCACGAACTTCCACACGTCGGAAAACGTGCGGTACGGTCAGGATTATTCTCCGGGCGGTTCGAACCTTCTCAACTATCTGATCGCCCGTGCGGCGATCCCCGAATACCAGGTCCGGTGGCGCTGGCGCCCGAATAGCGTCGCGATCTGGGATAACCGCTGCACCCAGCATTACGCGGTCATGGATTACTGGCCCGCGGTCCGGAAAATGGAGCGCGCAGGCATCATCGGCGACAAGCCTTACTAACGGAGAGAACGACCATGCAGTTCATGGACGATAGCCTGCTGCCCGAAAACCAGGACCCGCTGGTCATCCAGGTCGCGCCCTACGCGCCGAGCTTCTTCCCGCGGGATTCGGACGACATTCCGCTGACCATGGCGGAGCAGGTCCAGAAGGCCGTCGACTGCTACAATGCGGGCGCCACGCTTCTGCACGTCCACGTCCGCGAGCCGGATACGGGCAAGGGCTCGAAGCGCCTCGAGATGTTCAACGAGATGCTCGATCGCCTCCGGACTGCCGTGCCGGGCATGATCCTACAGGTCGGCGGCTCGATCAGCTTCGCGCCGAAGGACGAAGGCGAAGCGGCCAAGTGGCTGAGCGACGACACCCGCCACATGCTGGCCGAGCTCAATCCGAAGCCGGACCAGGTCACCATCGCGATCAACACCAACCAGATGAACGTGATGGAGCTCATCACCGACGAGGACGCCGCCGGCACCTCGATGGGTGAGCCCGACTACAGGCACGCCTACACCGAGATGTACTACGAGAGCGGCCCGGGCTTCGTGAAGGAGCACCTGAAGCGCCTCGTCGGTGCCGGCATCCAGCCGCACTTCATGATCGGGTCGATCAAGGACCTGGAGACGGTGGAGCGCATCGTCCGCCAGGGCCAGTACATGGGTCCCTACGTATTGAATTGGGTCTCCATCGGTGGTGGCCACGATGGACCGAACCCGCGCAACCTGATGGAATTCATCAACCGCGTTCCGCAGAATGCGGTGCTGACCGTCGAGGGCCTCATGCGCCACGTCTACCCGCTCTGCACCATGGGCATTGCGATGGGCCTTCACGTGCGCGTCGGCCAGGAGGACAATCTCTACGGCCGCCGCGGGGAGCGCGCGACCTCGGTCCAGCAGATCGAGAAGATGGTGAAGATCTCCAACGAACTGTGGCGTCCAGTTGCGACGGCCGAGCAGGCACGCGAGATCTACAAGATCGGCACCTTCTACTCGAGCATCGACGAGACGCTTGAGAAGAACGGCTGGCTTCCCAACCGCAAGTCTGCGGCGGCGGCGCAACGCCAGGCGGCCTGACGTGACGCGCACTAGCAAGGAGAAGGTGCAAGCCTACGCCTGGCTGGTGTTCGCGCTTACCTTCGGACTGCTCATCTCCGACTACATGGCGCGGCAGGTTCTCAATGCCGTGTTCCCGCTGCTGAAGGCGGAATGGAGCCTGACCGACGGCCAGCTCGGCTTCCTCTCGGGAGTCGTCGCGCTGATGGTCGGGCTTCTGACCTTCCCGATTTCCCTGCTGGCCGACCGACTCGGGCGGGTGAAGAGCATCGCCTTCATGGCCGTGCTATGGAGCATTGCCACGCTGCTGTGCGGCTTCGCGCAGGACTATCAGCAGATGCTCGCCGCGCGCGTGCTCGTCGGTGTCGGCGAGGCGGCCTACGGAAGCGTCGGCATCGCCGTGATCCTCAGCGTGTTCCCGCAGCGTTTGCGCGCGACTCTGACCGGAGCCTTCATGGCGGGCGGCCTCGCCGGGCAGGTCCTGGGCGTAGGCATCGGCGGGGTCGTCGCCGCGGCGCACGGCTGGCGCATGGCGTTCGTCGCCATTGGCATCGGCGGCCTGCTGCTCGCGCTCGTCTATCCGCTTCTCGTCCGCGAAACTCGCCTCAATGGCGGTGAAAACCCCGCGCGTGGGCAAGTGACCTGGGCCAGCCTTGGCGCTTTGTTTGCGGGGCGGCAGCTGAAGTGCGCCTATATCGGCAGCGGCCTGTCGCTGCTGACGGCCGCAGCACTCCCTGCCTGGCTGCCGACCTATTTCGTTCGCTACTACGATCTGCCGCTGGAGAAGGCGGCGCCTCTCGCAGCGATTTTCCTCGCCATCGGTGGCGCCGGAATGGTCATCTGCGGAGCGATCAGCGACAAGTTCGTCCGCACGTCCAACCATCGCTCGCTGCTGTCGGTGGCCTACTGCCTCGGCTGCGCATTCCTGATCACGCTGGCCATGAGCCTTGAGCCTGGATCGGCGCAGCTCGTGCTGCTTGGCGCGGGCATGTTCCTTGCCGCCGCTTCGGCCGGACCGGCGGGCGCGATGGTCGCCAACCTGACGCCGGCCGCCCTGCACGGCACGGCGTTCGCCATTCTGACGCTTGCGAATAACGCCTTTGGGCTCGCCCCCGGTCCGATCCTGACCGGCTGGCTTGCCGACCGGATCGGCCTGTTGGGAGCGATGCAGTGGCTGCCTTTCGCGAGCCTCGCCGCCGCCGGGATCTTCCTGATCGGCGCACGCAATACATCGGCCGAAATCGGAGCTGCCGAACCCGCATGAAGACAATCACCGTGAAAAGCTGGGCGGCGCTTCGCGGCGTCGGCCCAGGCCTCGTCGCATCCCTCGTGATCGCAGCCGCCGCTGGCCTTGCCGCCAGTGCGAGCGGCGGACCGATCATGCTGTTCGCGCTGCTCATCGGGCTGGCGATGAACTTCCTTGGCGACGTCGATCGCTGCGACCCGGGCATCGCCTTCACGTCCAAAACCGTGCTTCGCCTGGGTGTCGCCCTTCTCGGCCTGAAGATCACGCTGGGCGAGGTGATGTCGCTTGGCTGGAGCCCGCTCTTGCTCGTGGTGACGGCAGTTGCCCTCACCATCGGACTCTCGACCTTGGCGGCCCGGTGGATGGGGTTCGATCCCCGCTTCGGAGTCCTGTCGGGCGGCGCGACCGCGATCTGCGGCGCCTCCGCTGCGATGGCCATTTCCGCTGCTCTGCCGAGCCACCCACGCAAGGAATATGCGACCCTCTTCACGGTCGTCGGCGTCTCGATCCTGTCGACGGTCGCAATGCTCGCCTACCCGACCATTGCCAGGCTGGCGGGCCTAGACAATCTGCATGCAGGCATCTTCATCGGCGCGACCGTGCACGACGTCGCCCAGGTGATCGGGGCGGGCTACGCCATTTCGCCCGAGGCGGGAGACACGGCGACCATCGTAAAGCTGGCACGCGTTGCCATGCTGCTGCCGGTCATCCTCGCGGTCGGCGCTGCATCGCGCAGCCTCGACACCGAAGCTCAGGACCGGCCGCCCCTCCTTCCATGGTTCGCGACCGCTTTCGCCGTTCTCGTCGTGCTCAACAGTATCCTGCCCGTTCCAACCTGGCTCCGAGAGGGCGGCAGCGCCCTGTCCCGCTTCTGCCTCGTCGCCGCGATCGCCGCGCTGGGCGTCAAGACGCGCTTCAAGGACATTGCATCAGCCGGCTGGAAGCCCGCCATCCTGATGGTCCTCGAGACCATCTTCATCGCCGGCATCGCGCTTACCGCAATCCGGATCGGCTGGGTCTGATCGTCCCTTAAGCAGCTTCCACGAGCACACCCAAGCCGTGTGTTTGCAAACCGCCTCATCGCCAAAAGAATAGGGCCCCGGCGGATGACCGCCGGAGCCCTAACCCCCCAAGTTCCTAAGTTCCCCTCGATAGGAACCTAGAAGCGGATCGTTCCCGAGATGCCGTAGGTCCGCGGGTCGGCGTGCAGCCGGCGGGTCGCCATGCTGCCCGGGTACACGCCATTGCCCAGGCCAAGGCTGCCGCCAAGGAACTGGTAGAGGTTCCCGGCCTCATACTGCTTATCGAGCAGGTTGTTGCCGAACAGCGCGACCGACCAGCGGTTGCCTGGGCCGTTCAGCGTCGCGCGCGCACCGAGCAGCGCATAGCCGTCGATGATCGTCTGCGGGTTGGCGTCGTTCTGAAGGCCGCCGTACTGCTTCGAGACGAACGTCAGGTTGGACGTCAGATCCCAGCCCCAGCCGCTTGATCCGAAATCGCCGTACCAGTCGAAGCCAAGGCGGCCGCTCCACTTGGGAGCGAACGTCGCGGGCTTGCCCTTGAGGTCCTGGATCGGACCCAAACCGGCCGCCACGCAAGCCGCCGGGACCCCCAAAGCGGTGGGCGCGCAGCCGGGAAGGCCCGGCGCATTCGGATAGTCGGTGAACTCGGAATCGAGGTAGGCGACGCTCGCGAAGAGCGACAGGTTGCGCACCGGCTTCGCGACACCGTCGAACTCAAAGCCCTGGTGGCGCAGGTTGCCGGCGTTGCGAACCGTGAAGCTCGTGCCGTCGAACGCACGATCCTGGAAGCCCTTGATGTTCATCCGGTAGAACGTGAGGTTCAAGGTGAGCTTCCGATCGAGCCAGCTCGTCTTGGCGCCCAGCTCCCAGTTCTCGGTCGTCTCACGATCGAAGACGCGCCGCTGCGGCGTCACCAAGACCGGCGGATTGCCCACGGTCGTCAGCGACGGCGAGCCGGCGCCGCTGTTGTAGCCTGCCGACTTGTAGCCGGTGGAATAGGTGCCGAAGAACAGCAGGTCCTGGGTCGGCTCGTAATTGAGGCCGAGGCGATAGGTGAACCGGCTGTCGTCGATGTCCGGGAGATCGAGCACCTCCAAGGCTCGGACGGTCGCCAGCAGCGGATTGGTCTGCTGGTTGTATGAACCGTCCTTCTTGTCCTTGCTGAACCGTCCGCCGGCCGTCGCGAAGAACTGGTCGGTGAAGTGGAAGTTCGCCTGCGCATAGGCGGCATAGCTGTCCGTGGTCTGGTGGACGTCCTGGACCGTGGCGTTCTCAATCGTCCCGCCGTTTGCTGCCAGCATCCCGTTGCAGAAGCTTTTCTGCGTTGTTCCCGGTGGGAACGGCGGTGACGGCAGCGGTGTGGGCGGTATGATCTTGCAGAACTGCGAGTTCATGTGCAGCCGCTCGCCCTGCTCGTACTTCTCGTGGAAGTAATAGAGGCCGGCGACCAGATCGAGACGGCCATCCAGCCACTGACCCGTCGGCGAGATGAACTGAAGCTCGTGGTTCTGGCTCTTCGAATCGTACGGCGCCGTACGCGACAGGATCTGGCTCGGAGTGAAGATCACGTCGCCGTCGAGCTGCGTGTTCTTCCAGTCGCGGTAATTGTCGATCAGGCGAACCGTCGAACCGCCGCCGACGTCGAAGGACAGGGTGCTGTTCAGGCCCCACTGCTTATCCTTGACGTTGGCCGTCAGGTACTGGTTCATCTTGTCGTCGTTGAGGTTCGTGTCGGGCGCACCCAAGAACGCGCTGAAGAAGTTCCACTGCGCGTCGGAAACGCTGCTGCGATCGAAGTCGATGTTCGTCGCTGCGTCGCCCGTCACCTTGGCGTAGTCGGCGCGGAACACCCAATCGAACGGCCCAACCTCGGTGCGGAAGCTGCCGCGCAGGATGGTGTCATCCGTGCCGCCGACCTGCTTGCCGTCGAGTTCATTGTGCCAATAGCCCTTGAACCACTGCTGCGACCCGGCGAAGCGGAACGCGGAGTGATCGCCGACCGGCACGTTGAGGTAGCCGTAAGCGCGGTAGCGATTGCCGTTGCCGATCTCGCCCGTCAGTTCGCCTGACAGGTCGCCGAACTTCGGCTGTGCGGTGTGGAAAGACACTGCGCCGACGCTGGCGTTACGGCCGAAGAGCGTGCCCTGCGGTCCGCGAAGGACTTCGACGCTTTCCATGTCGAGCATCGAGCTGACGACCGCGCCCACGCGCGGGACGTAAGCGCCGTCCAGGAAGACGGCGACGCTGGGCTCGACGGTCGTGTTGCTCGCGGCGCCGATGCCGCGGATGGCAAGGCGGACGTAGGACGTCTGCGCGCCCTTGGCGACGCTGAGGTTCGGCGTGATCTTCGCCAGGCCCTCGACGTTGACGACATTGTTCCGCTCCAGCGTGCTGCCGGAATAGGCTGCGATCGAAATCGGAACGTCCTGGACGTTCTCCGCACGCTTCTGCGCGGTCACGACGATCTCGCCGGTGTCGTCATTAGCGGCAGGCGCCGGCGCTGCCTGATCGGCAGTGGTCGTAGCCGCGGCTGCTTCGTCAGCGGCCGGCGCTGCTTGCGTTTGATCCTGAGTCTGATCCTGCGCGTACGCAGGGGACGCACAAAGCCCGAAGGCCAAAGACGATGCGCTCGCGAATGCGAGCAACTGCTTACGATGATTCACGTGGCTCCCCTCCCGGAATTTGGGACGGGACAGTTAGGCAGCTTGTCGGCGCGACCTTTCTTCCGTCGCGTCAGCAACTTTCGCAATTGCGTCACATCCGTAACGACCCTGACGTGGCCCCGAGGGGTACGTCAGGGCCATATACCTCAAGGACAAACTGGCTTTCCTACACATAACCAAACAGGTTAGCACTTGCTCGACTCGGTGGTACGTTCGGGGAGTGTAGGGTGGAAGAAGATGAGTTCGGCGTCGACGAATTGATCGACGCGCTGATCGATCGTGAGGGCGGGTATGTGAATCATCCCGCCGACAAGGGAGGGTCGACCTGCTTCGGCATCACTGAGGCGGTTGCACGCGCCCATGGATACGCCGGTGCAATGGCGGATCTTCCCCGCGAAGAAGCTGCCGCAATCTATCGCCGCCTCTACTGGCTGCGGCCTCGTTTCGACCAAGTCGCCACGCTTTCCGCCAGGATCGCAGCGGAGCTGTTCGACACGGGCGTAAACATGAGGCCGGCCGTCGCGACGACCTTCCTTCAACGGGCGCTGACAGCACTGAACCGCAACGCGAAGGATTACGCGGACCTGACACCGGACGGACGCATCGGTTCGGTGACGCTGCACGCTCTCGAAGCCTTCTTGGCTACGCGCGGGAAGAAGGGCGGCGAGACTGTCCTGATGCGTGCGCTCGAGGCTCTGCAAGGCGAGCGATATCTCCGCCTCGCCGAGCGTCGGCCAGCCAACGAGGCGTTCCTCTACGGATGGCTCGCGAACCGCGTTGGCACAATCAGTTGATAAAGGCGAACCTCACGCACGCGCGTAGATGGAGCGAACTTAGTGAACTTTGGAGAAGCATATGGGTGTTTTCGAAGCCATCGTTGGGCCGGTTGCCAGCCTGCTCGACAAGATCATCCCGGACCCGCAGGCGCGCGACAAGGCCAAGCTGGAGCTGCTGAAGCTCCAGGGCGATCAGGAACTCGCAACCATCGGCGCCCAGATGCAGGCGATCGTCGCCGAAGCGCAGTCGACCGATCCCTGGACCAGCCGCGCCAGGCCGAGCTTTCTGTACATGATGTACGCGCTCATCCTGTGGGCCATCCCGATGGGTTTGATCGCGGCCGTCCGCCCGGAAATGGCCAAGGGCATCGCCGACGGTATGACAGCCTATTTGCGGGGCATACCGGAGGAACTCTATGCGCTCTTCGGCACCGGCTACCTCGGCTACACGGCGGCGCGGACCTGGGGTAAGGTCAAGGGAGCGGAACGGTAACCGGGGGGGCGGGGATGCGGCCGGAGCGGCTGAATGCACTGACGGACGGCGTCGTCGCCATTGTGATGACGATCATGGTGTTGGAGCTGAAGTTCCCTGAAGAACCGACGCTGGACGCGCTGATGGCAGTGCTTCCGTTGCTCGCGGCCTACCTCCTCGCCTTCATTTACGTGGCCATCTATTGGAACAACCATCATCACATGATGCAGTCCGCCCGGAAGGTGACCGGCACCGTCCTGTGGGCCAACCACGCTTTGCTCTTCTGCCTGACTTTGTTCCCGTTGATGATCCGGTGGATCGACGAGGCCGGCCCCACGCCTTGGCCCGTCGCATCGTTCGGTCTGGTGTTGGTCGGTGCTTCGATCTGTTACGTTTTGCTCGAGCGAGCACTCGTCGCAGCCGAAGGTGACGGCTCCAGCGTCAAGAAGGCGGTCGGGCGAGGCACGAAGGAGTGGGTTAGCTTCATTGGCTATGTCGTCGCGGTGCCACTCGCCTTCGTCTCAACCCACATCTCGATCGCGATCTACGTTGGCGTGGCGTTCCTGTGGCTCATCCCGGACCGCCGCTTCGTCAGCGCCTAGTTGCAGCTGTTCCGGAGCCTTCCCACATCCGGCCCATGGAAAAATATCACGGAACTACGATCCTCGGCGTGAAGAAGGACGGCAAGACCGTCGTCGCCGGGGATGGGCAAGTCAGCCTGGGCAATACGGTCATCAAGCCGAACGCGAAGAAGGTGCGGCGGATCGGCGACGGCGGCAAAGTGATCGGCGGCTTCGCCGGCGCGACCGCGGATGCCTTCACTTTGTTCGAACGGCTGGAGCGCAAGCTCGAACAGTACAACGGCCAGCTCATGCGCGCCGCCGTCGAGCTCGCCAAGGACTGGCGGACCGACAAGTATCTTCGGAACCTCGAAGCGATGATGATCGTCGCCGACAAGGAATCGCTTCTGATCCTGACTGGCAACGGCGACGTGCTCGAGCCTGAAGGCGGCATCGCCGCGATTGGGTCGGGCGGCAATTACGCGCTCGCCGCCGCGCGTGCGCTGACCGATTACGAACAGGATCCGGAGAAGCTGGCCCGGCGTGCGATGCAGATCGCTGCGGAGGTCTGCGTCTTCACCAACGACCAGCTGACTGTCGAAACGGTCGAATAGGGCCCGCTTGAAGCGGGGGCTCGCCTTTCCAATCTAGGTTTCACATGAACTATCACACATCCATTCCCCAGAGCGGCGGGGCCCCCGAAATGCTGAAGGACAAGCTCACTCCCAAGGCGATCGTTGCCGCTCTCAACGAGCATATTGTCGGCCAGAACGATGCGAAGAAGGCGGTCGCCGTCGCTCTTCGCAACCGCTGGCGGCGTCAGCAGCTGTCGACTGAACTGCGCGATGAGGTCACGCCGAAGAACATCCTGATGATCGGGCCGACCGGCTGCGGAAAGACGGAGATCAGCCGCCGTCTCGCCAAGCTGGCCGATGCGCCGTTCGTGAAGGTCGAGGCGACCAAGTTCACCGAAGTCGGCTACGTCGGCCGCGACGTCGAGCAGATCGCCCGCGACCTGGTCGAAGAGGCGGTTCGCCTCGAGCGTGAACGCCGACGGGAGGCGGTCCGCACCGGCGCCGAAGAGGCCGCGATGGAGCGGCTGCTCGATGCGCTGACCGGCAAGGGCTCCAGCGCGGCGACCCGCGAAAGCTTCCGCCAGCGCTACCGCGACGGGAGCCTCAACAGCGCCGAGGTCGAGATCGAGGTGCAGGAAGCGCCGTCGACACCTTTCGAAATCCCCGGAATGGGCGGCCAGGTCGGCATGATCAACCTCAGCGACATGATGGGGAAGGCGTTCGGCAGCCAGCCCGGCAAGAAGCGCAAGCTGAAGGTGCCGGACGCGTTCCAGCGCCTGACCGAGGAAGAGGCCGACAAGCGCGTCGACCCGGACGACATCAACCGCGTCGCTCTGGCGGATGCAGAGGCGAACGGCATCGTCTTCCTGGACGAGATCGACAAGATTGCGGTCAGCGACGTGCGCGGCGGTTCGGTCAGCCGGGAGGGGGTCCAGCGCGACCTGCTTCCGCTGATCGAGGGCACGACCGTCGCGACCAAGTACGGGCCGCTGAAGACGGATCACATCCTCTTCATCGCCTCAGGCGCGTTCCACATCGCCAAGCCGGCGGACCTGCTTCCGGAGCTTCAGGGCCGTCTGCCGATCCGGGTCGAACTCAACGCCCTGACGCAGGAGGACTTCGTGCGCATCCTGTCGCAGACGCGGGCAAGCCTGACGCAGCAGTATCAGGCTCTGCTCGGCACCGAGGGCGTGACGGTCACCTTTGCCGACGACGGCATCGAGGCCCTCGCCCGCATCGCCGCCGAAGTGAACGAGGCGGTCGAGAACATCGGTGCGCGCCGCCTCCAGACGGTGATGGAAAAGCTGCTGGAGGACGTCAGCTTCGAGGCCGAGGATCGCTCGGGTGAGACGCTCGTCGTCGACCGCGCCTTCGTCGAACAGCAGCTGTCAGGCATTGCGCAGAACGCCGATCTCAGCCGCTACGTGCTCTAAACGCGGGAAATCGAGCCGCCTGTCGGGAACCGTGAACGGCCTGCCGACAGGCGTGCACCCACATGTGTTAGTCGTCGTTGGTCTCCGGCGTTCATTCAATGGGAGACCATCCATGCGATCCAAGCTTACACTTCTGACTGCAGCGACGTTCGTCACCTTCTCGGCCGCGGCTTTCGCTCAGACAGCGACGACCACGACCCAGACCGAGCCGGGTTCGACGACGCAAACCACGACGACCCAGACGCCGCCCGTGACATCGACCACGACTGAGCCGGCAACGACGACGCAAACCACGACGACCCAGACGGCGCCGACCACGACCGATCCGGCGGCGACTACTCAGACCACGACCACACAAACGCAGCCCTCGACGACGGATCCTGCCACGACGGCCACAACGCAGACCACGACCACGGATGCCGCGGGCGCCGTGACCGCGGCCACCGAAGCCGACATCGCGAAAGGCGCATCGGTCTACGACCAGAAGGGCGAACTCGTCGGCAAGGTCGATTCCGTGAAGGCCGACGGCGCGGTCGTGAGCACCGGCAAGGCCCGCGCGGAAATTCCGCTCACCAGCTTCGGCAAGAACGACAAGGGCCTGGTGGTCAGCGTGACTAAGGCCGACCTGGACGCGCAGGCGAAGACTACGACGACGACAACGAAGACGAAAACGAAGACCAAGACGAAGGGTTAGTCTGAACTGACCTTGCGATAACGCCAGGTCAGGCCCTGCACGAACGGCGACCAGAGGCTCGTCTTCACACCGGCGATCCTAAGCTTGTCGCCCGTCCAGCTGTTGCAGGTCCTGACTGCGTTCGCCTTCCCGGTTGCCCAATAGAAAGCGTCGGATCGGCCATAGCCGGAGTGGTTCACCCGCTCCGGCTTGCCGTTTTCTCCAAGCTGGAAATCGGCGCGGATCGCCGCCCAAAGGCGACGGTACTCCTCTGGCCGAAGGCGGATTGCACGATCCATGTAATCGGGGTTCGAGACCCACTCGACGTGCATGACACGCCGGCCTCCGGCGAGCGCCGACCAAATCGTCCGGAGCTTGATGTCCCGCCAGCGAGGGGTGTCGAGATAGACGCGCTCCTCGCCAGCCCCGAAGGCGACCCAGCGCGCTTCCGGACTGGGCGCAGCGAAGTCGCTCTTCGGAACGATCGGCGTCCAGTCGAGGCCCAGCGCCTTCGCCGGCATGACGATGTCGGAATGCACGCCGTTGTCGGCGATATAGACGGTGACGCCGTCCTCAGGCTCGGTCCAGCCGCGATTGATCGGAATCAGCGATCCCGCGAGCGCCAAGAGCAGATAGAGGCCGGGAATTGCGAGCAAAGCCAGCGCGATGCGCCTTTTCCACGGCTTCCTTCGACGGCGGGCTCGGCGACGCGGTGACACTCGCTTGTGTTATGGCGGACTGGTGCCTAGATGCCAGCCCTCGGTCGGGGCGTAGCGCAGCCTGGTAGCGCATCACACTGGGGGTGTGGGGGTCGCTGGTTCGAATCCAGTCGCCCCGACCATCGAGCGGAGCAATTGTTGCACCACTCGTAATTGCCGTGATAGTCGCCGCCGACTTCCGATTAGGAATTTTTCCCTCTCAGATGAGCAACTCCCTCCTGACCATCGCTGCAGCCGCAGCCGCGAATCCGAATGGTGCTTCGGCGATCCTGATCGGCATTGCGCCCTGGCTGCTGATCTTCGTGATCTTCTACGTCCTCATGATCCGTCCGCAGCAGCAGCGGGTCAAAGAGCATCAGCGGGCCATAACCGCGATCCAGAAGGGCGATGAGGTCATTACGGGCGGCGGAATCCGCGGCCGCGTGACCAAGGTCGCCGACGATGAGGTGGAGCTCGAGATCGCGCAGGGCGTGCGCGTCCGCGTCGTCAAGGGAACGCTTAGCCAGGTGCTCACCAAGAGCACGAAGCCGGCAAACGACTAGGGCGTCCCAGCAATGCTCGAATTCCCGCGCTGGAAGGTCTGGCTCGTCACGCTGGTCGTCGCTCTCGGCGTCTTCTTTTCGATCCCCAGCCTGATCATCGGCACGCCGCTTGAGAACAAGTGGCCGAGCTGGTTCCCGCACTACAAGATCAGCCTCGGGCTCGACCTCGCGGGCGGCAGCCACCTGCTGCTCGAAGCGGACGCCAAGGACGCGCAGCGCCAGCGCCTGCAGTCCATGGAAGAGTCCGTCAGCACCGAGCTTCGCCGCGGGGCCAAAATCGACATTGGCGACATTTCGACTGCCGGCGGAAGGCTCTCCTTCCTCGTCCGCGATCCGACCCAGGTCGATGCCGCCGTCGAGCGCCTTCGCAAGCTGACCCAGCCGGTCGCGCTGACCGGCAACCGCGATTGGGATGTCCAGGTGGTCGATTCGACGCGTATCGTCCTGACCCCGACCGCTAGTGGAACCGCGCAAGCGCTCAAGGACGCGATGGGCGTTGCCCGTGACGTCGTCCGCCGCCGTATTGATCCGGGCGGAACCAAGGAAATCACCGTCATCACCGAGGGCGGCAACCGCATCCTCGTGCAGGTGCCGGGCGTCGAAGATCCCGAAGCGCTGAAGAATCTCATCGGCCAAACGGCTCGCCTCGAGTTCAAGCTCGTCGATCTCACCGCCGACCCGGCGCAGGTTCAGCAGGGCCGTGCGCCCGCCGGAAGCCAGGTCTTGCCGATGGCGGAGGGGGGCGGCTTCATCGCGGTCAAGCGCCGCGTGATGGTCTCCGGCGACCAGTTGACCGATGCCCGGCAGAGCTTCGACCAGGACGGCCGCGCGGTCGTCTCCATCAAGTTCAATACCGCGGGCGCGCGCCGTTTCGGCCGTGTCACGCAGGAGAACGTGAACAAGCCGTTCGCGATCATCCTCGACGACAAGGTCCTGTCGGCTCCGAACATCAACGAACCGATCCTGGGTGGCCAGGCGCAGATCAGCGGCAACTTTACCGTTGAAACTGCCAATCAGCTCGCCGTCTCACTCGCCTCGGGCAAGCTGCCGGTGAAGCTCAACGTCATCGAAGAGCGCTCGGTCGGTCCGGACCTCGGCAAGGACTCTATCCACAAGGGCGTGATCGCCAGCGCCATCGGCATGGTCGGCATCATGATCTTCATGCTGGTGACCTACGGGCGCTTTGGCGTCTACGCGAACATCGCGCTGATCGTGAACGCCTTCCTGATCCTGGCGATCATGGCGATCTTCAACGCGACGCTGACCCTGCCGGGTATCGCCGGCTTCATCCTGACCATCGGCGCCGCCGTTGACGCGAACGTGCTGATCAACGAGCGAATTCGCGAAGAGATGCGGCGCGGGCGCAAGCTGATCGATGCCGTGGAGACCGGCTACCACGAAGCCTTCCGCGCCATCTTCGACGCCAACGTCACGCACGTCGTCTCTGCTGCGATCATGGCCTATTTCGGCTCGGGCCCGGTCCGCGGCTTTGCGGTCGTCCTGCTGATCGGCGTCGTCACGTCCGTGTTCACCGCCGTTTACTTCACCCGCATGCTGGTTGCGCTGTGGATTCGCCGCGCACGCCCGCGGGCGCTGCACATCTGAGGCTCACGTCATGAAGCTCCTGAAGCTCGTTCCCGACCATACCAACATCGACTTCATGCGCTGGCGCAACCTGGCGGTGATCCTGTCGACGCTGGCAACGGTCGCCTCCCTCGCATTCACCGCCTATCGCGGGCTGAACCTTGGCGTCGACTTCGTCGGCGGACAGCTGGTTCGCGTCACTTTCGCCCAGCCGATCGAAGTCGAGAAGTTGCGCGGAGAGGTGCTGAGCTTGCACCTTGGCGAGGCAAGCATTCAGGAGTTCGGGGGCCCGAAGACCTATCAGATCCGGCTTCCCAAGCCCGAGGGCGGGGACGCCGCGGCTAATGTCGCGGCCACGAGGGTGAAAGACCTGATCACCCGGGATTATCCCGGTGCGCGTATCGACTCCGTCGACACTGTCTCCGGAAAGGTGAGCGGGGAGCTCGCGAAGGACAGCGCCAAGGCCATCATTTTCGCGATGATCGGCATTGCGCTCTACATCTGGTTCCGCTTCGAGTGGCAGTTCGGTGTCGGGGCCCTACTGACGCTTGCTCACGATGTCGCGATGACCTTGGGCTTCTTTGCTTTCACGCGATTGCAAGTCGACTTGAACGTTGTCGCCGCGTTCCTGACCATCGTCGGCTATTCGCTCAACGATACCGTCGTCATCTACGACCGGATCCGCGAGAATCTGAAGAAGTACCGCAAGATGGCGATCATCCCCCTGCTGAACCTGTCACTCAACGAGACTCTGGCGCGGACCGTGGTCACCTCCCTGACCGTGCTGATCGCCATGGGTGTGATGATGCTGGTGGGTCCGGAAGTGATCTTCGGCCTGTCCCTGGCCATCTTCCTCGGGGTTGTCATCGGTACCTATTCGTCGGTCTATGTTTCGACCCCGGTGCTCGTCTGGCTCGGTGTGAAACCGGACAGCTTCCTCAAGAGCGACGAGGAAAAAGTGCCCGGCCCGGCGGCAGTCTGAAACCGTTCATCTGGCGCCAAGCTGATGGCGTCCATCTCCCGCTTGGCCTGCCCATGGCCGCACGCTAATGAGGTCTTCATGCCGCCAAAGCCGACCCGTATCGCCGTTCTTCTCGTCGCCTGCGCGCTGATTGCTCCTGCCGCGGGATGTGCCCGCAACAAGACGAAGACCGACACCGCCTACGTCGCCCGCGACGTCAACACGCTCTACGCGCTTGCGAAGCAGACGCTGGACCAGAGGCGCTATGAGGATGCGGCGAAGCTGTTCGACGAGGTCGAGCGCCAGCACCCCTATTCGGTGTGGGCCCGCCGCGCGCAGATGATGAGCGCCTTCAGCTATTATCTCGCAGAGAAGTATCCGGAGGCGATCAGCTCTGCCCAGCGCTTCCTGACCATCCACCCGGGCAACAAGGACGCGGCCTACGCGCACTATCTGGTGGCGATGAGCTATTACCAGCAGATCGCCGACGTGACGCGCGACCAGGGCACGACGCTTCAGGCATCGCAGGCCTTCGGTGAGCTGATCCGCCGCTTCCCGGAAAGTCGCTACGCGGCTGATGCGCGCCTGAAGCAGGACCTCATCAACGACCATCTGGCCGGCAAGGAGATGGAGATCGGCCGCTTCTACCAGCGTTCGGGCAAATGGCTTGCGGCGACCACCCGCTTCCGGACCGTGGTCGAGAAGTACCAGACGACCAACCACACGCCGGAAGCTCTGGAGCGGCTCGTCGAATGCTACCTGCAGCTCGGTATCCCGCAGGAAGCGCAGAAGGCCGCCGCCGTGCTCGGCCGGAATTATCCGGGGAGCGAGTGGTACCACCGGGCCTATGCGCTGATCTCCAAGCATATGCCGCGAGCCGCGGCCCAGTCCTGATGCGTCAGCGGGCATGCTGAGGCAGCTCGCAATCCGTAATGTCGTGCTGGTCGACCAGCTCGAACTCGAGTTCGATGCCGGGCTCGGCGTCCTCACGGGCGAGACCGGCGCGGGCAAGTCGATCCTGCTCGATTCGCTGGGGCTCGCACTTGGAGCGCGCGCGGATGCCGGCCTGGTGCGGAGCGGCGAGGATGCCGCGTCCGTTTCGGCGGAGATCGAGCTTTCCTCCGATCATCCGGCGCAAGTGCTGCTCAGCGAACAGGGCATCGAAGTCGACAGCGGTGAGCCGTTGATCATTCGGCGCACGCTCAAGGCGGATGGCGGGAGCCGCGCTTTCATCGGCGCTGCCGCGGTCTCGGCTGGCCTGCTCCGCGACATCGGCGCGCTCGCGGTCGAAATCCACGGCCAGCATGACGATCGCGGCCTGCTCAACCCCCGCGGGCATCGGGCGCTTCTGGACGTCTTCGGACGCCTCGATGTCGCTGCCGTTGCAGCGGCCTGGGAAGAGGTCACTCGCATCGAGGGAGAGCTGGCGACCGCCCGCGCCGAGCTGGCCGCAGCGGAGCGCGACCGCGACTATCTCGCGCATTCGCTTTCAGAGATCGACGCACTCGCGCCTGAGGCGGGTGAGGAGACGAAGCTTGCAGAGGAGCGGGCGGCGATGCAGGCAGGGCTCAAGGCCGGCGAGGCTCTGACAGGCCTCGACGAGCTGCTCGGCGGTTCCGACGGTGCGCTGGCGCAGCTTCGGCTTGCGGCCCGGAGGATCGAGCGCGGAGCGGCCGACCATCCACTGCTCGCAGAAGCTTTGGCCGCCCTCGACCGCGCGCTGATCGAAGCGAGCGATGCGGAAGACAAGATCGCCCGAGCCGCAGACGCACTGACGTTCGACCCTGCACGGCTAGAAGCGTCGGAGGCGCGCCTGTTCGACATTCGCGGCCTTGCGCGCAAGCACCGCGTCGAACCGGATGCCTTGGCTGAGCTGGCGGATCGGATGCGCGCACAGCTGTCGGATATCGAAGCAGGCGGCGAGCAGATCGCGTTGCTGGATCGCGAGCTGGAGCAGGCGCGGCTGCGCTATTCGGAGCTTGCAACGGACCTTGGCGCCAGGCGCCGCGCCGCCGCCGCGCGACTGGATGCAGCGGTCGCAACAGAGCTTCATCCGTTGAAGCTCGATGCGGCGCGCTTCCGTACGGCGATCGTGGAAGCGGAACCAGGCCCGGCGGGCACGGACCGCGTCGAGTTCGAAGTCTCGACCAATCCGGGCGCGCCGTTCGGACCGCTGACGCGCATTGCCAGCGGCGGCGAGACGTCGCGCTTCATCCTCGCTTTGAAAGTCGCGCTGGCCGAGGCGGGGAGCGCGGGAACGATGATCTTCGACGAGATCGACCGAGGAGTTGGCGGCGCCGTCGCCAGCGCCATCGGCGAGCGCCTGGCCCGGCTCGCCAAGCAGTCGCAGGTGCTGGTCGTTACCCACTCGCCGCAGGTCGCGGCCCGCGCGGCGCACCACTTTCGCATCGAGAAGGTGCACGGCCCGCACGGCACGCGTACCACCGTGCGGCGGCTCACTGCGGACGAGCGGCGCGAGGAAATTGCGCGCATGTTGTCTGGCGCAGCGGTCACTGACGAGGCCCGGGCGCAGGCGGCGAGACTGCTGGAAGCGGCATGACCGCCTACGTCGCGTTGTTGCGAGCCGTGAACGTGGGGGGCCGGAAACTGGTGATGTCCGACCTCAAGGCGATTGCCGAAAAGGCCGGGCTGAACAAGGCAAAAACCTTCATCGCCAGCGGGAATCTCATCTTCGCGAGCGACCTGAGCGAGAGCGCCGTCACCAAATTGTTGGAGCAGTGCTTGGGCGAGCACATGAGCGCGGAGGTTCCCGTGCTGGTCCGCACTGCCGCCGAGATGGCCGCTGTTGCCCGCGCGAACCCCTTCGCGGATCAGAAGGCGTCGACGGTCGCGGCAATTTTTCTCGACAAGGCGCCGCCGAAGGATGCGATCGAAAATGCGCGCGGAATCGACGACGAACGCATGGCGCTCGGCGCTCGCGAGATTTATGTGCACTACCCAAGCGGCATGGCCCGGTCGAAGCTGCGGATTCCCGCTGCCGCCGGCGGTACCGCACGTAACATGAATACGGTCGCCAAACTCGCGGAGATGGCAAAGGAGGTCGAGTGAGCAAGCAGACACCAATCCCGCTGGAGTTCGAAGGCGAGGAGCTGGAGGCCGTTTTCGTCGGCCGCCGGGATGGCCAAACCCGGCCCACGGTCATTCTCATCCCGACCGTCATGGGCGTTTCAGAGCTTGAGATCGGCTTCGGCAAGCAGCTGGTCGAACTCGGCTACAATGCCTTCGTGGCCGATCTGTTCGGCAAGAAATTCCACGGCGCTCCGCGCGATACGATGTTCGGCGAGATGACGCGGCTGCGCGGCGATCGCGCCGCTCTCCGCCGCCGACTGCTCGCCGTGCTGAAGCAGGTCCGCGGCCTCAAGGAAGTCGAGACCAACGCGATCGTGGTCGCCGGCTATTGCTTCGGCGGCCAGTGCGCGCTCGATGTCGCCCGCAGCGGCGCGGATATCGCGGCTGCGGTCAGCTTCCACGGCCTGTTCGACCCGCCGGGCCTTCCGCCCGAGAAGATCAAGGCCAAGGTTTGCGCCTTCCACGGCTGGGACGATCCGATGGTGCCACCCGAAGCGGTCGTCGCTCTCGGCAAGGAACTGACCGAGGCAGGTTCCGACTGGCAGATCCACGCCTACGGCCACGTCGGCCACGGCTTCACCAATCCGAACGCCGACCAGCTCGGCATCGAGGGTGTCCGCTACAACGCGCTCGCCGCCGAGAGGTCGTGGACGAGCTTCATCAACCTGCTCGAGGAATTGTTCGCCGAGCATGGCTGATACGATCGGCGAGGCGGAAGCCGCCAACCGGCTGATGCGGCTCGCGAAGGAGATCGCGCGCCACGACCGTCTCTATCACGACCAGGACGCGCCGGAGATTTCCGACGCCGACTATGATGCCTTGGTCCACGAGAATCGCGAGCTGGAGGAACGCTTCCCGCAGCTCGTCCGTGCGGACTCTCCGTCCAGGCGCTTGGGTGCGGCACCGACGACGGGCCTCGCCAAGGTCGCGCATGCGCGGCCGATGCTCAGCCTCGACAACGCCTTCTCGGAAGAGGAGGTCGCGGAGTTCGTCGGGCGCATCAAGCGCTTCCTCAACCTGCCCGTGGACGCGTTCGTCGCCATGACGGCGGAGCCCAAGATCGACGGATTGAGTTGCTCTCTGCGGTACGAGGGCGGCCAGCTGGTGCTGGCGGCGACCCGCGGCGACGGCGCGGTCGGCGAGGACGTAACCGCGAACGTCCGGACCATTGGCGACATTCCGCAGCAGATCGCTGAAGCGCCTGCCGTGCTAGAAGTGCGCGGCGAGGTCTACATGTCCAAGGCAGACTTCGAGGCCTTGAACGACCGGCAGGAAGCGGCCGGGGGCAAGATTTTCGCCAACCCGCGGAACGCCGCCGCCGGCTCGCTCAGGCAGAAGGACCCCAGCATCACAGCCGCACGCCCGCTACGGTTCCTCGCCCACGGCTGGGGCGAAATCTCCGAGCCGCTCGCGGACAGCCAGTTCGAGGCGATGAAGCGGATCGAGGGCTTCGGTATTCCAGTCAGCGAGCTGCTCGTCCGCTGCGACGACTTGTCGGCCATGATCGCTCATTACCGCGCCATCGAGCATGCGCGGGCCGACCTGCCGTTCGACATCGACGGCGTCGTTTACAAGGTCGACCGACTCGACCTGCAGGAGCGGCTCGGCTTCGTCGCGCGCGCACCGCGCTGGGGACTCGCCCACAAGTTCCCGGCGGAGAAGGCCGAGACCACGCTCGAAGCGATCGACATCCAGGTTGGCCGCACCGGCAAGCTGACGCCCGTAGGACGCCTGAAGCCCGTAGGGGTGGGCGGCGTCATTGTAGCCAACGTCACGCTCCACAATCGGGACGAGATCGAGCGGCTTGGCCTGCGCGTTGGGGACCGTGTGCGCATCCAGCGCGCCGGAGACGTGATCCCGCAGGTCGTCGAGAACCTGACGCGCGACGAACCACGGCCCCCCTACGAATTCCCCGACCACTGCCCGATGTGCAATTCGGAAGCCGTCGCGGAAGAGGGCGAGGTCGACGTGCGCTGCACCGGCGGCCTCATCTGTCCGGCGCAGCGCTTCGAACGGTTGCGGCACTTCGTCTCGCGTGGCGCACTCGACATCGAGGGCCTGGGCGAGAAGTCGATCGCGGAGTTCATCGAGCTCGACTGGCTGCATTCGCCGGCGGACATCTTCCGGCTTCGGAATCACCGTGAACAGCTGATCGGCCGCGAGGGGTGGAAGGATAAGTCGGTCGACAATCTGCTCGCGTCGATCGAGGCCAAGCGCGAGCCGGATGGACCGCGGTTCCTGTTCGGCCTCGGCATTCGGCACGTCGGCATCGTTACAGCGCGCGACCTGCTCAAATGCTTCGGCACCATCGAGGAACTCCGTCGCGCGGCGATGTCCGAAGGCGGCGAGAGCGAGCTGTCATCGGTTCAGGGCGTGGGCCCGGTAGTCGCCGAAGCGCTCGTCGATTTCTTCCATGAGGAGCACAACCGGGAGGTCCTGGACGACCTGCTATCGGAGGTTCGTCCGAAGCCGTTCGTCAGCGACGCAAAGCAGACCGAGTGGACCGGAAAGACGATCGTTTTCACCGGCAGCCTGGAGACCATGAGCCGCGATGAGGCGAAGGCTCAGGCCGAACGGCTGGGCGCGCGGGCGGCAGGCTCCGTGAGCGCGAAGACGGACCTTGTCGTGGCGGGTCCCGGCGCTGGCTCCAAACTCAAGAAGGCCGAAGAGCTCGGCATCCGCGTGGTCAACGAAGCGGAATGGGCGCAGATCGTCGCTGACGCCTAGTCGCGGTGTGCGAGGGCTCGCCACGCGAGCAGAACCCATCCGGCGATCAACGACAGTCCGCCCAAGGGCGTGACCGCTCCGAGCCAGCGCGGCCCGCCCAGTGCCATGGCGTAGAGCGTTCCGGCGAAGATCAGTGCGCCGAAGGTGAACATCCACGCCGGTAGTCTTGCCCAGCGTGCTCCGGAAAGGCCAAGCGCCGTGATGATGAGGGCGTGCCACATCTGGTACTGCACGCCCGTCTGCCACCAGCCGAGCTCCTCGGGGCCGAGCCGCGACTTCAGCGCATGAACGCCGAACGCGCCCAGCATGATCGCCACGCCGCCTAGGACCGCGCCCGCCGCGACGAGAGCCCGGCCATCTCTCATACTACCGAGCACCCGACGTCCGCCGAATGAAGTCCGCGACATTGTCGTGGATCGCAACCAGCGACGGCTGGTGTGCATAAACCATGTGGCCGGACTCGTAGTAATGATACTCGACGTTGCTCAGGATGTTCGCCGGGACCGGCAGGTGCCGCATCTCGAACTTGCCGGCGAAGTAGGGCGTCGAAACGTCGTAGTAGCCGCCGTTGACCATGACCTTCAGGTCCGGATTGGTCTTCATCGCCACCGCCAGGTCGGGAAGCACGTTCGGCAGAGCGATCAGCGGCTTGTCGGCGGTCGGCGGCTGATGCTTGTAGTCCCACTTCGAATAGATCGGGATGCCGGACTTGAACTCCGTTCCCTCGCCGTAGCGCAGCGTGCCGCGCGCATAATCGTTGAACGCGGCGACATAGGCCGCACTGATTGCCGCGCTTTGCGGATCGTAGCTTGCAACCTTGCTCAACGGATCGAGCGTCACGCCGACGAAGCGCGTGTCGAGCGTCCCGACGGTCGTATCCTGCTCAGTCATCAGTTCCTTCTGGAACGCGCCATATTCGATACGCAGGTTCGTCTTAAGCAGATAGGCGACCGGCAGGCCCGTATAGGTCGCCAGCTTGGCGGCGACGCGCTGGCGCTCGTCGGCGCCCAGGTCGTTCCCCTTGATCAAGGCCTGGGCATATTCGCCGGTCGCGAAGGCCTCAACTTCCGCGAGGAAGGTCTGCAGGTCGGCCGGGCGGTTCCCGACGCGGTTATGGTACCAGGCCGTTGCGGCGTAAGTCGGCAGCGCGACTACGTACGGCAGGTCGATGCCGGGATTGATCTGCGGATCGTCGGGTAGAAGGTCCCAGTTGAGGATGTCCGACAGCAGGATGAGGCCGTTGAGGTCGACGTCCTTGTTCTGCAGCGCCAGCGCGAGGCCCGCTCCGCGCATGGTGCCGTAGCTCTCTCCGAACACATATTTGGGCGAGTTCCAGCGGCCGTATTTCGACAGGAATTGCGTGATGAACTGGGTGAAGGCGTCGATATCCTGATCGACGCCGTAGAACGACTTTTCCTTGTCCTTGCCGGCGACACGGCTGAAGCCGGTTCCCGGCGCATCGATGAAGACGAGGTCGCTCGCGTCCAGAAGGCTCTGGTCGTTGTTGACGACGGTGTAGGGCGCCGCCGGCGTGTGCCGCTGCTCGGCGGTGACAACCCGCCGCGGGCCGAAAGCGCCCATGTGCAGCCACACCGTCGATGAACCCGGGCCGCCGTTGAACAGGAAGGTAATCGGCCGGTTCGCGGCGGGAGCACCGTTCTTGAAATAGGCCGTATAGAACATGGACGCTTCGGCCTTGGGCTTGTCGTCCTCGTCGTCCTTCTTCTTGTCCGGTGTGGCTGCGTCTTCCAGCGCTTCGGTGTCGTCCCAGTCCTTCGCGTGGACGACCAGGGTTCCTGCCATCGCCTGATAGGCGATGCGCCGTCCGCCGACCGTGGCCGAGCCGGTGGATTTCACCTCGTTCGGCGTGAAGATCGGCTTTGTCGGTTCCTTCGGTTCGGACTTCGCCTTGGCCGCGCTTGCTGCCGCAGGTGTCTGAGCTTCGGCCTTGGGCGGCTCGGCGGCGGCTGGAGTTGCGGCAACAGCCTGCGTCGCGAGGAAAGCTGCGATCGTGATCAGCATGGATGGAAGGTCTCGGCCGGGAACGGGGCCGAACTGATTGCAGCGGCTGTTTTGGGTGGCAAGCGAAAACCCTAGGCGGCGGCCTCCAGAACCAGCACGGGCCATTCGCCATGGCCGCGTTCGCGCAGTGTCAGGCCGCGCGCTTCGTAGGCTTGGGCGACAGCATCGGCCTGCGTGTTGAGCAGGCCGGCGAGAATGATGGTGCCATCCGGCGTCAGCGCCTTCGTGAAATCCGCCGCCAGCTCGATCAGTGGGCCCGCGAGGATGTTTGCGATGAGCAGGTCGAACGGCGCTCGCGCGGTCAGCATCGGCGAGCCCATTCCGTCCGCGACCGCGAGCAACAGCTCTCCCTTGCCATGGCCAAGCTTCACGCCGTTGATCGCGGCATTGTCGCGGGCGACGTCGACGGCGATCGGGTCGATGTCGGTCGCAATGCTGCGCGCGTCCGGCCAAAGCGCCATCGCCGCGAACGCGAGCAAGCCCGTGCCGGTGCCGATGTCAGCGACGTTGGCGAACCGCGCACCTCTGCGTTCCAGCTTGTCGAGCGCTTCCAGGCAGCCGGAGGTAGTCGCGTGCTGGCCGGTTCCGAACGCCAGGCCGGCGTCGATCTCGAAGTTGATCGTGGTTTCAGGCCGGTCCGAATAATGCATCGGCGTGTGGACGAAGAAGCGGCCGGCACGGAGAGGCGAAAGGCCTTGCTGGCTCTTCGTCACCCAGTCCGTTTCGGGAAGCTCCTCGACCTGCGGATCGCCCCACCCGAGCTCACGGAGCCGCGCGACTTCGGCCTCCGACGGCGCGTGGTCGAAATAAGCGTGAAGCACCCAATCGTCCGGCTTGTCGGGGTCCGGCTCGTCGGCGACCACAACCGGCGAGTTGTCGGCCTCCGGCAATAGGTCCTCAGTCTGTGCAATCGCTTCGCCCTGGGCGCGCGTGCAGGGGACGGTGACGCGCCAGCTCACTTCTTCGCCGCTTCCTTGGCGAGCCGCTCGTCCAGCGCCTTGCTCATCTTGTCGGCATAGTCGCGGCACGCATTCTCGTCTTCCAGCGGGGCAAGCCCGACGAAGCGGTCGCGCATGTTGCTGGCGGACGGATGCGGCGTCAGCAGGATCTCGCAATCCTCCTTGCGAACCTTGGCCAGCGACGCGCGGTACGCGGCAACATAGGCCGGATGTTCCGAGAAGCGATAGTCGTCCCGGCTGACCGGCGTCAGACTGTCGGCATAGACGATCGTTCGGCACACGCCGCCGTCGCAGGCGACCCAGTGCCAGCTGAGCGCGCCGGACGTATGCCCGGGCGTCGTCATCGGCGTCAGGTAGAGATTGCCCAGGCGCACGGGCTGGCCGTCGTGGATGATGCGATCGACGTGCGCCGTGGGAAACGGCTTGTGCATGCCCGCCTGCGGATCGCCGATGCCGGCCGTGCCGGTCTCGAAGACTTTCGCCGCTTCGGGTGAAGCGTAGAGCTGCGCGCCGCTCAGCTGCTGGAGCCGCGCAATGCCGCCGACATGGTCGAAATGCTCGTGGCTGTGCAGGATGATCCGCACGTCCGATAGCTTGAAGCCGAGGTTCTGGATGTTGTTGGCGATGATGTCCGCATCGGCTTCGGTCCCCCCGTCGATCAGGATGTCGCCGTCCGTTCCGGTGATCAGGATCGACGTGATCCCGCAGGTCCCGACCATGTAGGTGTTCGCGTGGATTCGGACGGGCGGCGCGGGCCGTTCCCAATCGTCGGAGTCCTTGCAGGCCAGCGCCCAAGCAGGTCCGGCGGTCTGCATCGGCGCTCTCGGCGCCTCAACATGCGGCGGAGTCTTGCCGAGGGGAATCGTGATCGGCTGGCCCGAACCGGCCAGCGCCAGCGCAAGCAGGCTAGCGAACATAGCTCGCGCCGTTCACGTCCACCGTGGTGCCCGTCGAGGATGCGGGGGCTTCCGTCGCCAGCCAGCGGATGACCTCGGCGACTTCATCCGTCGAAGCGACACGGCCGAGCGGGATGTCGGCCACGACCTGCGCGCCTCCGCGGCCCTGCAGATATTCCTCAGTCATTTCGGACACGGTGAATCCGGGAGCCACGGCGAAGGCGAGCACGCCGTCGGCCGCATAGGCGCGCGCGATCGACTTGGTCATGCCGATCATGCCCGACTTGGACGCGGCATAGTGCCAGTGCAGCGGGCTGTCCCCGCGCCACGACGCACGGCTAGCGACATTGACGATTCGCCCGCCGCCTGAGTGGCGAAAGTGGTTCACGGCATGGCGGCACAGGTCGGCCGGAGCATGCAGGTTGATTTGCATCGTGCGACGCCAGCTCGCTTGCCACTCTTCCTCGGTGCCGGCGATGTCGGCGGCTTCGAAGATGCCGGCATTGTTCACCAACGCGTCGATGCGGCCGTCGAGCCGTACCAGGGCCTCTTCCCAGATCGCGGAAGGCGCGCCGGGATCCATCAGGTCGCCCGCGATAAGGCCGTTGCCGCCCTTGGTGGAGTGGCCGACAACATTATGCCCGCGTGACCTGAGCAGGTCGAAGGTTGCCGCGCCGATGCCGCGGCTCGCGCCGGTAAGGAGGATGTTCATGGCTCTCGACTAGCCCCGCCCGAACGGCGGGGGAAGTCAGGCCGCGACGCTGGAGACGAAGTCCTTCGTCTTGGACGCGAACTCGCCGATCTGTTCGGCGAAGCGGCCGAAGCCCTGTTCGACCTGGTCAATGTCCTTGGCGACGTTCTCGGTGTCGCTGCGGATCGCGGCGATGGTCGAGCTCATCGAGTCGGCGGCCAGCGCGGTTTCGTCCACGGCGGCGGTGATCATCGTCACCGTCTGCGCTTGAAGCTCCATCGCCTGGCGGATGCGGTCGGCGGAGGACTGAACCTCCTCGACGGTCGTCTGGATCGAGCCGTTGGCGTCCACGGTCTGCTTGGTCGCCTGCTGGATGGCCGTGATCTTGGCGGTAATGTCGTCGGTCGCTCGCGCAGTCTGCGAAGCGAGGCTCTTCACCTCCTGCGCGACGACCGCGAAGCCGCGGCCGGCGTCGCCAGCGCGCGCCGCCTCGATCGTGGCGTTGAGTGCGAGCAGGTTTGTCTGGCCAGCGATGTCGCGGATGAGGCTGAGGATCGATTCGATCGCTTCGACGTGGCTCGACAGGGCCTGGCTGACCTTCACGGCCTGGCTCGCCTGGTCCCCGGCGCGGGTGGCGACGTCGGCAGCGACCTCGACCTCCGAGCGGGCGTCCTCGATGGCGCGGATCAGGCCGGCAGCCGTTTGGGCGGCTTCACGCATGGCGACGGCCGATTGCTCGGCGGCGGCCGCAACTTCGCTGGTCTTCCCCAGCATGCCGCGGGTCGACGAAGCGGTCGCACGGGTGCGGTCGGTCAGCGTCTTGGACTGATCGGTGCTGGCGCGGACCAGCTCGCCGACGCGGCGCTCGAACTGCTCGCTCTGCCGGCCCCTCGCATCGGCGGCAGCATTCGCTTCCAGCACGGAAATCTGGGCGAGGATGATGTCCTCGGCATAGGCCAGGGCGCGGTTGAAGTTGTCGATCGCCGACAGCTTCTCCTCGGTGCGACCCTCGAATCGGCTTTCGAACTGGCGGATGACGTCGCGGGCCATGTTGCAGTGCGCGGCGATGAATTCCGGAACGCTGAGCTTGCCCGAATACATGATCACGCCCTGCTCGGCGGTCGCGCGGACCCAGCTATCGTTCACGGGCTTGGTGAAGTGGTCGCGGTTGAGCTTGGCGACGCGCTCCCCGAAATGCTTCTGAACGGTCTCTTCGATGATGTCGCCGGCCTGGTCCCAGAGCCAACGCATGCTCTCCTGCAGGCGGCCACCGTCCGAATATGCCTTCAAGCGGATCGACACCTGCTCGTCCGACAGGCGCTGCAGATGTCCGTTGTCGCCGTTCATGCCCAATAGTCTCCGAATTCCCGAGATCGACTGTTGAGGCCGACATGCGCCGACAATGGTTAAGGGCGAGTTAGGCGGCCGCCGGACTTCGCAAATCTTGCGTTCGGGGCGAACCGGCGCTTAAGCGGGCAGCGCAATCGAAAAGGGATGCCGCATGGCCGAACAACGCGCGCGACCGCTGTCGCCGCACCTCAGTGTCTGGCGCTGGGGACCGGGGATGACAGTTTCCATCCTCCACCGCATTACCGGCGGCGCACTGGCCGTTGCCGGTCTCGCTGTCCTGACCTGGTGGCTGCTGGCGCTCGCCGGCGACCGCGAAGGCTATGCCACCTTCAACAGTGCAGCGACGCACTGGCTCGGGTTGGTCGTCCTGATCGGGCTCACTTGGGCGTTTTTCCAGCATCTGCTTTCGGGCATCCGCCACCTGTTCATGGACACGGGTGAGGCGTTCGAGCTTGGCGTGAACAGAACGTCGGCAATCGCAACGATCGTGGGATCGGTCATTCTAACCGCGGCGCTCTGGTTCTACCTTCTGGGAGGCGTGAAATGAGCGTCGGTAACAGCTCGACGGAGCTGAAGCGCGTCCGCGGCCTCGGCTCCGCGCGCGAAGGCGGCGAGCACTGGATCGGCGAGCGGGTCAGCAGCGTCGCGCTGCTTTTCCTCGGTGTGTGGCTGATCGCGTCGCTGCTGTTCCTGCCGACGCTGGACTCTGCAACGGTCCGCGAGTGGCTGCAGACGCCGTGGGGCGCCGTGCCGATGGCGCTGTTCGTGGTCACGTCCTTCTACCATGGCCTCGATGGGCTGAAGGTAGTCGTCGACGATTACGTCCATGAGCCCGGCAACAATTTCGCGTTGAATACGCTGCTGCTGTTCCTTGCGGTCGGCGGCGCGGCGCTGGCGCTGTTCGCGCTCGGCAAGATCGCATTCGGAGGCGCAGCTTGAGCGCCTACAAGATTATCGACCACACCTATGACGTCGTCGTCGTGGGCGCCGGCGGTGCGGGTCTCCGGACGACCATGGGCGCGGCGAACCAGGGGCTGAAGACCGCCTGCATCACGAAAGTTTTCCCGACGCGCAGCCATACGGTCGCGGCGCAGGGCGGGATCGCTGCGAGCCTCGGCAACATGGGCCCGGACCACTGGACCTGGCACATGTACGACACCGTGAAGGGGTCGGACTGGCTCGGCGACCAGGACGCGATCGAATACCTTTGTCGCGAAGCGCCTGCTGCAGTGATTGAGCTCGAACATGCCGGCATGCCGTTCAGCCGCACCAAGGAAGGCAAGATCTACCAGCGCGCCTTCGGCGGCATGACGCAGAACATGGGTGAGGGCCCGGCGGCGCAGCGCACCTGCGCGGCCGCGGACCGCACCGGACACGCCATGCTTCACACGCTCTACCAACAGAGCCTGAAGTACGACGCCGACTTCTTCGTGGAATATTTTGCGCTCGACCTGATCATGGAAGACGGCGCCTGCCGCGGCGTCGTCGCACTGTGCATGGACGATGGTTCGATCCACCGTTTCCGCGCGCAGTCGGTCGTGCTTGCGACGGGCGGATACGGCCGTGCGTACTTCTCCGCGACGTCGGCGCACACCTGCACCGGTGACGGCAATGCGATGGTGCTGCGCGCCGGCCTTCCGCTGCAGGACATGGAGTTCGTGCAGTTCCACCCGACGGGCATCTACGGCGCGGGCGTGCTGATCACCGAGGGCGCGCGGGGTGAGGGCGGCTACCTCACCAACTCCGAAGGCGAGCGCTTCATGGAGCGCTACGCGCCACACGCGAAGGATCTTGCCAGCCGCGACGTCGTCTCGCGCTCGATGGCGATGGAAATCCGCGAGGGCCGGGGCGTCGGCGAGAACAAGGACCACATCTTCCTGCACCTCGATCACCTCGATCCGAACGTGCTGGCGGAGCGGCTTCCAGGCATCACGGAGACTGCCAAGACCTTCGCGGGGGTCGACCTCACGCGCCAGCCGGTGCCGGTGGTCCCGACCGTCCACTACAACATGGGCGGCATCCCGACGAACTTCCACGGCGAGGTGGTGACGCTTCGCGACGGCAATCCGGATGCGGTCGTGCCCGGCCTGTTCGCGGTCGGCGAAGCGGCATGCGTGTCGGTGCACGGCGCCAACCGGCTGGGCTCCAACAGCCTGATCGACCTTGTGGTGTTCGGCCGTGCAGCGGGCCTGCGCCTCGGCGAAATCCTCAAGGCTAACGCACCGCAGAAGGAACTGCCGAAGGATTCCGCCGATCTGGCGCTCGCTCGGCTAGATCACTTCCGCAACGCGCAGGGCAACACGCCCACGGCCGAGATCCGGCTGGAAATGCAGCGCACGATGCAGGCAGATTGCGCCGTGTTCCGCACCAACCGCACGCTCGCCGAAGGGCAAGCGAAGATCGACGCCGTCTACAAGAAGATGGAGGACATCCGCGTCGGCGACCGCAGCCTCATCTGGAACAGCGACCTCGTGGAGACGCTGGAACTCGACAACCTCGTCTCGCAGGCCGTCGTCACCATGCACTGCGCGGCGAACCGCAAGGAAAGCCGCGGCGCGCACATGCAGGAAGACTACCCCGATCGCGACGACAAGAACTGGATGAAGCACACCGCTTCATGGTTCGAAGGCTGGGGCGGCAAGGGTGGCGCCGTGAGGATCGACTACCGGCCGGTCCACGACTTCACGCTCACCGATGAGATCTCGTACATCAAGCCCAAGGCGCGCGTGTATTGAGCGAGGCCGCCGGAGGCTCGGCGCTCATCCGTCAGAGCTAGAGGGGCACGCCAGGCGTGGGCATCTATGCCCTCGTGAAAGCGCTGCACTTGTTCGGGACGGGCATTGGCACGGCATTCTTCTTCTGGTCGTCGTGTAACGCGGATGACGCCGCGCGCCTGTTTGCGGCGAGGACGACAGTCCGGGCGGACTATTTCTTCACGCTGCCCGCGGTGGTGCTGCAACCACTGACCGGCGCATGGATGATCGCGCGGGCGGGGTTCGAATGGTCGGATCGCTGGCTGCTTCTCAGCTACGCGCTGTACCTGCTCGCCGGCCTGTGCTGGCTGCCCGTCGTCTGGCTGCAGATCCGTATGTGCCGGATGCTGGAGGCGAAGGTCGCCGGTGACGCGTTCTATGAAGCGCGTTTCGAGAGTCTCCGGCGGCGCTGGTTCGCGCTTGGCTGGCCGGCGTTCGGCGGACTTTTATTTCGTCTTTTACCTGATGGTCGCCAAGCCGGGCTGGTGAAGCGGGTTCTCATCATCGGCGGCTACGGGAATTTCGGGGGATACATCGCCCGTGCGCTTGCCCAAGATGAGAACATCGCGCTTCTTATCGGCGGGCGATCCCAATCACGCGCCGATGAATTCGCGGCCTCTCTAAATGCCGTGAATCCCGCGAGCGGATGCGCGCTAGACATTGATGGCGATATCGCCGGACGGCTGCGTGAGATCGGTCCGGACTTCGTGATCCATACGACCGGACCCTTTCAATCACAGGACTATCGGGTCGCCGGCGCCGCGATCGAAGCCGGCGCGCACTATTGCGATCTCGCGGACGCCCGGCAGTTCGTCGCGAACATCGGGGAGCTTGATGCGGACGCTCGTGCGGCCGGCGTCGCAGTCATTGCGGGCGCCAGTTCCGTGCCCTGCCTGACCGCCGCTTGCATCGACCATTACAAGCCGCACTTCGCGACACTCGAGAGCGCGGTCTAGGGCATCGCTGCCGCGCAAGCCACGAACCGAGGTTTGGGAACCGCTGCCGCGATCCTGAGCTACGTGGGCAAGCCGTTTACCATTCTCGCAGAGGGAAAACGCGAGCGGGTCTTCGGCTGGCAGGGCCTTCACGGGGTCCATTATCCCGAGCTTGGCCTGCGCGTGTTCGGCTATTGCGACATTCCCGACCTCGACCTTTTTCCCGAGCGCTATCCCGAGCTTCGCGACTTGCGCTTCGTGGCGGGTCACGAAGTGAAGCTCCTCCACTTCGGTACCTGGCTGCTCAGCTGGGGCGTGCGGCTGGGCCTCGCGAAGTCGCTCTCGCCCTACGCGGACCGGCTGCTCAAGCTGTCGTTCCTTTTCGATCCCCTCGGTTCAGACAAGAGCGGTTTCCACATGGTCCTGGAGGGCAAGGGAACAGATGGCCGCGCGAAAACCGTGCGCATCTTCATGACGCGCGGCAGGTGCATGGGCCGAATATCCCCTGCATTCCCGCAATCCTCCTTGCCCGGCGCATTGCCGCGGGCGAGCAGATTGCTGCCGGAGCACGGGCCTGCCTCGACCTCATCGACTTGCCGGAATATCTCGATGCACTGAAGGGACTGGACATCTCCGTCGTAGTGGAAGGCGCCGATGCCGCTGCTTGAGGGCACTGCATACGATTACCGCTCCGATCCGGACGTTCCGGATTTCGACGATGGCCGGGCGCTCTTCCTGTTTGACGGTGTGTGCGTCCTGTGCTCGAGCGGCTCATCCTTCCTGATGCGGCACGACAACAAGGCGCGGATCGCATTCGCCTCGGCGCAGTCGGCAGTGGGCCGGGCGCTGTATGCGCATTACGGCATGCCGATCGACGAGAGCTATCTGTTGATCGTCGACGGCCGCGGTTGGACCAAGAGCGACGGATATTTCCGCCTGTTCCACGAGCTCGGCGGGCCGTGGCGGCTGCTCAATGGCTTCAGGGTCATGCCGCGCGGATTGCGTGACTGGGTGTACGACTTGGTCGCCCGGAACCGTTATCGATGGTTCGGCAAGTCGGAGTATTGCGAGCTGCTGACGCCGGAACAGCGCAAGCAATTGCTGGATTCCTGAAGTCCGTTCGTCGGGCTCTGCGCGGGCTTGACCGCCGCACTGCAGTTTGGCCTTTTCAGCGAAAGGTCAGAAGTCGCTCATGCCGCTCACCCCCGTTTGGGCCACACTGCTCCCTCTAAAGGAAAACAGGGAGAATCTCGTGTTTCGATCTGAAGGCACACGTACGCCGGGGTTCAAATTCCTCTTGGCGATCCTGGTGGGCGCCGCGCTCGTCATCCCGCTTTTTTCGGTGTGGCTCCTCGTCTACGACCGTCAGACGCAATCGCAGGAAGCGACCGCCTCCATCACGGAAGGGTGGGGCGGACCGCAGGCGATCTCCGGCCCAGTCATCGTGATTCCGTACAAGGCGACGTCGACCGAGACCGTGGTCGAAAACGGGCAAAGCGTAACGCGCACTCGCCAGGTGGTGCGGGAGCTCAGCCTTTCGCCGGAGGTCTCGACGGTCATTACGTCCGTCGCTCCGGAACGGCGGAAGCGGTCGATCTACGAGGCGGTTGTGTACGATGCGAAGCTCGAGGGAGCAGCGCGTTTCGCCTTTCCGCCCGACCTCGCGCGGCATGGCGTCGAGCCCGGATCGATGGACCTGACTCGAGCAGAGCTCCGCTTCGGGGTGAGCGATGCGCGGGGCCTCGGCGCGAACCCGAGCGTCGTCGTCAACAGCGCGCCGCTCAGGCTTCAGCCGGGCGGCGGTAGCGGCGGAGGTCGCGGCTTCTTTGCGTTCGTTGACGCTACCCAGCTTGCCAGCCGGCCGATCACCGTGCGCTACGATTTTGGCCTGCGGGGCAATTCCTCGCTGACGCTGGCCCCGCAAGCCGGCGAAACGGTTTGGACCGTCCGTTCCGCCTGGCCCCACCCGAGCTTCGGCGGCGACTTCCTTCCCGAGAAGCGAACGGTCGCCGCGAACGGCTTCAAGGCCGAATACCGCATCGGCAACCTCGCGCTAGGCAAGTCGCTGGTTGCGACTGCAGACGCAGGGCAAAGCAACGTCATCGACAAGGTGCCTCCGGCATCGACGACGGCTTATGACGGTCCACGCGATGCGGGCGTGCCGCAGGTCGCCAGCATCAGTCTCATCCAGCCGGTCGACCTCTATTCGCAGGTCAACCGTGCCACGAAGTACGGTTTCCTATTCATCGGCTTCACGTTCCTGGCGCTGCTGATGTTCGACGTCATCGGCGGCGTTCGCGTTTCGGCGGTCGAGTACTTGCTGATGGGCGCGGCGATCGTGCTGTTCTTCGTCCTGCTGCTGGCTTTCGCAGAAGTCATCGGCTTCACGCCCGCCTACATCGTCGCGTCGGCTGCGATAGCCGCATTGAACACGGCCTATTCGGCTGCCGTCCTCGGAAGCTGGAAGCGCGCCTGGTTCATCGGCGGCCTGCTCGTCGCGCTTTATGCAGTGCTCTACATCCTGCTCAGCCTCGAGGCTTACTCGCTGCTGATCGGCTCGCTGCTGCTCTTCGCGGCACTCGCCGGTGTGATGTACGGGACACGCCGGATCGACTGGGGCGCACCGCGTCAGCAGGAACTGGCGTAACGCTTGGGGTTGCCGACGGGCTCAGCTAAGGCCCGTCGGCAATGACCGAGCCCGTACCGCCCAAGCGTATTTTCCCGGAAGCCAAAGTCGACGCGAAAGCGGCTCGGCACGTCCCTTCCAGCCCGCAAACCGAGAGCGGAGCCTACAAGCTCGCCTTCCAGGACAATGAGTTCCTGCTCCGCGAGGATCTCCGCCCCGTCCGCTTCCAGCTCGAGCTGCTGAAGCCCGAGCTGCTGATGAACGAGGCCGGCATCGGATCGACCTTCGTCTTCTACGGCTCGGCGCGCATTCCGGAGCCGTCGATGGCCGACGCGCTGGTGGCCGGTGCGACCGACGATCGCCAGCGGGCGGTGGCCGAACGCCTCAAGGCCAAGTCGCATTATTATGAGGTCGCCCGCGAGCTCGCGGTGCTCGCCAGCAATTGCGGCTGCGACGAAGAAGGGCTGCGCCACTTCGTCGTCTGCTCGGGCGGCGGACCGTCGATCATGGAAGCCGCGAACCGCGGCGCCATCGAGGCGGGAGCGGAGACGATCGGCCTCAACATCGTGCTTCCGCACGAGCAGCTGCCGAACCGCTACGTCACGCCCGACCTCAGCTTCCAGTTCCACTATTTCGCGCTGAGGAAGATGCACTTCCTTCTCCGCGCGCGAGCGGTCGCGGTGTTCCCCGGCGGGTTCGGGACGTTCGACGAATTCTTCGAGCTTCTGACGCTCATCCAGACCGGCAAGGTCAGGCCGCTGCCCGTGCTTTTATTCGGCCGCGAGTTCTGGACGCGCGTGGTCGATTTCGAGGCTTTGGTCGACGAAGGCGTGATTGCGCCGCACGACCTCGAAATCTTCCATTGGTGCGAGGATGCGCAGTCCGCGTGGGACTTCGTGCAGCGCTTCTACGAAGAGCATCCCGCTCCGGCACCGGAGCAGAACGGACCGGCGAAGTAAGCCCGGCGCTTAGTGCGCCGGCGCCGTCGCCTCGGGGTTACCGCCGCTGGTCTTCTCATTCAGCTTGGGCGGCAGCGGCTCCTTCTCGGACGCCTTCTGCGGACCGTCGTTGGTGCCGGTGCCCGGCTTGCCAGCGGCTTCGGCGGGCTTGGCGTCTTCCGCTGGAGCGGCCGGAAGCGGCTGCTGGTGATCGCTGTGCGCGTTCAGGAAAGCGATCACGTTGGCGCGGTCCTGCGGATTGCTGAGCCCCGCAAAGGTCATCTTCGTGCCCGGAGCGAACTTCTTCGGGCTCGTCAGCCAGTGGTTCAAGCTCTCGAAGTCCCAGGCTCCGCCGACGCCCGACAACGCGGGCGAGAACGGGAAGCCATTGGCGCCCTTGCCGATCGGCTCACCGAGAACGCCCCACAGGTTCGGGCCGAGCGCGTTGGCGCCGCCCTTGTCGGCGTTGTGGCAGGCGGTGCACTTCTTGAAGACCTGCTCGCCCGCGGCCGGATCGGCGCTCGCAAGGTAGAAAGCGATCGGCTTCTCGGCCTCCGCGGTTCCGGCGCCTTCCTCGACCACGCCCTCGATCGGATAGCCCATGTGCTCCGGGCGCTCGCCGTGGAAAGTCTCGCCCGTGACGATCGAAGCCCCAAGGGCAACGATTCCGGCGAACAGCACCCAACCTGCGATGGTATTGAAACGGTCGTCCATGGGTCTCCGATCGGCGACTGCCGAGGCTGCTAGGATAGAATTTGCGCCGATCCTTTAGGGGTGCCCAAGCCGTTCATCAAGCCGTCAGCCAATGGTCCAGCAGAGTACGCGCAATTGCGAAGCGCGGGGGTGGCAGGAAGGCCGCATCGGCCTCCCCGGCGAGGGCTGCCGCGATCTCTTCGCGAGTGAACCAACGGGCATCGTCGAGCTCGGTCCGATCGATGGTCAGATCAGCGTCGAGCGCGCGCGCATGACATCCGATCATGAGCGATGACGGGAACGGCCACGGCTGGCTGGCGACATAGGTCACGTCCGCGACTTCGATGCCTGCCTCCTCGTGCAACTCGCGAGCGACGGCCGCTTCGATCGACTCGCCCGGTTCCAGAAAGCCCGCGAGCGCCGAGTAGCGGCCGGCCGGATATTGCGGCTGGCGGCCGAGCAGCAGGCGGCCGTCATGCTCGGCAAGCATGATGACGACCGGATCGACGCGCGGGAAATGCTGGGCTCCGCAGACGGGGCAGCTCCGCGACCAGCCGCCGCGCTCCAGCTCGGTCGGGTGACCGCTGTTCGCGCAGAAGCGATGTCGCGAGTGCCACCAGGCGAGGCTGAGCGCGGCAGCGAACAAGGGCGCTTCGTCGGGCGCGAGAGTGCCGATTGTGTCGAAAGCAGCGCGGGCGTTGCCATGCGGCTGCTCGATCGCCGAGAAACGCGCGAGCCCGTCCTGAAGACCGAGAAAGAGGTCGGGCGAGGTGAGTCCCTGCCACTCGAGGCGGCCGTCCGGGCCGACTGCCGGAAGGCCTTCGCGCCAGACCAGCTGACGGGCGTCACGGCTGCCGGTCAGTTCGGAAACACGCGCAGGATCGACCCGGACCTGGTCCGCGCGATCGATCCCGGTGCCGGAGAAAAATGGCTCAGGCCGCAAGCTTGGTCCTCGATTCCAGAACTGCGTCGATGGCGCGGCGGTAGAGGGTCGGAAGCCCGGCGTCGCTGATCTGTGAAAGTGCCTGCCACCAGCCTTCGCGCTCAGGCTCTGATGCAGCGACGATGTCTAACTCCAGGCGGAAATGGGTGAACACGTGGGTCACGCGAGCAAGCGCCGGACCTTCGTTTGCTGTGTCGGCGGTCCATTCCGGGCCCGGCAACGCAGCCATTCCGCCGAGCATGCCCTTGGCGGGCCTCCGGATGAGCCAGATGCAGCCGTCGCGCTCGATCCATTGAGCGATGCCGTGCTTCGTCGGCCGCACCAGCTTGCGCTTCGGCGCGGGGAACCGCTCTGGCTCGCCCGATGCGAAAGCTTTGCAGTCCGGTGAAAGAGGGCACTTAGTGCACTCTGGCGCCCGCGGTCGGCAAATGGTCGCGCCGAGGTCCATCATCGCTTGGGCGAAGTCGCCGGCGCCGACCTGCGGAGTCAGCGCGTCCGCCAGCTCCCGGATTCGATCCTTGGCCTCCGCGATGGGCACGTCGATCCCATGCAGCCGCGCGACAACCCGCTCCACATTGGTGTCGATCACCACCGCGCGCCTGCCGAAGGCGATCGCGGCAATCGCAGCGGCAGTGTAGCCGCCGATGCCCGGAAGCTTGCGAAGCTCTTCCTCGGTGTCCGGAAATCCTCCGCGGCCGGCGACCTCTCGCGCGCAAGCGATGAGGTTGCGGGCACGGGCATAATATCCGAGCCCGGCCCACTCGGAGAGCACATCCTCGTCGGCCGCTGCGGCCAGCGCTTCGACCGTCGGCCAGCGCGCCAGGAACCGCTCGAATCGCGGTGTCACGGCTGCGACGGTGGTCTGCTGAAGCATCACCTCGCTCAGCCAAACGCGATAGGGATCTGACGTTTCCTCACCGGGCATCGCGCGCCATGGAAGGCGGCGGGCGTTATCCACATAATGTTGGAGCAACCGGTTGGCGGGCACGCGCCCCCTATGGCATGACCTCCGTCAAATGGCGAAGCCCAAGTCACCGAATACGAAGAAGAATGAGGACGCGCCGAGGAGCGGCCGTCCGCGTGCCGCCGGAGAGCTCGTCGGCGAAATTGGCGGCGTTGCCTTCCGCCGCTTCGGTTTCGTCCAGAGCGCGATCGTCAGCCGCTGGCCGGAACTCGTTGGCGAGCGGTACGCCAAGGTTTCGTCCCCGGAATCCATCCGTTTTCCGACGGGCAAGAAGTCCGGCGGCGTCCTGACCCTGCTCGTCGAAGGCGCGCATTCACCTCTGCTTCAGCATCTCAGCCCTCTGATCATCGAGCGCGTGAACCGCTTCTTTGGATATGAGGCCGTGAACCGGGTGGTGTTCAGGCAGGGCAAGCCTCTTCCCCGCGAGCCCGAGCCGGCGCGTCCCCAGCTTCGGCCCGTTCCGAAGGAACTCGGTGAGGGACTTCGGCAGATCGCCGATCCGGAGCTTCGCGCCTGCCTCGAATCGCTTGCGGGCAGGATCGCTGCTAGCACCGGGGCTCCCACCGTGGATTCGCCTGTGGAAAACCCGATTCCATTACCTTTCCGGAGTGAATGAACCGATGAAGCCAGCCTATGTCCTGCTTGCCGCCGTCGCGGTGCTGTCCAGCGGCGCCTGCGATGCCAAGAAAGGCGATGAAGCCAACACGACCGCTGCGGCGCCGATCAAGGCCGTCGCTCCGCCGAAGGGCGGCGACTGGACCAAGATGGTCTCGCGCACTGAAGCCGGCGGCTACGTAATGGGCAATCCCGAGGCCGACGTGAAGCTGATCGAGTTCGGCTCCATGACCTGCCCGCACTGCGCCGAGTTCGACGAGAAGGGCGGCGAGGCGCTCATCAACAAGTACGTGAAGACCGGCCGCGTCAGCTACGAGTTCCGCAACTTCGTCCGCGATCCGTACGACCTGACGGCTGCTTTGATCGCGCGCTGTGCGGGGCCGGAGCGCTTCTTCCCGCTGACGCACGAGCTCTACGCGGATCAGAAGAACTGGATCGCGAAGCTGCAGGCCATTCCGGCGGAGCAGACGCAGAGCCTCCAGACAATGGGTCCGGAACAGCAGTTCACGAAGATCGCCGAATGGGCGGGGCTTCAGCAGTGGGGCGCGCAGCATGGCGTCCCCTCGTCGAAGAGCGCGCAGTGCCTGACCAATCAGGCGGAGATCAACCAGCTGGTGCAGATGAACGGCGATGCGACAACGCAATTCCCCGAATTCGCGGGAACGCCGACTTTCGTGATCAACGGCAAGATGCTCGAGCAGACCGCCACCTGGGACAAGCTCGAACCGCAGCTGCGTGACGCACTCGGCGGCTAAGGCAAGCTGAGGGTGGGGGCAGAATAAATGCGCATCCGACGGCTCAAGCTCAGCGGCTTCAAGAGCTTCGTCGAGCCGTCGGAGCTGCGCATCGAACCCGGCCTCACGGGCGTCGTCGGACCTAACGGCTGCGGCAAGTCCAATCTGTTGGAAGCCATCCGCTGGGTGATGGGCGAAGGCAGTCCCAAGTCGCTTCGCGGCGGCGGGATGGACGACGTGATCTTCGCCGGCACCGCGACCCGCCCGCCGCGCGACTTCGCCGAAGTCTCGATCCTCATCGAGCGTAATCGCACGGACGACGGAGGACTTTCGGGCGAATCCGAAGTTACGCGGCGTATCGAGCGCGGTGCCGGTTCGGCCTACCGGCTCGACGGCCGCGATGTCCGCGCCAAGGACGTGTCGCTGCTGTTCGCGGACGCCGCGACGGGCGCCCATTCGCCGGCGCTAGTCAGCCAGGGCAAGGTCGGGTCGATCATCGCCGCCAAGCCGACCGAGCGGCGGCTCCTCCTGGAAGAGGCCGCCGGCATTTCAGGCCTGCACGCGCGGCGCAAGGACGCCGAACAGAAGCTGCGGGCGACCGAAACCAACCTTACGCGCCTTGCCGAGCTTCTCTCGGATCAGGAGCAGCGGGCGGCGGCGCTAAGGCGTCAGGCGCGCGCGGCCGAGCGCTATCGCCAGCTTTCCGACAAGATTCGGGCAGCCGAGGCTCGGCTTGTCCACGCCCGCTGGGTCGAGGCTGATCAGGCAGCGACTGCAGCGACGGCCGAAGCCAAGGCCGCAGAGGGCGAGGTCGCGACGCTTCAGCGGACCTTGGTCGAGGTCCAGCAGGCGCAGGACCAGGCGGCGGCTCTCCTGACGCAGCGCCGCAACGAGCTGTCGCAGGCGCGCGAACGGGCGACCGAGCTCGCGCACGAGCTGGCTACGACGCGCGCACGCCGCGACACGGTGGTTCGACGGCTGGCGGAACTCGACAGGCTCGACGCTGCGCTGGCGGCTGACATGGAGCGCGAGGAAGCGCTTCGGGGCGATGCCGAGACGCGGATCGCAGAGCTCGATGCCGAGCGGGCAGCGATCGATGCACGCCTTGCCGATGACGAGACCCAGGCGGCTCGCATCGGCCGCGAGCTGGCGGAACTGGAAACGGCATCGCGCGAAGCGGAAGCGGCATTGGCCGACCTGCTCGCGCGGCAGGCTGCGATGCGGGCCGAGCGCCGGGTCGCGGAGGCGGCTCTGGATGCGGCCAGGGCGCAGGTCGACCGGACCGAGCAGGAGCGCCAGAAGCTTGCGGGCCAGATTGAAGCGCTTGGCTCGGGGTCTGAGCAGGAGACCGCCCGCCAGGAAGCGTTGAAGCGCGCTGAGGCCGCAAAGGCCGCGCAAGCGGCCGCCGAAACCAAGCTGGAGGCCGCGGAGGCCCAGCGCGCCGAAGCTGCCGAACGCCGGGACGGGGCGGAGAGCGCCGTGGCAGCCGCGCGTGCGGCCCTGTCGGCGGTGAAGGCCGAGGCGCAGGCGCTGGAGCGGGCCCTGCTACACGGCGGCGGCTCGGCGATCGAGAGCCTGACTGCGGAAGCCGGATACGAACGCGCTCTTGCCGCTGCGCTCGGTGAAGACGCGGATGCGTCGATCGGCGGCGGCGGCGTCCGCCGGTGGATGGGCAGCGTGACGCAGGCAGGCGATCCGCCGCTGGCGCCCGGCCTGACGCCCCTCATCGATCACGTTCGCGCCCCTTCCCAATTGCTGAGGCGCCTGAAGCAGATCGGCGTCGCCGATGAGGACAGCGGCCAGCCGCTCGCGGTCGGCCAGAGGCTGGTGACGCGCGACGGCAAGCTTCGGCGCTGGGACGGCTTCGTCTCGACCGGCTCGGGTGCGGCGGCGGCGGAACGCCTGATCCGCGCTAACCGTCTCGCCGAATTGAACCGGCAGTTGCCGGAGCTTGAAGGCGCCGTTGCAGCGGCCGCCTCCGCGCGCGACGAGGCTGCGCGCGACGTCGAGCGCTGGCGCTCCGAAGGCGACGAGCAGCGCAAGGCGGGCTCCGCCGCCGAACGCGAGTCTCGCGATGCAGAGCGCGCCGCTGACGCTGCTGCCGTCGCGATCGACCGTCTCAACGCGCAGCGCGAAGCGATTTCGCAGCGGCTCGACGACCTCAAGCCCGTCGCCGAGGCCGCCGCCGAGTCACTTCAGGCGGCCGAGACTGTCCTCGCTGGCTTGCCCGATCCGGCCGCGCTCGAAGCAGATGTCGAAGCGGCTAGGGCCCTTGCCTCTGCTGCTGGAACCGCCGTTGCCGACAAGCGTGCAGAAGCGGCGACGCGAGCTCGTGAAACCGCTGCTGCGCGCGAACGTCATGGCGCTGCCGGGCGCGAACAGGACGAATGGCGCAAGCGCCACGCGGACGCGAAGCGTAGGCTCGCGCTGGCCGTCGAGCGCCAGGGGCAACAGGCCGCCGAGCGAGCGGAGCTAACGGATGAGCCGCAGCGGCTCGATGCCGCCATCAGCGAACAGGAAGGCCGCTCGCGCGAGCTGGAGCGCGCGACCTCTGCGGCTGCAGAAGCGGAGCGCGCCGCTGAGGCTGGCGTGTTGAAGGCCGCGTCGGATCTGGCGGCTTCCAATGAAACCCTTTCCTCCGCCCGCGAGCGCCGCGCTGCCGCCGCCGCTCGCGCCGAGGGCCAAGAGGCCCGCCGCGCCGAATATGCGCGCGTATGCTTGGAGCGTTTCGAGTGCGTGCCGCAGCGGCTGCCGGAACGGCTTGGCTTCGATGCCGGCGAACAGGTCGATGCCGAGGCTCAGTCCGCGCTCCTCGAACGCCTCACCGCCGAGCGCGAGCGCATCGGGCCGGTGAACCTCGTCGCCGAGCAGGAGCTGGCCGAGCTTGAAGATGCCCGGGTCAAGGGCGCCGAGGAAGCGGAGGAGTTGACGCAGGCCATCCATCGCCTGCGCGGCTCGATCGGCAATCTCAACCGCGAAGGCCGGGTTAGGCTCATCGATGCCTTTCAGAAGGTCGACGCGCACTTCCGGGACCTGTTCACGACACTGTTCAACGGCGGCCAGGCTCACCTTGAACTGGTCGAGAGCGACGATCCCCTCGAGGCCGGGCTGGAGATCCTGGCGCAGCCGCCGGGCAAGCGCCTTTCGACGCTGACTTTGCTGTCCGGCGGCGAGCAGGCCCTGACCGCGGTCGCGCTCATCTTCGCATTGTTCCTAACGAACCCCGCGCCGATCTGCGTGCTCGACGAGGTCGACGCGCCGCTTGACGATGCGAACGTTGAGCGCTTCTGCGACCTGCTCGACCGCATGACGAGCGAAACCGACACGCGCTACCTCATCGTCACGCACAACGCGGTGACGATGAGCCGCATGCACCGCCTCTACGGCGTAACGATGATCGAAAAGGGCATCAGCCGCCTGGTCTCCGTCGATCTGGGTGGAGCGACGACGCTTCTCGCTGCAGAATAAGGCGATGGGCCCCCTTCGCGTCGTCTTTCTCGTCTATCCCAACGTCACGCAGCTCGACCTCACCGGTCCGGCGCAGGTCCTGTCGCGGCTCGGCGATGCGAAGGTCGACCTCGTGTGGAAAGCGCGCGAGCCCGTCCCGACCGACAGCGGGTTCGCGCTCCTCCCGACCGCGACACTGGAAGAAGTGGCCGCGGCAGACATCCTCTGCGTGCCGGGCGGGTTCGGCTGCATGGACGTCATGGAAGACGAAGAGGTGCTGGACTGGCTTCGAGGCGTCGCGGACAATGCGCGGTGGGTGACGAGCGTCTGCACCGGCTCGCTCATTCTCGGCGCCGCGGGCCTGCTCGCAGGGTATCGCGCAACATCGCACTGGGCCTGGCGCGACTATCTCAGCCTCTTCGGAGCGGAACCCGTCGCCGAGCGCGTCGTCTTCGATCGCAACCGGGTCACGGGCGGCGGAGTCACTGCAGGCATCGACTTCGCTTTCGCGCTGATGGCCGAGATCCGGGGCGAGGAATATGCCCGCGGCGTGCAGCTCGGGCTGGAATACGATCCGCACCCGCCATTCGAATCAGGATCGCCCGAAAAGGCTGGCGAGAGGCTCATTGCCGCCGTTCATGATCGGTCCAACCGCTTCGCGCCGGATCGCGAAAGACGCGTAAGAGCGGCGGCAAATCGCCTGAACTCAACGGTTTAAGCGCTCTAATCAAGCTATTCCACGCCTGCTATTGCGAATGACTATCAATAACGATAGTCCGCCCCTAACTCTTCAATCGAGGCAAAGGGGCTTTTCACGTGTCGCGATTCAGCAGTAGCGCCGGTATCCGTTCGTACAGGAAGGCGGCATCGGTGCTGGTGGGCTCCACGCTGCTGTTCAGCACGGAAGCCTACGCGAACGACGTCGCGGCATCCGGAACGGCCACTGCGGCGACGACCTCGGACGCTGCCGAAAACAGCGAGGGCGCCGACCCCATCATCGTCACCGGGGCGAAGTATCGCATCAACACGCTGAACAGCCGCCTGCCCGACGTGCGCGATGCGCCGCAATCGATCAGCATCGTCCCCCGCGAGATCATCGAACAGCAGGCGGCAACGACGCTCAACGACGTGCTTCGCAACGTCTCCGGCATCAGCATGGCTGCCGGCGAGGGCGGCGGCGGACCGGCGGGCGACAATCTGACGCTACGCGGCTTCGGTGCACGCAACGACATCTTCGTCGACGGCATTCGCGACTTTGCCAGCTACACGCGCGACACGTTCAACGTGGAACAGGTCGAGGTAGTGAAGGGTCCCGCGTCGGCCCAGACCGGACGCGGGTCGACCGGCGGCTACATCAACATGTTCTCGAAGCAGCCGAAGCTGGGGACCTTCGTAAGCGGCACGGTCGGCGTGGGCTTGCCCGGCTACGTGCGGGGAACTGCCGACGTGAACGTGGGCGGGGATCGGCTCGGCCTGGGCGGCGGCACGGCGCTTCGGGTCAATCTGCTCTATCATGAGGCCGACACGCCCGGGCGCGACCATGTCGAAACCAAGCGCTGGGGCATCGCGCCGTCCATTGCCGCCGGCCTCGGCACGTCGACGCGAGCCATCCTGTCCTATTTCCGCCTAGAGGGGGACAATCAGCCGGATTACGGAATCCCGTTCGTTCCCGACACTAACACGGCGCTTCCGGAATATCACAACAAGCCCGCGCCGGTGGATTACGACAATTACTACGGGCTGACGGAGCGAGATTACGAGGACACGGTCACCAACATCGCGACGTTCGCGCTGGAGCACGACATCACGTCGGACATCCGCATCGCGAACACGACCCGATACGGCTACGCGACGCGAGACTCGATCTATTCCTCGCCGCGATTTGCAGTCATTCCTAGCGACCCACCGACGACTAACACCGGGCTGCTAGTGAACCCGCAAACGCAGTCGCGCGACACGGTCGATAAGGTTCTGCTCAATCAGTCGAACCTTTTCGCGAAGTTCCAGACCGGCAGCGTCCGCCATGACGCGATCGCGGGTTTCGAGATTTCGAGCGAGAAGAGCCGCAACCAGCTTCGCCTGATTACCGATGGTACCCCAACGAACATCTTCGATCCGGATCCAGAGCGCCCCTGGGATGGGACGGTTGTCCATCTTCCGGGCGAGGTCGTCCACGCAAAGGCGGACACGGTCGCGGCATACGTCTTCGATACCGCCTATCTCACCGACCAGATCCTCATCACGGGCGGATTGCGCTGGGAGCACAACAAGAGCGAGTTCGATCCTGCGCCGTCGCAACTCTCGGCAACGGTCGGCCCGATCGACCGCAGCGATTCGTACCTGACCTGGCGCGCGGGCATCACATACAAGCCGATCCGGACGCTTAGCCTCTACGCCGGCGCCGGAACGTCGGTGAACCCGTCGATCGAGAACCTGACGCAGACGACTCCGACAGAGGCTCAGGGCGCGCTGAAGCCCGAGCACAGCCGCACCTTCGAGGTCGGTTCGAAGTGGGACGGCTTCGGCGGCAAGCTACTTGTGACGACCGCTCTGTTCCGCACGGAGAAGACCAACGCCCGCACGCCCGGCCTTCCCGGCGAGCCTGCCATGGTCCTCGAGGGCGAGCAGCGCGTGGACGGTTTCGAGTTCGGCGCGACGGGGCGCATCACCGAACGCTGGCAGCTGGTCGCGAGCTACACCTATCTCGACAGCGAGGTGATCGATTCCAACACGATCACCGATATCGGCAATCGCCTCGGTAACGTGCCGAAGAACAGCGGCTCGCTCTGGACCCTCTACACCTTCCCGCAGGGCATCGAGATCGGCGGCGGCGTTCGCTACGTCGGGGCACGCTACACGAACACGACGAACACGCGAAAGGTCGACGATTATTGGGTCGCTGACGCCACCTTCGGCTACGACATCAGCAAGAAGGTCACGCTCCGCCTCAACGCCTTTAACCTTTTCGACAAGCGCTACGCCGACTCTCTCGGCGGCGGCCACTTCGTGCCGGGTGCGGGTCGCAGCGCAGTCGCCACCCTGGCGTTCGGCCTGTAAGGACGGGCGATGCTCGTCGCGGTCCCCGCTGCGCTTTCAGGCAATGAGCTCGCCGAAGTCCGGCGGCTCGTGCTCAGCGGCGCGTGGGAGGACGGGCGAGCAACCGCCGGCAAGCAGTCGGAACTTGCCAAGCGCAACCTGCAGTTGAAGGCCGAATGTCCGGACGCCCAGGCGGCCGGCGAGATCATCCTCGCCGCGCTGGCGAACAACGGTCTGTTCATGTCGGCGGCGCTCCCGAAGCGTGTCTTCCCGCCCTTCTTCAACCGCTACGATGCGGACTCCGGGCATGGTTTCGACAATCATGTCGACAACGCGATCCGCTACTTGCCAGATCGCTCGGACCGCATTCGAACGGATCTGTCGGCGACGCTCTTCCTCTCCGATCCGGACAGCTACGATGGAGGGGAGCTCGTGATCGAGGACACGTACGGCGAGCATGCTGTGAAGCTCTCCGCGGGTGACCTCGTCCTCTACCCGTCGGCCTCGTTGCACCGGGTTGAGCCCGTGACGCGCGGATCGCGAGTGGCATCCTTCTTCTGGATTCAATCGATGGTCCGCGACGACGGCCAGCGCACGCTGCTCCTTGAAATGGACGCCGCCATCCGCACCCTCGCTACAAACCTCGGCGACAAGGACCCCGCGATCGTCTCGCTGACGGGCACCTATCACAACCTGCTCCGCCGCTGGGCGGACTGCTAGGCCGTCAGTTTCTCCGCGCGGTCGCGGATGCGTTTGAGGTCGTCGACGAACTTCTGGCGTTCTTCCACGCGGCGCTCGGGTTCGGGAATGCGCAGAAGAAAGCTTGGGTGGACGGTCACCCAGCATTCGCCGCCTTCGGCCAGCGGGATCGGCGATCCGCGCACCTTGCTGATGGTCACGACCTTGTCGAGCACGGAACGCGCCGCAGTCGCGCCTAGCGCTACCGTCACGGGCGGGCGGATGAGCGACCGTTCCTGGTCGATCCACCAGCGGCAGGCCTCGATCTCGCCCGCGTTCGGCTTGCTGTGGACGCGCTTCTTGCCCTTCTGCTCGAACTTGAAGTGCTTCACGGCATTCGTGACGTAGACCTGTGAGCGCGGGATGCCGGCCTTCTCCAGCGCTTCATCGAACACTTGCCCCGCGGGCCCGACGAACGGACGGCCAGCGAGGTCCTCTTGGTCGCCCGGCTGCTCGCCGACGAACATGATCGACGCGTCGAGTGGGCCTTCACCGAACACCGTTTGCGTCGCGTGCTTGTAGAGGTCGCATCGCGTGCAGCCGCGCGCTTCCTTGAACAGCGCCTCCCACGACGCGCGCAGGTTTCCACCCGGCTCGATGCTTCGCTCGGCCTCCAGCGCATGCTTCAAACCCGTCTTGGCGGCGGCTCGGTCGATCATCTCCAACTCCCGCGTGCGGGCGTTCGCAATCAGGGGCTGAACGAGCGAAGTCTCCGGCATGTTGCGCCAGTACTTCTTCGGCATCTCCTTGAGCATCGCCCCGACCTTCAGCCGCGCCGGATTGAAGATGGACGCGTAGTAGGTCTTCCACATGGCTTCGAGCGGATCGCCGCCAGGCGCCTCCGCCCGCGCTGCGCCGGGGCCCTCGGTCAGTGCCTCGCCGTCCCAGTAGATTGAGAGCTCCGGCGTCAGGATCGACCAGCGCATGTTGGTGAAGCGGCGGACGAAAAAGCCCGCAGTGTGCCGGACGATGTGATGGTCCGGTTCGAAGAAGGCGACGAAGCGGTCGTTGATCTCGCGGAAGCGGACGAAGGCGTGCATCTTGTGCACGTCACGGCGGACTTCCTTAGCCAGTCGTTCCAAACGGTCGACAAGCGGGTCCGCCCGGTCCTCGAATGCATTGCGGTTGGTCCGCAGCTTCCACAGCATGGCGTAGAGCAGCGCGAACCGTTCCGGATCCGAGTGGCAGACAACGCTTTTCGCAAGATCGATGAAGGCGCGCGGGACGGCAAAGCTCGCGCCCTTCGGTTGCGTGGCGTCGGTCGCGAACAGGTCGTCGGGACCACCGTCGACGCGCCAGATGATGGCGGATGGCGGCACCCCGGCTTCGGCAAGATCGCGCGCGGCATCGCGCCAGCCCTCGAAATCGTCCTGGGCGGCAAGCGTGACGCGGTGCGCGTCGATCATCGGGCCTTCGCGGAGCATGACTATGCCGCGAACAACTCCAGCTGCTGCTCTCTAGGGGCAAGGAGGGTGCGAAGATCCGCGCGGTCCGTAAGCAAAGTCGGACGCCAGTCGATCGTGGCGATGAACGGCCGCACCTTCGAGATCGACACTGTGAGGCGCGCGACATCGTCCAGCCGAAGCTTGCGCCAGCGCCGAGATGCCAGGATGCGGTCGACGGCCTTCGTGCCCAGTCCCGGGACGCGCAGCAGCTGCTCCTTCGGCGCGCGGTTCACGTCGACCGGAAACGATTCCCGAAACTTGAGGGCCCATGCAAGCTTCGGGTCGATGTCGAGCGGGAGCATGCCGTCATCGCCCGCCGCGTTGACGACCTCGGCCGGCTTGAAGCCGTAGAAGCGCATCAGCCAGTCGGACTGGTACAGCCGGTGCTCACGCAGCAGCGGCGGCCGCTTGAGCGGAAGAACGGCGCTCGCATCCGGGATGGGGGAGAACGCCGAGTAATAGACGCGGCGAAGCCGGAAGCGGTCGTACAGTCCGCTCGCGCGCGTGATGATGTCGCCATCGCTTGCCGCGTCCGCTCCGACGATCATCTGCGTCGACTGGCCGGCTGGCGCGTAACCGGGCGCCGACTTGTATTTCTTCTTCGCTTCCTCGCCCTCATCGATCGCGGCCCGCGTGTCGCTCATAGCGCTCTCGATCTGCCCGCCGTCCTTTTCCGGTGCGAGGCGCCGCAGCCCATCCTCCGTCGGCAGCTCCACGTTGATCGATACTCGGTCCGCGTAGAGACCGGCCTGTCGTACCAGCTCGGGATCGGCGTCGGGGATCGTCTTCAGGTGAATGTATCCGCGAAAGTCGTGGTCCTCGCGCAGGCTGCGTGCGACCTCGACGATTTGCTCCATCGTGTAATTCGACGAGCGGATGATCCCGGACGAGAGGAACAGGCCCTCAATGTAGTTGCGCTTGTAGAATTCGAGGGTGAGGCGGACGACCTCCTCAGCCGTGAAGCGCGCGCGGCGCACGTTCGAGCTCTTGCGGTTGATGCAGTAGGCGCAGTCGAAGATGCAGCTGTTGGTCAGTAGGATCTTCAGGAGCGAGATACAGCGGCCGTCGGGGGCGTAGGCATGGCAGATGCCCATGCCCTCCGTGGAGCCGAGCCCCTTGCCGCCGCGGCTGTCGCGCTTCGATGTGCCCGAGGATGCGCAGGACGCGTCATACTTCGCCGCGTCGGCGAGAATCGCGAGCTTCGACTGAAGGTCCAGCTGGGCCATGTGTTCTTAATATGTTCCAGAACTTCTCGTGTCCATACAGACGTTTAGCGGTACGCTTGCTGCTCAGCCGGAGCGCCCCTACGGTCCGGTGATGATCCGCACAGCCTTCCGCTCCGCCGCGTCGCTTCTGGCGCTGTCCACCCTCGTCGCCGCTGCGCCGCCGCAGCCCGTGACGCCGATGACTCCGGACGTGGTCGCGAACTACGAGCAGGTCCGGCCGGAAGCGGATTTCGTGAAGCGGGTCATCATGATCCCCATGCGCGACGGCACCAAGCTCTACACCGTGATCATGATGAAGAAGGGGACGGCGAACGCGCCGATCCTCCTGTCGCGCACGCCTTATGACGCGAAGGGCAGCGTCACTCGCACGGCCAGCCAGTCGCTCGTCGACGTGCTTCCGATCATGGACAAGGAGTTCGTCAACGACGGCTACATCCGCGTCTACCAGGACATCCGCGGCATCCACAATTCGGAGGGAAAGTGGGTGATGAACCGGCCATTCGTCGGGCCGCTCAACAATACCAAGATCGATGAATCCACCGACGCCTACGACACGATCGACTGGCTGGTGAAGCATGTCGCCGAAAGCAACGGCAATGTCGGGATCATCGGTTCGTCCTACCTCGGCTTCACCACGCTCGCGGCGGAAGTGAACCCGCATCCGGCGCTGAAGGCGGCGGTGCCCGAAAGCCCGATGGTCGACGGCTGGCGCGGCGACGACTGGTTCCACAACGGCGCCTTCCGCACCAACAGCCTCGACTATGCCGTGGCGATGAGCACCAAGAAGGCCGAAGGGAATGGTTTCGCGGTCGGTCCGGGCGACGATTACACCCGCTATCTCGAGGCGGGCTCGATGGGCGATTACGCGCGCAAGCTCGGCATCGAGAACTACCCGTTCGTGCAGAAGCTGTTCCAGAACCCCGCCTACACGGATTTCTGGTCGCTCCAGGCCGTCGACAAGATCCTCGCCGCTCGTGAACTGACGGTGCCGACGCTCATCGAGGTCGGGCAGTGGGACCAGGAGGACAGCTACGGCGGTCCGGCGGTATACAAGGCGCTTGCGGCGAAGTATGAAGGTTCGGGCCTGCTGCATCTCGCCATCGGTCCGTGGCGGCATTCGGGCGCCAACCATTACGGCTACGATCTCGGCGACCTGACCTTCACCGGCGACACCGCCGCCGAATGGCGGACGCGCTACGTGAAGCCTTTCTTCGATCATTATCTGAAGGCTGGGGCCGATCCCCACACCCCGCCGGTGCTGACCTACTCGACCGGCGTGAACCGCTGGAACGAGAGCCCACGTTGGCCGATGGGCACGCCGACGCCCCTGTTCCTCGACGCAAGCAATGGCGCGAGCTTCGCGCAGCCCGCCTTGGCGGGACATGACGACTACGTCTCTGATCCGGCAAAGCCGGTCCCCTTCATCCCGCGTCCGATCGAGATGGGCGACGACGAGCAGTGGAAGCCGTGGCTCGTGCGCGACCAGCGATTTGTATCCGACCGCACCGACGTTCTGTCCTACACGACGGCGCCTCTGACTAAGTCGGTGCACATCATGGGCCCCCCAGAGGCACGGCTGTTCGCATCGACCAGCGGCACCGACAGCGACTGGGTCGTGAAGCTGATCGACGTCTATCCCAATGAAGCGCCGGAAGGGGCGTCACAGGGGTCCAAGCAGGACATGTCCGGCTTCGAGCTTCCGATCGGGATCGAGATCTTCCGTGGACGCTACGTCCACAGCCTGTCGGCGCCCGAGGCGCTGACGCCCGGCAAGGTCGAGGAATATCGGTTCAATCTTCCGAACGTCGACCACGTGTTCCTGCCGGGGCACCGCATCATGGTGCAGGTCCAGTCGAGCCTCTTCCCGCTTTACGACCGCAATCCGCAGACCTTCGTGCCGAACATCTTTTATGCCAAGGCGGACGACTATCGGAAAGCGACGCAGAGCGTCTTCTACGGGGGTTCGACGGCAAGCTCGGTGATGCTGCCAGTGGTTCCCTAGCGCTCGAGCTTTTCCGCAACCATGTCGGCGACCTCTTCGACCGGAGGCGGACGGTGGATGCGGCGATAGCGAGCCTCGACGAGGCTCAGGACGCCGAACAGCGCGAGGCCGGCTGCGACCCAGCCGCGCGTATCGCGGGAAAAGAAATCGAGCGCCTGCTCCAGGCCGCCGGCCTCGGCGGCGTTATGGTGAAGGGCCGATTGCGCCAGCAGCCACGCAACCACCAGAAAGATGACGCCGCGCGCGGAATAGCCCGCACGGCCGAGCCACTTGATCCAGCGCTTCTGATGTTCGGTGCAGTCGAGTGGGTCGAGGAAGTTGCAGCGCGCGACCTTGAAGAACTGGCCGATCGCAGTGCCGAACAGGATCGCCGCGGCGATCAGGACGAACAATTCGCCGCCTTGCAGTTGCAGGGCATCGGCCGTGCGGGACTGCGTTTCGTTGCCGCCAAAGCGACCGGCGAAGACGATCCACACGGTCTTGTAGGCAAGGTAGAGATAGATCGCGCCGCTGCCCGCGGAGATGATCCGCTTGCGCCATGCCTTCCAGTGATGACGGCCGCTTTCGATGCCGAACAGGGCGTCGGTGAGGTGCCAGAGGCCGTAGACCGCCATCCCTGCGCCGAGCACGGTGATAAGCAGCTTGCCGATGCCATGCCCCACATATTCCAGCGCGCCCGTGAGATCCTCGGTGCGGCCGGCAAGAATCACCAGCGCGGCGATCAGGATGTAGAGCAAGCCCCGGGCAGCGAAGCCTAGCCGGGTGAGGAGCTGGAAGCGGCTCTCGCCGGCCAGGTCGTCGGGAAGCGCCTCGCTCGGCTTCACGCTGCGGCTGGAATGGGCGCTTGGCCCGCGAACCGCCGTCCGATCACCAGCTTGAAGACGATGAAGGCGACGAGTCCCACCACTGCGCTGGCGACGTGCAGAAGCCAGAACGTCGTCGTCGGGACCTCCGAGTACAGGCCGCCGACATAGCCCACGATCTTGTTCGCCGCGAAGAACGCCAGATAGTAGAGGCCGATCACGGTTGCGCCGATCTGCCTGGGCGCCATCTTCGAGAACAGGGCAAGGCTGACCGGCATCAGATGCGCAAAGCCCGTGCTGTTCATCAGCTCGAAGATCATCGGCCAGAAGAGGCTAATCTTTCCGCCGGCCGGCTGGGTGAGCGCGGCCATGAAAAGGCAAAGTCCGCCCGCGACGATGAAGACGCTGCCGATGATCATCTTGCTGATCTCATCGGGCTCGCGATGTTTGAGTCCCCACCATTTCCAAAAGCCGGCGACGGCGACCAGCATGGTGAAACTGACGCCGGCATCGATCGAGATGAGCCAGCTGCTGGGGATGGTGAAGCTCATGAAGCGCAAGTTGAAGTGCTGGTCGCCCCAGACGAGGTAGGCATTGAAGATCTCCTGGTTCGTCAGGAGCGATACCGCGATGATTGGGATCAGTGCGACGAGCGCTAGCGTGCGCAGCTTGTCCTCTTGGCCCAGATTGCGAGTAAGGGCGAAGTAAAGAGCGCTAACCAGCACGATCGCCGAGATCGAACCGACGATCCAGGACGAGAACAGGTAGCCGGAAACCAGCAGCCAGGGCATGACCAGCGCAACGATACCGAGCGCGCCTGCAATCACGCGGCTGACCAATTTGCCGGGTTCGGCACGGCCGGCCTCGATTTCCTCCGGCAGGTATTTCTGGCCAGACAAGTAGATGGCGAGGCCGATCACCATAACCACGCCGGCGCAGCCGAAGCCGTAATGCCAGCCGACCTCTTGACCGAGCGTGCCCGCAATCAGTGGTGCGATGATCACGCTGACGTTGATGAAAATGTAGAAGATCTGGAACGCCATCGCGCGGCGTACGTCGCTCTCCGAATAGAGGTCACCGACCTGCGTCGCGATGTTTCCCTTGAACAGCCCGACGCCGATGATCAGCGAGAGCAGAGCGAACAGGAACGCCCCTTCGAAGGCCATCAGGAAATGACCGAGGGCCATCACCAGCCCTCCGGCGATCATTGCGACCTTCCGGCCGGTGAACCTGTCGGCGATGATCCCGCCGAGGATCGGCGTCAGATATACGAGGGAGGCATAGTCGCCGAAGATTGCCGAGGAGAGCGGCTGCCCTTCGAGACCCGGATAGTGCCAGCTGCGCAGCCAATCGAGCCCGACCACGGTCTCGATCTTGCCCGGCACGAGCAGATACTTGACCATGTAGAGCACGAGCAGGGTCTGCATGGAGTAATAGGAGAAGCGCTCGCACGCCTCCGTGAAGCCGAGATAGCCGAGACCCTTCGGATGACCGAGGAACGCGCGGTCGGAGCGTTCGATATGCTCCAGATCCGGCGTGACTTCGGCTACGGTCATCGGCACTCTCCCTTGCGGTATAACGCAGTGGCTAGAGCGCCGATGCGCGGGGCACAATGATGCGGGGTACGTGGATCAGCCGGCAGCAGAGAGCGTTACTGCGGCGGCCGGCTTCCCTGCGCCGCTTCGCGTGACTCTTCCTTGGCCTCGTTGATCATCTGGTTGAGGCAGCCCGTGTAGCCGGCAGGGCCGACCGGCGAGCAGCTCTGGATGCCCGTGCGCCCCATGCGCTCGATGCTCCGTGCCTTGTTCGCCCACGCCTGGCCCTGCTGATAGGTGCCGCTCGGCCGGTAGGATTCAGGCATCCGATAGCGGTAGGATTCCGGAACGCGCGAGCAGACCACGACCTCGTCGTCGGTGGAGCGCGGACAGGGATCGTTGCCGAAGACGACGATCTCGGCGATGCGCTGCCCGGTCGTTTGCGTCGTCCCTGAGGAACTTTGCTCATCCTGCGCCAGCACCGGCGAAGGCACCGCAAAGCCAGAAACAACGGCAAGGGCTGCCAGAGGGGCTGCGAGCTTCATCTTATGTCCTTTCAACAGCTTAAAGCGGGCGAGCCCCACCTGTAGTTCCTCAGACACGTTTCGACAGTCCGATGGCTATCCTGCAAGCGCCACGGATAGCCGCAGTCAATACGGGGTAAGCCGGAGCGCGCGCTGCGCCGGCCTCACGGGCGACGTCCCGATGCTCGAGCTCTTCGGCCCGGAATTCCTCGATGTCCTTGGCGAGAACGGGGTCGTCTTCCCCAAGTTCGCGGAGCTGGTCGCCGTAGTGGCGGTCGATTTCCGTCTCCACCGCCTCGGTGCACGCCATCGCGGCTTCTTCGGAGATCAAAGCCGTGACCGCACCAAGCATGAAGCCCGCGCCATGCCAGACCGGCTGCAGCGCGGTCGGGCGCACGCCGCGCTCGCTCATCAGCGCGTTGAAGCGCTTCAGGTGGCGCTGCTCCTGTTCAGCCATGCGCGACACGAGCTTTGCAGCGGAGGAATTGCGGCGCAGGACCGCGAGCTGGCCGGCATAGATGCGGGTCGCGCCATATTCGCCGGCCTGGTCGACGCGTAGCATCGAGGCCGTGTCCGGCCTGCGCTGACCTGGCCGCCAGGGGCTCACGCGCGGCCGCCCTTCGCGAGCAGGAACATGATCAGCGAGGCTCCGCACAGCGAAAGGAGGGCGTTCCAGCCCGCCATGGAGATGCCGAGGAACGACCATTGCACCTGATCGCAGCGGACCAGCGGAACCTTCAGGATGTCCTCGAGTGAGCGCGCGCCCGTCGTCGTGCAGGTGGTCATACCCTCGAAGATCTTGAGCTCGACCCCGGCATGATAGACGCCGATGATGCCCGAGACGGCGATGGCGATCGCGGCGAGCAGCGTGAAGTTGCGTGTGCGCGAGGACTCCGCGGGATTGGTGAAAGCGAGCAGGGCGAGCAGGATCGCCGCGCCGTGCGGCCAGCGCTGCCAGTAGCACATCTCGCAGGGGTGGAGCCCGCCGATGTACTGCGAGCCGAGCGCGCCTCCGAGCAGTCCTAGCGGAAGCAGCAGGGAGATCAGCCGCGCAAGTTGTGCGTTGCCCGATCCGAATACCCCGCCTGTCTGCGGAAGCGCCGCTTCGTTCACCTTAAGACCGTGAAGACGTGCCCGCGGACGCGACCGTCGTGCTGCGCGGCGACAGCCGCTTCAGCGTCTTGATCGCATAGTCGAGCTGGAAGTCCTTCACGCCCTTCTTCTCCAGCTCGGCCGGAGTAAAGGCGAAGCGCGGATCCTTCGAGAAGTCGTCCTCCTCGAGCAGCTTGTCGTCGACATTGGCCTGGCCCAGCAGGTGCCGGCGAAGGTCTGCCTCGCGCACGACCTTGCGGTCCTTGTAGTCGGCGTCCGTCAGCTGCGGCACGGTGATATCCGGATCGATGCCGCCGGCCTGAACCGAGCGTCCCGATGGCGTGTAGTAGCGCGCCGTGGTCAGCCGGAGGGCCGCCTTCGGACCCATGATCTGGACCGTCTGGACCGAGCCCTTGCCGAAGCTGCGCTCGCCCATAAGCAGCGCGCGATGGTGATCCTGCAGAGCACCGGCGACGATTTCGGCCGCCGAAGCGCTGCCCGCGTCGATCAGGACAACGACCGGAAGGCCGTGCGCCATGTCGCCGGGCGTCGCATAGTAGCGCTCGATGTCGTCCTTCTGGCGTCCACGCTGAGAGACGATCTCGCCGCGTTCAAGGAAGGCGTCGCTGACGTCGATTGCCTGGTCGAGCAGGCCGCCCGGGTTCGAGCGAAGGTCGACGACATAGCCGAGAGGCTTGCCGCCGGTCGCCTTGTCGATTGCCAGAAGCGCCGCCTTGGTGGCGTCGCCCGTGTTGCCGGCGAACGAGTTGATGTTGATGTAGCCGATGCCGTCCTTGATCTCCCACTTCACCGGGCGGAGCTCAATCCGCTCACGGTTCATGGAGACGTCGAACGGCTTGTCGCGGCCCGGACGGACGATCGTGAGCTTCACATTCGTGCCCGGCGAGCCCTTCATCTTTTCGACGGCCTCGTCGAGTGACAGGCCGTAGAGCAGCTCACCGTTGATGTGGGTGATGTAGTCGCCCGACTTGAGGCCGGCGCGCCATGCAGGCGTGTCTTCCATCGGAGACACGATCTTCACAGCGCCATCCTCGACGGAGACGGTGATGCCTAGGCCGCCGTAATTGCCGTCCGTCGTCGCCTTCAGCGTGTCGAAATCGCTGGCCTCCACATAGGAGGAATGGGGGTCGAGCGAAGCCAGCATGCCGTCGATCGCACCCTTCATCAGCGTGTGATCGTCGACCTGGTCGACATATTGCGCCTTCACCCGCTCGTAGACGCTCATGAACGTCTCGAGCTCCTGGTAATTGGCGACATCGGCAGCGGCGAGCGAACTCGTCGTCACCGGCACCAGAGCGAGCGCGCCGACAAGGGCGAGCGGCGGAAGCAATTTGTGCGCGAGCTTCATGGCATTCGTATCCCGGGTCTCAGGCAACTTCCCTAACCCTCTTTGCGGCCCTTTGACAGGCTCTGAGATGAACCTGCGATGAGAGCAGGTGACACATGTTGCCCGTTTCGGGACAATTCCACCCCTATTCGACCAAGCGCACGCCCAAGTGGTTCGCCGGCGGTCACTTTGTCACCCGCCTTCTTCTCGGACGCGACGTTGAGAAGCAGGCTCATCCAGCCGCCTTGATGCTCGATAATGACCACCGAGTCGTATCTCCGGAAAGGACCAGAGAAGCGAACGATGCCGGAGGCCGGGACGACGATTGGCGCGCCGCGACCCGTGTTCAGCGTGAGGCCCCGCGAACGCACCCCGTTCGAAGCGATGGAGCCCAGGCCCTCGACGACCGACGCGCTGGCCGGCAGTTGGTAGGCCAGCGGCGTCTGCGCTTCCTCCCCCGATGCGCCTGGCCGCGCGGGTGCCGCAGGCATGCGCGAAAGGTCGGATGCGATCCCCGCTGCGGCGCGGCGGCGCTCCGCCTCGGACGCGATCTGCTGCACGTCTTCGCCGCGAGCCAGCGCCAGGTCGCCCGCGCCGAGGGCCTCGCCGCCGCGCTGCGCGGCCAGTTGCAGGGCTTGGGTCTCCAGCTCCGCGAACTCGAGCTTTCGCTGTGCCAGCGTGTCGCGGCTCTTCACCAGGTCCTGGCGGGCAAGCTCGGCGTCACGCTCGAGCGCCTTGCCTCGCTCCAGCTCGGCCCGAAGGGCGGCCGTTCGGTTGCGGATGGCCGGAAGGGTCGCGTCGAGCAAAAGCCGCACGCGGACGAATTCTTGCGTCGAGCCTTGGTCCAGAATCGCCAATAGAGGTGGGCGCTCGGACATGACCGCCAAAGCGCCGAGCAGTGCTGATGCCGGCGCTTGCTCCTGCGTCAGCCGTTCCCGCCGCGCCGCAACCATCGCGGAGATGATGCGGGCGTTGGCATCCGCAGCGCTGATGCGGGCTTCGGCGGCCTCGATGCCTTGGGCGGCGGCGGCTTGCCGGACACGCAGCTTTTGCGCTTCGTCCTTGGCGTCGTCGGCGGCCTTCTGGAGTTTCGCGGCTTCGGCCTCGGCGGCCTGCGCTTCCGCCTGTGCGCGCGCGGCGGTCACGTCGAGAGGCTCGCCCTCCGTCTGCACGGGACCGCTCGCTGCAATCAGCAGGCAGGAAGCCAAAGCGACGCCGAGGGTGCGCATGGCCTCAACCTTCCCGATGATAGGGGTGGTTCGCAAGGATTGATGTCGCCCGGAACAATTGCTCGGCGAGCATCGGGCGGACCAGCAGGTGCGGCCAGGTCGCCGGGCCGAAGGAGATGAGGAGGTCTGCGCCGGCGCGTTCCTCCGCCGAATGGCCGTCCGCCGCTCCGATGACGAAGCGAGCTTCGCGCGTTCCCCGATCGCGCCATTGCTCGAGCGTCTTCGCCAGTTCCATAGAGGACAGCGCCTTGCCCTTCTCGTCGAGAAGCACCGTAACAGATGATGGCGGGGCAGGGGGAAGCGCGGCGCGCTCGCTCAGCTCCGTGAGCTTCGTCGGCCAACTGATGCGCTTCAGGTAGCGCACGACGAGTTCCGCTTCAGGCGATCGCCCGATCTTCCCGCGAGCGACGATGTGGAGAAGCAATCAGCCTCTCACTGACCGCCCGTCGACGGAGCCAGCGTGCCGAAGCTCGGTGCAAGCGCCGGCCAAGTGAACAGCCGCGTGAAGCCGTCGTAGATCGCGCGGGCGGCCGTTGCGATGGTCTGCGGGCGATCAGCGCCGCCCCGCGCAAACATGGCGACCGCGATCCGGTGACCGTTGTTCAGCGTGATGAACCCGATGTCGCTGGTGTAGCCGTTCAGAGTACCCGTCTTGTGCTCGACCCGCGTTCCCCACGGCAGCATGCCGCGGATGCGGTTCCTGCCGGTGGCGCAGCGGCCCATAAGGTCGAGCAAATACGACCGGCTCTGCGGCTTCAGAATGTTCCCCTTATCGAGCTTCTGAAGCATCTCGACCATCGCCATCGGCGTACTCGAATCGCGGATGTCCCAAAGGTCACGAGGATCGGCGAGAAGGCGCGCAATGGTGCGATCGACGCGGATCGTATTGAAACCCTGGAAGCGCAGCCAATCCTGGACGGCATGCGGCCCGCCGAGGTCGCGAATGAGGATGTCTGTAGCCTGATTGTCGCTGTGAATGAGCATGCGCTGCATCAGGCTGGAGGCCGTCTGGCCGGAAATCTTGTCATCGAGCGAGCGATTGCCGTGGTCGACCTGATTCAGATAGGCCGCCGCAACCGCGACTTTTACCGTGCTCGCCATCGGAAAGCGGACGTCGCCGTTGATGCTGACGGTCTCACCCGTGGTGAGGTCTAGCGCGGCGACACCCACATTGCTGGAGGCAGACCCGACCACAGCCCTGAGTTGCTGCTCAAGGCTGGCCAGGTTCGGCGACGAAGTCGCCGCGGTTGCAGGCTGCAACGCAAACGCGAACAGCCAGAGAAATATAGCAACAAACCGCATGTGCCCTCACCCGCGAGCGGCTGTACTCTTATCGGCATCATCGCCGAAAGCCCACATACGTTCCAAATTGTAAAAACTTCTCACTTCGGGACGGAAAAGATGCACAATTACGTCATCTGCGTCGATCAGGACCCAGTCGGCTGCGGGTAAACCCTCAATCCGCGCGATCCTGCCGTACTTCTCCTTGATCCGGTCGGCGAGCTTGTGCGCCATCGACGCCACCTGCCGCGTAGAGCGGCCCGAGGCGATGACCATGTGATCTGCGATGCTGGACTTGCCCGCCAATGGAATGGAAACGACCTCGACGGCCTGGTCGTCGTCTAGCGACTGAAGCACGAGGCGATGGAGGTCTTCGACGTCGATCTCAGGACGGCCTTTGACGGCGGTCTCAGTGGGACGGTCGGGCAAGTGCTCTCCTAGGTAAAGTTGGCATAACGAAACGTTTGGAACCCGCTGCCGGGTCCATGAACCGCAAATGCCAGTTGGGGTCGTGCGCGCGTAAGCCGGTAGCGGATGTCGGGTCGGGCGGCAGGCGAAGCAGCAAGATCGCCGGTGCACTCCAATCCGTCCATTCCCTGGCCTGGCCGGAAGGATGGACGAACCTTCGAAGCCAGCCCATCGCGCGAGCCGCGTGGGCAGACGAATCATAACCGGGCCGGGAGATGACCGCAATTGGCAGTGATTCCGCCAACTTGCGCCAACGCCTCCACTGATGGAATTGTGCAACAGTATCGGCGCCCATCAGCCAGATGAAGCGGATGTTCGGGTGGCGTTTCTTCAGCTTCGCCACAGTGTCGACGGTGTAGCGAGTGCCCTGGCGGGCTTCGAAATCGCTGACCTTGATGCGGGATCGCCGCGCCATTGTCTTTGCGGAGGCGAAGCGCGCGCCGAAGGACGCCATGTCCTTCGCGCCCTCCTTCAGCGGATTGCCGGGCGAGACCAGCCACCAGACTTCGTCAAGGCCAAGTGCCGTCATGGCGGCAAGGCTGATGTGCCGGTGTCCCCGGTGCGCCGGGTTGAACGAGCCGCCGAGGAGACCAACGCGCTTCACGCGTCGACCGCTAGCATGAGCCGTGAAGGCCGCATAATGTCGCCGCAGGGGGAAATGGATGCCGGACCTGGAAGCTATCGGTGACGCAGCGACCGGCGCAGTTCTCGCCGGGGCAGTCGAGCGCGCAGGGCGCAAGGGCGACGGCCATACCCACGAGAGCGCCTGCCTCAACTGCGGGACGCAGCTTTCAGGCGAGTTCTGCTACGTCTGCGGCCAGAGGGCGCACGTCCACCGTTCGCTCTCGGCGTTCTTCCATGACCTGCTGCACGGCGTGTTCCATTTCGAAGGGAAGATCTGGACGACGCTTCCCATGCTCATCTGGAAGCCGGGGCAGCTGACCCGCGGCTATATCGACGGACAGAGAGCGCGCTACGTGTCGCCGATCGCACTCTTCCTGTTCTGCGTCTTCCTGATGTTCGCGGTGGTCAGTGCGACCGGGCTCGGTGAGATCCCCGAGCAGGTGAAGGCCGATGTTGCCACGCAGGTTAAGGATCACGAGGCGACTCTCACCCGTCAGCAGGCTGAGCGTGCGCAGAGGGAGAAGGCCGACCGCTCCACCGTGGGTATCGATGCCGAGATTGCGCAAACTCGAAGGGAGTTGGATGGCCTGAAGCGGTTGCAGGCAAGGGGGATTGAAGGAAGCGCCGTGCAGGTCTCCGACGACATGCCGGGCTGGTTCCGGTCCGCCGTCGAACACGCCCTGAAAAACCCGGAACTGGTGCTCTACAAGCTCAAATCGAACGCCTACAAATTCAGCTGGGCGCTGATCCCTCTGTCCGTACCTTTCGTCTGGCTGCTTTTCCCGTTCAGCAGGCGCTTTCGGCTCTACGACCACACGGTCTTCGTGACGTATTCGCTCTGCTTCATGCTGCTGCTGCTGATGGTCGGCACATTGCTGGACTTCGTCGCGCCGTCGATCGCCAGCCTGCTCTGGTTTGTTCCGCCCATCCACATGTATCGGCAGCTGCGCGGGACTTACGAGCTGAGCCGGTGGGGGGCGATCTGGCGCGCCACGCTCCTTACCTTGTTCGCGTTCGTCGCAGCGATGCTCTTTCTGATCGTTCTGGTAGCAATGGGGCTGTTCTAGGATTTGCAGGGGTATTTGCGCTCGAGGACGGTCTTGAGAACGTCCTTGGTCGTGGTCGTCTTGCGCTGATCTTCAGGGACCGCGTTCAGCGCCGCCAGATATTCCTTCGGATTGACGCGGGGCTTGTCCTTGGCGGGAGGGCAGAACGTGGTCTCGCGCCCTGCGGCCTTCGCCTCGGCATATTCCTTCTTCAGCTCTTCGCCATCGGCTTCAACCAAGGCTTTCAGCCGGTAGAAATCGCGTGAGAAGAAAGCGAACGGGCCGAGCCGTTCGACCGCCTTCACCCTGACGAGGAAGCTCGCGACCTCCTCAGCCAGCGCCGGAGAGGCGCTGGCGAGGACGAAGACTGCAAGGCCGAGCCGGTAGGCTCTCAAGCGCCGGCTGTAGCCGGTCCGCCGATACCCGACGCCGGACGCTTGGCCTTCGGGATCGATGATCCCGCAGCCGGGATCGCCGGACCCTTCGGACCTCCGCGATCGATTGCGCCCCCAGCCATCAGCTGCGTGATCTCGTCGCCGCTCAGCGTCTCATATTCGAGGAGCGCCTTGGCGAGAGTCTCGAGCTGCTCACGATTTTCCTCGAGCAGATGCTTCGCGCGATCGTAGCCCTGCTCCACGATGCGGCGAATTTCCTTGTCGATCGCCTGAGCCGTCTCGTTCGACATGTTCTTCTGGCGATTGACGGAATAGCCGAGGAAGACCTCCTCGTCCGCTTCCGCGTACTGCAGCGGGCCGAGCTCGTCGGACATGCCCCAGCGGGTGACCATGTCGCGCGCGAGGTTGGTCGCGTAGCTGATGTCGGACGACGCGCCCGAGCTCACCTTGTCGTATCCGAAGATCAGCTCTTCGGCGACGCGGCCGCCCATGGAGACGGCGAGGTTCGCGTACATCTTGTCGCGGTGATAGCTGTAATTGTCGCGCTCCGGCAGGCGCATCACCATGCCCAGCGCGCGGCCGCGTGGGATGATCGTTGCCTTGTGGATCGGGTCCGAAGCAGGCTCATGGAGAGCGACGATCGCGTGACCTGCCTCGTGATACGCGGTCATGCGCTTCTCGTCCTCGGTCATGACCATGGACTTGCGCTCGGTGCCCATCAGCACCTTGTCCTTGGCCTCCTCGAACTCCTGAGCCGCGACCAGGCGCTTGCCCTTGCGGGCGGCCAGAAGGGCAGCCTCGTTGACGAGGTTCGCGAGGTCGGCACCGGAGAAGCCCGGAGTGCCGCGCGCAATGACGCGGGCGTCGACATCGGGCGCCAGCGGCACCTTCTTCATGTGCACCTGGAGGATCTGCTCGCGGCCATCGATGTCGGGACGCGGAACGACGACCTGGCGGTCGAAGCGGCCCGGACGCAGGAGCGCCGGGTCGAGCACGTCCGGACGGTTGGTCGCGGCGATGATGATGATGCCTTCGTTCGCTTCGAAGCCGTCCATCTCGACGAGCAGCTGGTTGAGCGTCTGCTCGCGTTCGTCGTTGCCGTTGCCGAGGCCGGCGCCGCGATGGCGGCCGACCGCGTCGATTTCGTCGATGAAGACGATGCACGGGGCGGATTTCTTGGCCTGGTCGAACATGTCGCGGACGCGGCTGGCGCCGACGCCGACGAACATCTCGACGAAGTCCGAGCCGGAGATGGTGAAGAAGGGAACGCCGGCCTCACCCGCGATGGCACGGGCGAGAAGCGTCTTGCCGGTACCCGGCGAGCCGACCAGCAGCGCACCCTTCGGGATCTTGCCGCCGAGACGGGCGAACCGGCCCGGGTCCTTGAGGAACTCGACGATCTCCTGAAGCTCCTCGCGAGCTTCGTCGATGCCGGCGACGTCGGCGAAGGTCACGCGGCCCTGCTTCTCGGTCAGCATACGGGCGCGGCTCTTGCCGAAGCCCATGGCTCCGGAGCCGGCATTCTTCTGCATCTGCCGCATCACGAAGAAGCTGATGCCGAGAATCAGGAGGAACGGCAGCGACTGGTAGAGGAGGATCAGCCAGAAGCTCGACTGCTCGGCTTCCTTGGCCTGCACCTGCACGCCTGCCTTGATCAGGCGGTCGGTAACCTGCGCGTCGGCCGGCGCCGTCGTACGGAACGCCTGGCCGCTGTCGAGCTTGCCGGTGATCAGCTGATTACCGCTGGCGCTCGAAGAGGTCGTGACGGACTGGACATTGCCCTCGTCGACCTGCTTGACGAATTCGGAATAGGCGATGGCCTCGCCCGTAGCGGCCTTCGATCCTCCGCCGATCATCTGCACGAACACAACCAGTCCGAACAGAATGCCGACCCAGATCAGCAGGCTCTTCGCCCATGGATTCGTGGGCTTTTTCTCGTTCATTTCGTCTCTCTCGACGGCCTTGGGGCCAGATCAGAAGCTAAGATAAGCGCTTCCACCTTAATAACAATGATACCGGCGCCCCGCGAATCGTGCCTCGGTCGGACGGTTTCGGAATGGGACGGGATCACTCTGTGGCTGCGGTTCACCCTTTGTTGGTGAGAACGACTTCCAGCCCCTCATCGCTCGCGGTGTTGTGGGTTGCTTCGAAAGTCTCTTCGGCGACGGCGATCTGCTCGCCATGCACACCTTGTCTCAACGCTTCGTCGTGAATGAGACCGGCGCGCAGATGCTCAAGCTTCACCGTCGCCGGATTGCCGTGACGAGCTGAGTAAAGAACGACCGCACTGACCCCCGGATGTGCTTCCAGCATCTGCGCGAACTGGGCCACGTGCTGCCAACCGTCATGGGTCAGAGTTGCCGAATTCGGCGCGAAATTCTCATTTCCGACCTCGAAGCTCTTTTGGCCCTGCACGTCTAGTTCGAGCCAATCGGCGATCCTCCGGCCGCTCGATCCTTCGCGGACGTGCAGGGTAGTTCCGTCGCGAAGGACTATGAGCTGATCGTTTTCGGGATGGATGATCTGTTCGGGTCCGCGCACTTTTTCGATCACATGCCCTGCTGTGAGGTAGACTGGGCCGGCGAGCAGGAGAGCGATCGCAAGGAAAACCACCCGTCGCGTTTTCTTGTCTATCCCCCTCGAATGCACTGCCATGCCGAGCCGCTCCAGCGCGCTGGGATAATCCCTGAGCGCTCAGTCGCTCTTTTCGGTTCAGGATGGGGCCTCGGCCATCGGGGATAGGCCTTAGTCGGACAGGGTCTCAGCATCACCGCGCGGTGCTCGCATCGCGCTCCATCGGTCATTCTCCGGATGCCATTACGGTCCGCAGGGCTCCATTGCGGGTTCGAGTGCCGGGGTCGGGGACTGCGCTGTCCTGGAGGCCAGACATGAAACGCCTGCTACTCTCCGCCGTCGCCGTGAGCAGTCTCGCCATCGGAGGTTGCACGAGCGATCCGTACAGAGACCATGTGGTCGCCAGCGGCGCCACGGGTGCCGTGATCGGTGCGGGAGCAGGTGCGATTGCCGGGTCCGTCATCCCGGGAATCGGGACAGGTGCAGGCGCGGCCGTCGGCGGCGTGCTAGGCGGCATGGTCGGCGCAATTGTCGGCGATCGCCAATATTACCGCGATACCCGCGGCTATTGTTACTACGTCGATCAGCACCACCAGGTGCATTACGACTACCAGGTGAGGTGCTGAGCCGGCCAGGCTCGCCGGCAATCAGGAGGTCCTCGGCGGGGCGGGCGTAAACCGCCACCTCTGTCCGCCTGCGCAGCGGACACCGCGCAAGGTGGTCGTATTACCCGCCTGCAGGTCGGACAGCAGCCGATCGAGTTCACGGCCGCGCAAGTCTCCGGGGCTGCCCTCGGTCCCGAGCTCTTCGATAGCCCGGGCAACGATCCGGCGCAGGATCTCTGCCGGTGCGGCAGCCGGTCGGTAGGTCATCGCTCCCTCTTCGACCTCGGCGAAACGCGTCCATTCCATCGCCGCGGCCCATTCGACCGCGTCGTCGGCGTCCGCGAGGTTGGCGGCGCTACGGGCGAGCGCGGCCTGGTTTAGCCAATCCGCGTCTGCGAGCGCTCGGCGGACGCGAACCCGTTCGAACCGCTCATTCGAATTGCTCGGGTCTTGGATGGGGATCAGATCGGCTTGCTCGCATACGCCTTCCAGCTCGGTACGGCGCCAGCCGAGCAGCGGGCGCAAGAGCTGGAGATTGGGATGGCCGGGAACGGCGGCCAGTGGGCGCATGCCGGAGAGGCCGCGAATTCCGGAGCCGCGGTTGAGGCGCATCAGGAGCGTTTCGGCCTGATCGTCAGCGTGGTGGGCCGTGGCGACGGAGGCGAGAGACTGCTCGCCCAGCCATCCGGCGAGTGCGCCGTATCGAACTTCGCGCGCTTGCTCCTGCAGAGCGGTGCTCGGCGGGACGTCCCATTCGATCGCCAGGATGGCGTGAGGGACGCCGAGCTGCTCGCAAAGGTCCCCGACGGCCTCGGCTTCCGCGCGGCTTTCCGCACGGAGGCCGTGATCCACCGTTGCGGCCTCGATCTCGCCTGGACGGACATCCGCGGCGAGCAGCAGCAGCGCGAGACTGTCGGCACCACCGGAAACGGCAACGCCGAAGCGCGTGCCGGGCGGGATCAGCGCGTCTAGATCAGCGCGGAATCGATTGGCCGTTCCTTCGGGGACCATATCCGGTCCCCTACCACGGTCAGCTGCACTTCGCTTCGGCCTTCGCGTTCGGAAGCAGCTTCTTAAGGTCGGCTCGCATGGTCGCGCCATAAACGGCCTCGAGTTCTCCATAAGCCTTGCAGGCCTGCCCGGCCTGCTTGAGCTTCATCAACGCCTGCCCAAGATAGAACAGGCTGTCCGGCGCGCGCTCGCCCTTCGGATTGGCACGGTAGTTGGCGAGCAGGACCTCCGCGGCCGCACGCGGTTCGCCCTTGTCGAGCAGGGCACGCCCAGTGAGATTGTTCGCCCAGCTCGTGCGGCGATGATTCGGATAGGCCGAGGTGAAAGCGCGGAGTGCCCCGATCGCCTCGTCATACTCGCCGTTCTTCCACAGCTGATAGCCGGCGTCGTAGGCTTCCTCGGCGGGGTCCGTCTCGCTGGTAGCGACCGCGTTGGTCGGCTTGGGCTTGGCGTCGTCGCCGGCGACTGCTGGCTTCGGCTTCGAAGGTTTGGTCACGGGAGCGGCTTCGATTTCCGTCGCAGCCTGCGTCTTCGCGGCCGCAAGCTGGGCTTCGAGCGCAGCGATCCGGCTCGCCGCATCCTCCTGCGACTGTTTCAGCTTGCCTTCGAGCTCGTTGATGCGGTGTCCGTTCTCTTCCTGCGCGCGCAGGAGGTCGGCGATCTGCCGTTCGAGCGCGACGATGCGGCTGTCGAGGTTTACGACAGAGGACTGCGTCGCAAACGGCTGCGCCTGGGGCACGCCGAACTGCGGCTGAGCCTGATACTGGGCGACGGCGGGCGTTGCTGGAACGGCAAGCAGAACAGCGGCCAAAGCGGTGCTGTTGATGCGAACGGACTTCATGGATTCCCCTCCCCGGGAACGAACCGTCTCAGATTAGAAGCGAAAATCAGCTGACGCGAGGATGAATCTTCACTGCGTGTTGGTCTGGACGCCCGGTGGCGCGCTTGCTGCGGGCGTCGCGGGAGTGCCAGCCGATGCGGGTGCCGCAGAGCCTCCCCGCATGAGATCCGCGGAAAGCAGGCTGACTTTTGATGCAACTCGGCCTGGGGGGCCGACCGGCGGCGCAACGGCGCTGCCGACGTTCACGCGCAGGGCCTCGGGCTTGCCGGCCTTCAACAGGGGTGCGGTCGCGGTCTGTGGAACGGTGAAGCGCTGTCCCGGGGCGAGTTCGCCCATGAACAGCGTCTTGCCTTGGTCGGTGACCTGGATCCAGGCCGGCTCCATTGCAGTCAGGACGACCGGGCCGGAAGTGGCTGCTGGCTGCGGTTGCGGAGCCTGTGCGGGTGCGGTTGCTGCCTGGTTGCCCGGATCGGCCGGCGCGGTGGCGGCGGCTTCCGGCGGCGCAACTTCATCCGGCTCTAGCGAGCGATTGTTAAGCCAGGTGAGGGCGATGACCACGAGGACGATGGCGCCGAGAGCGGCAAGAACGAGCCATTTCGGCATGGTCCTGGCGGGATCGACCGGTTCGAACACCTCTGCGCTGCTATAGTCCGGGCGCTGGCCGCCCATCTCTGCGCGCAAGTCCTCTGCGATCTCGTTGCGGTCCAGGCCAACGGCGCTGGCATAGCTCTTTGCGAAGCCGATCGTGTAGGTCGGCGCTGGCAGCTTCGACCAATCGCTCTCTTCCAGGCTCTGCAAATGCCTGAGCGGGATCCGCGTCTGGTTCGCTACCTCTTCAAGCGACACCTTCTTCGCCTCGCGAGCAGCACGAAGGCGCTCACCGGCGGAAATTGTCTGATGGATCTCTTCGCTTTCCGTCATCGCTCCGGCCCGAGCCCCCGACCACGCTTCTCCAAGTCGGACCGCGGCCTGTCAACCGCCGTTTATGCCTGAATCAGTCGACCGCCAGGCGGTGGCGTTTCGCCCAATCGCCGAGTGTCTTGCGCATGTTCACCGGCGGGCGGTCCAACAGCTGCTCCATGCGCGCCCGTACTTTCGAGACGTCAAGGGATCTTACCATCGCCTTGATCGGTCCGACGGCAGCAGGAGTGATCGAGAAATCTTGGATTCCGATGCCGATCAGCGCCATGGCTTCGAGTGGACGGCCACCCATTTCGCCGCACACGCGAACCGGCACGCCCGCCTCGCACGCCTGCTTCGCGATGCGCCTCAGAAAGCGTAGGATCGCGGGGCTCAGCCAGTCATAGCGTTCTGCAAGCCGTGGGTCCGCCCGGTCGGCAGCGAACAGGAATTGCGTAAGGTCGTTGGTCCCGATCGAGAGGAAATCGATCCGCGGCAGCAGCTGGTCGAGCGTTTCGGCCAGCGCAGGAACTTCGAGCATGGCGCCGAACTCGATCCGTGTCGGCAGCTTGCGGTGGCCCTTCCGCGCCCAGTCGACCTGCTCTTCGAAGAGCTTCCGCGCTTCCTCATATTCCCAGGGCTCTGAAATCATCGGGAACATCACCCGAAGCACCTTGCCGGCCGCCGCCTCGATCAAGGCGCGGGCCTGCGCCTTCATGAGTGTCGAGCGTTCGAGCGACAGTCGCAACGCGCGCCACCCCATCGCGGGGTTCTCGGACTCGTCGCGAATGTCGGTGAGATAGGGGAGGGCCTTGTCGCCCCCGATGTCGACGGTGCGGAAGACCACCGGGCGGTCGCCCGCGGCCTCCAGCACCTTGGTGTAGAGGCGCTGCTGCCGGTCGCGGCCGGGGAGGGTGGCCGACACGAGGAACTGAAATTCGGTGCGGAACAGGCCAATGCCGTCTGCGCCAATCAGTTCGAGGCCCTCGGCGTCCTCGGCGAGGCCGGCGTTGACCATCACGCCGATCGGGACTCCGTCCTGCGAGACGGCGGGCAGGTTGCGCACTGCCTCGAACTCGGCGCGGCGCTGCTGGCGCAAGGTCAGGCGATGCTCGAACCCAGCGCCGAGCACCCGCGTCGGCCGAACGATCACGCTGCCGTTGTCGCCGTCGACGAGAATGGTTTCGCCCTCCTCGACGCTGTGCCGGATGTCGGTCAATCGCCCGACCACTGGCACGCCCATCGCGCGCGCCACAATTGTCATGTGAGAGGTGAGCGAGCCTTCCTCGAGAAGCACGGCCTTCAGCCGTCGCCGGTCGTATTCGAGGAGCTCCGCCGGCCCGAGGTTGCGGGCGATCAGCACGGTGTCACGGGCCAAGCCGGTCTGTGCGGCCGTTCCGAAGCGGCCCGACACGATCCTCAGCAGCCTGTTCGACAGATCTTCGAGGTCGTGCATTCGGTCCTGGAGCAGCGGATCGTCGATATCCCGCATCCGCGAACGCATCCGTTGCTGAACCCGCTCGATCGCCGCCTCAGCGGTGAGGCCGCTGTCGATCGCCTCGTTGATGCGCCGCGACCAACCCTCGTCGTAGGCGAACATCTTGTAGGTCTCGAGGATCTCCTGATGCTCGCCCGCGGTGCCGAACTCGGCCTCCTTGGTCATCGCATCGATCTGCTCGCGCATCTTGCGGAAGGCGCCGTAGACGCGCTCGCGCTCCGCCTCGGTGTCCTCGGCGACGGTGTGCTCAACCACCACCCGCGGCTGGTGGAAGACCGCCTGCCCCTTAGCCATTCCCGCGACCAGCTTGAGCCCCGCCAGCCGCAAGGGACCCGCGCTGCGCAGCCGGCTGCGGCGCGCGCCGTCGACCAGGCGGGCGCCGGCGATCATCTCGGAAAGAACCATTGCGACGGTCTGCAGGGCTTCGATCTCGACGTCCTCGTAGCGGCGAGGATCGGCATGCTGAACGGCAAGAACGCCGACCGGACTTTCCAGTCGGACGATCGGAACGCCGGCGAAGCTGTGGAAGCGTTCTTCTCCCGTTTCGGGGCGGTAAGCAAAGGCGGGATGCTCGGCAGCTTCGGCAAGATTCAGAATTCGATTTTCGGCAGCGATCGTGCCGACGAGGCCCTGTCCAAGGCTGAGGCGCGTGACGTGGACGGCTTCCTTGCGCAGACCGTGAGTGGCGAACAACTCCAGCTTGTTGTCGCGCAGGAGGTAGATCGAGCAGACCTCGCTCTCCAGCGCTTCGGCGATGAGGTCCACGACCTTGTCGAGCTTGGATTGTGCAGTTCCGCGCCCGGCCATCACGTCGTGAAGGCCCGTCAGAATTTCTCGGGCGGAAGCTGCGGCGCTCAGCGGCATGCCCATGCGCTATCAGAGCCGGTGCGCCGCGCCAATCCGCACGCGACGCGAACCGCAAATCGGTTATCCTTGCATCCGGAGGGCGTCCCCTTGTGACCGAAGCGAACGTCGATTTGCTGATCGTCGGAGGCGGCATCAACGGTGCCGGCATTGCCCGCGAGGCCGCCTGGAGAGGGCTGTCGGTCGTTCTCGTGGAGAAGGATGACCTCGGGGCTCACACTTCGTCGGCCAGCAGCAAGCTTGTTCACGGCGGGCTTCGCTATCTGGAGCAATGCGAATTCAGGCTCGTGCGTGAATCTCTCACCGAGCGGGAGCGGCTGCTGCGTTCGGCGCCGCACATCGTCGAGCCGCTGCAGTTCGTCCTTCCGCTCGACAAGTCCTCGCGACCCGCGTGGATCATCCGCGCGGGGCTGTTTCTTTATGATCGCCTGAGCCGGCGGGACTTCTTGCCAGGCAGCCGGTCTGTTCGCCTGGAGGGTCCGCTAGGCGCCGGGCTGAGGCCGGGGGCAGGACGGGGTTTCACCTATTGGGACTGCCGGGTGCAGGACAGCCGCCTGGTCGTCCTGACGGCCATGAGCGCGGCAGAGCGTGGAGCGCGCATTCTCACCCGGACCGAACTGGTCGAGGCGCGGCGCGAGAGCGACTATTGGGTCGCCTCCTATCGTGGATCCTCAAGCGGGCGGACGATCCGCGCACGCGCCGTCGTTAATGCCGCAGGGCCGTGGGTGGGCGACCTGTTCGACAGGATCACTGGCTTCCGTCAGCGGCCGCGGGTCAGGCTGGTAAAGGGCAGCCACATCGTCGTGCCGCGCCTTTTCCCCGGCGATCACGCTTTCATCTTGCAGGGGGACGACGGCCGCGTCGTTTTCGCCATCCCGTTCGAACGAGTGTTCACGCTGGTAGGCACGACGGATGTGGACTGGAGCGGCGACGCGAGCACTCCGGCGATCACCGAGGGGGAGATCGATTATTTGCTGGCGATTGTGGGACGCACGTTTACATCAACCGTCTCGCGCAGCGATATCGTCTGGACCTATTCTGGAGTGAGGTCGCTGATCGACGATGGCAAGAGCGCATCCAAGGTCACCCGCGACTATGCGCTCGAACTCGACGACAATGGTCCACCGCTTCTGAGCGTCATTGGCGGCAAGCTTACGACCTATCGCAGGCTGGCCGAGCGTGCGTTGGATCGGCTTGCGCCGTTCTTTCCGGGAGAGTCGGCGCAGTCACACGACGATTTCCTCCCCGGAGGAGATTTGCCCGATGGCGACGTGGCAGCCTACTCGGAGGCTCTCGCGTCACGTTTCCCGGAGTTGCCCGCGGCGATGGTGGATCGGCTCGCGCGAACCTATGGCACCCGTGCCGAGGCAATTCTGAAGGGCGCCCGAACTCTCGCGGACCTTGGCGAAGACTTCGGCGCCGGGCTGACGAGCCGTGAAATCGAATATCTGGTCGCCCACGAATGGGCCGGAACGGCTGAAGATGTCGTCTTCAGACGCACGAAGTTAGGACTGCGCCTGTCGAAGCAAGACGTCTCTCGCGTGGCCGCTTACCTAGCCGCCCGCTAGTGCTCAACCGCGGCTTTCAAGGGCGGCAGCCGCTTCGTCGACGAGCTCCCGGATGATTTCCGCGACAGGCTCCTCGCGGGTGACCATCCCCACTGACTGGCCGGCCATCACCGAGCCGGTTTCCACATCGCCCTCGATCACCGCCCGGCGAAGCGCGCCGGCCCAGTAATGCTCGATCTGGAGCTGCGCCTCGGCCATCTCGATCTGGCCACTGTCGAGCAGATCGGCAACCTCGCGCTGCTTGGCCGAGAACTTCTCCATCTCGCGGTTCTTGAGAGCGCGAACGGGAATGACAGGCAGGCGCGGGTCGATCTGAACCGACGGAATGGCGTCGCGTGCGGATGCCCGAAGGAAAGCCTTCTTGAAGTTCGCATGGGCGATGCACTCGGTCGAGCAGACGAAGCGCGTTCCAAGCTGTACGCCGACCGCACCCATCTCCAGATATGCTGCAACCGCTTCGCCGCGACCAATGCCGCCAGCAATGAAGACCGGAATGTCGTGGCTGACGTGCGGCAGGATCTCCTGCGCCAGCACGGTGGTCGACACCGGGCCGATGTGGCCGCCGGCCTCCATGCCTTCGATGACGATGGCGTCGGCGCTGGAGCGCATGAGCTTCTTCGCCAGCGCTAATGCTGGAGCGAAGGCCATGAGCTTGGCGCCGCTCGCCTTGATCTTTTCGATCGCCCAGCCCGGCGGAAGTCCGCCCGCGAGCACGACGTGGCCGACCCCATGGCGCGTGCAGACGTCGACCAGGTCGCTGAGCTGCGGGTGCATGGTGATGAGATTGACGCCGAACGGCCGCTGCGTGCGCACCTTCGTCTCGGCGATTTCCGTGTCGAGCAGCTCAGGCGTCATCGCGCCGCACGCGATCACGCCGAACCCGCCGGCATTAGAGATCGCGGAGACGAGGTGACGCTCGCTGATCCAGCTCATCGCGCCGCCCATGATCGCAACCTCGCAGCCGAGGAACTCGGTGCCGCGGTGCATCAGCTCCTTGAGACGGGCGTGCCCGACCGACTGGTGAACGGCGCGCGGTTCGGCGATCAGCCCTTCGCCGCTCATGCCGCCGCTCCCGCGTTGGCTTCCTTGTCGTCGAGGCCGAAGGCAGTGTGAAGCACGCGCACGGCCAGCTCCGTATATTCCTCCGCGACCAGCACCGAGACCTTGATCTCGGAAGTCGAGATGGCGCGGATATTGATGCCGCGCTCGGCGAGCGTGTGGAACATCTGTGCCGCGATTCCGGCGTTCGACCGCATACCGACGCCCACAGCGCTGACCTTCACGACATTGGTGCCGGTTGTCATGGACTCGAAACCGCCGTTGTCCTTCAGCTTGTCCAGCTCGGCCACGGCCTGAGCCAGCGAGCCCTTCGGGACGGTAAACGTCAGCTCGCTCTTCTCGCCCTCGCGGGGCGCAGCCTGGATGATCATGTCGACGTTGATGTTCGCCGCGGCGAGCGGGCCAAAGATCGCCGCGACCGTTCCCGGCTTGTCGGGCAGGCCGGTGAGGGTCACGAGCGCCTCGTTCTTGTCGTGAGCGATGCCGGTGACGAGCACGCGTTCCATGTTGAATTCCTCGATTTTGTCGTCGCCGACGATCAAAGTGCCGGGCTTGTCCTCGAAGGATGAGAGCACCTGCAGCGGCATGTTGTAGCGCATGGCCAGGCCCACGGAGCGGGTTTGCAGAACCTTCGCGCCGACCGATGCCAGTTCCAGCATTTCCTCATAGGTGACGGCCTCGAGCTTACGCGCCCTCGGCACGATCCGAGGGTCGGTGGTAAAGACGCCCTCGACGTCGGTGTAGATGTCGCAGCGGTCCGCCTTTGCCGCTACTGCGAGCGCCACCGCTGACGTGTCCGACCCGCCGCGCCCGAGCGTAGCGACGTCGCCCGCCTCGGTGACTCCCTGGAAGCCGGGGATCACCGCAATCCCGCCCTGCGCGAAGACGCCTTCGAGAACTTCCGCATCGATATGATCGATCAGGCCGGCGCTATGGCCGCTGGCTCGGATGGGAAGCTGCCAACCCATGTAGGACCGTGCGTTCACGCCCATCCCCTGCAGGGTCATCGCCAGCAGGCCCGAAGTGACCTGCTCGCCGCTCGCGACCACCACGTCATATTCGCGCGGGTCGTAGAGTGCCGCCGCCTCCTTGCAGAGCTGCACCAGCCGGTCGGTCTCGCCGGCCATGGCGGAGACGACGACCGCGACCTGGTTGCCCGCGTTCGCCTCGGCCCGCACGCGCTCGGCGACGTGGCGAATGCGTTCGATGCCCGCCATCGACGTGCCGCCGAATTTCATAACGATGCGCTTTTCGCTGGCGGAGGGCATTGGGCTCCTTGGGTGAACGGGCGCGTCCTGTTACGGGTGGCTCATGGTTGAGACAAGCATGAGTGAGGGCTCGACCCGAGCGACGACCAGCGTCGTTCAGGAAGAGATCGCGCAGTTCGGGAAGCTCGCCGGCGACTGGTGGGACCCGAACGGCGCCTCGGCAATGCTGCACAAGCTCAATCCCGTGCGCCTCTCCTACATCCGCGACCAGATCGACCAGCACTGGTCGCTCGACGAGCGCAGCCGCCGGCCGCTTGAAGGGAAGAAGGCGCTCGACGTCGGTTGTGGCGCTGGCTTGCTGGCCGAACCGCTGGCGCGTCTGGGAGCAGAGGTCACCGCGATCGATCCCGCTGCCGAATTGATAGCAGCCGCGCGTGAACATGCGTCGGGGCACGGACTGTCGATCGACTATCGCGTGTCCGCGATTGAGGAACTCGAGGGCCAGTTCGACCTGATCACGGCGATGGAGGTCATCGAGCACACGGCCGATCCGCAGGCCTTTCTGCAGTCGCTATCGCAGCGCCTGGCGCCCGGCGGTCTGCTGCTTTTCTCGACTCCCAACGCCACCGCCTGGTCGAAGCTCATCACCATCACCCTGGCCGAAGGCTTCGGCGCAATCCCGAAGGGAACGCACCACTTCGACAAGTTCATCGCGCCGGAGCGGATGAAGCTTCTGCTGGCGGGTGCCGGGCTCAAGTGCCTGGACGTGGGGGGCATCGCGTGGGGTCCCACGCGCGGCCTTCACCTCAGCGAGGACGTGAGCCTGAACTACCTGATAGCGGCGGCGCGCTGATCAGCTTTTCGTAAAAGGCGATCGCCCGCATGTAGTCGGCAATGGCGATACGCTCGTCATTGCCGTGGAAGCGCGTGAGGTCGCCCTTGCGCATGGTGATCGGCACGAAGCGGAGCACGGCGCGGGCTACGCGTTGGTAGTGGCGGCCGTCTGTCGCTCCGACAACGAGGCCCGGCGAGACGGCGGCTTCGGGGAAGCTGCTCCGTACCAGCGCTTTGAATTGTTGGAATTCGACGCTCTCCGGCGACACCGGTTTGCCGGGTTCCTGTTGGAAGGAGGCGGGGCGGACCTGCACCTTGGGATCGTCGATCACCTTCCGGTCGTGCTCCAGCACGCTTTCGATGCTGCCGCCTGGCAGGATGCGGTGATTGACGACCGCATGAGCCACCTGCGGGATGACATTGTCCTTGGTGCCGGCGTTGAGGATCGTCGGCGCGGTCGTGGTCCTGATCGCGGCGGCGGTGCTCGGCACGGCGAGAAGCTGGCGTTCGACGAGCGGCCCAGTGAGCCAGCGGTTCGCGAGTGCGGCGCGCATCGTGAAGCTCCCGTACGGGGCGATCCCGTCGAGCATCGCGCCGGACGCGCCATCGATCCGTGCGGGCATCTGGTGCTCGAAGAGCCGATCGACCGCCCGCGCGATCCGAACCGCTGAATTGTCGTTCGCCGGCATGGAGCTGTGCCCGCCCGATCCGGTGGCGGTGAGCTCGACCGAGACATAGCCCTTTTCGCCGATGCCGATCATCGCGACCGGCACGTTCACGCCGCCGATGACGCCATCGAGCACGGCATAGCCTTCGTCGAGGCCGAGACCGATGTTGGCGCCGCGCTGTTTAAGCAGGGCCGCCATTGCCTGGGCGCCGGTTCCGCCGCGCTCCTCGTCATGTCCGAACGCCAGATAGATCGTCTGCCGCGGCTGGTGTCCGCGTTGGAGTGATCGCTCGACCGCTTCGAAGATCGCCATCAGCGACCCTTTGTCGTCGATCGCGCCGCGGCCGATCACGAAGCCGTTGGCGATTGCGCCGCTGAAGGGCGGGGCGCTCCACTTGCCGTCGCTTCCCGCCTCGACCGGTACGACATCCTGATGGGCCATGAGCAGCAAGGCCGGAGCGGAGGGGTCCAACCCCTGCCAGGTGTAGAGCAGGCTTCCGCCGACATCCTCGCGCTTCAGCTGCGCGTGCATGAGCGGGAAGCTGCGTTCGAGAAAAGTGTGAAAGGCCGCGAGGACTTCGGGCGACGGCGGACCCGCCTCGGTCGATACGGTCTGGACCTGCAGGCCCTGCGACAGCCGCTGGACCGCCGCGGCATCGACCGGCAAAGGCGGCGGTGCTTTGCCCAGGGCTTCCGGCTTCAGACGGAGCGTGTTGAAGACGACGACCGCGACGAGGACCAGCAGCAGGACTGCTGCTACCAGCCCGATCCTCCGGGCCGTCTTCAGAAGTCGACCTTATCGTAGTGGGCGGGCGGGACGATCACTTCCATACGTTCGCCGAGCAGCGGCCGGAACGAGGGCCGAGACTTCATGACGGCGTACCAGTCCTTCGTCTGCTTGTGCCCGCGCCAGTCGAGCGCGCCGAGATAATCGATGACGCTTAAGTGCGCCGCCGCCGCGAAGTCCGCGAGGCTGAGGCCGGGGCCGGCTAGCCAGCGGCGGTGGTCGAGCAGGTAGTCGACATAATCCAGATGACCGTTGGCGACGCGCATGGCTTCCCGCAAAATGCGCGTGTCCGGGCTCTCGCGGTTGACGAGGCGCTTGCGCATGCGCTCGTTCATCAGTGGCTCGACGACCTCGCGATAGAGCTTCTCGTCGAACCATTCGGTGAGGCGGCGTATCTCGGCGCGAAGCACCGCATTGCCGTGGATCATCGGCATGCGGTCCACGGTCTCGTCGAAATATTCGACGATCGGCTGCGACCCGATGAGCGTGATCCCCTGGTCGGCATCGACGAGGACGGGTGTCTCGCCCGCCGGATTCAGGTCGATGAACTCGTCGCGGCGTTCCCACGGGTTTTCACGGACCAGTTCGGCGGCAATCCCTTTCTCGGCCATGACGAGCCGGACCTTGCGGGAAAAGGGGCACAACGGAAACTGGAAGAGCTGCCACATCGCGAGGCAGCTTTAGCGAGGGACGCGCCCGCGTCCAGCGCTCTGCGTCAGCGCTTCGGATAATCGGGACGAGGCATGTTCGCCGCCGCCCGGTCGAACTCTTTCTCGGCGTCCTTCAGGCCCTTCATCATCGCCGGGAGAGCGGCCATCAGCGCGCGCTGGCTGGCGATCATCATCGGCCGGCTCTCGTCGATCTTCTGCTTGAGTTCGCGCTCGCTCATCCCGCTCTCAGTTGCGACGGTGCGGCGCTTGTCGCCCGCGGTCGCCGGCCGGCCCTGCAGCGCAGCCTCGGCTTCTCCAACGGGCAAGTTGAGGAATGCCTTCGACAGCGCCTGCATCGTATCGACCAAACGGTTGGCAAGGGCAGGATCGCTGAGCTCCCGCGGAATTCGCAGGTCGTCCGATGGGGACGGAGCCGGCGCGGCCTGCGCGAGTGCTGGTGCTGCAGCCAGTGCGAACGGAAGAGCCAGCAGGTGGAAACGCATCGCCTGAGTCCTCGAACGTGAGGCAAATATCTTGGCGATCAACAGCTTAGCCGCGGATGAACGGCAGATGAATTCCTAGCGCAGGGTAAGCCACGCGAGAGCGGCCGCTCCGACCACGATGCGGTACCAGGCGAAAGGCGCGAAGCCGTGCCGCGAGATGTAGTGGATGAAGGCTTTTACCACGACGATCGCGACGACGAAGCTGACGATGAAGCCGACCGCGACCGTACCGAAGCCGACGCCGCTGGCTCCGGAAAGCAAGGTGTCGTGATGCTTCACGAGCTCCAGTGTAGTTGCGCCCACCATGGTCGGGATGGCGAGAAAGAAGCTGAACTCCGCAGCCGTCCGCCGCTCGACGCCGAGTGACAGGCCGCCGAGGATGGTCGCGCCGGAACGGCTGACGCCTGGGATCATCGCGAGACACTGGATGAAGCCGATACCGAGCACGCGGCCGATCGGCATCTCCGCGACGCCGACGATCTCGCCGGGCTTCGCGAACTTCTCGATCAGCAGGATCGCGATACCGCCCACGATCAGCGCCCAGGCAACCACTTCGGCATTGCCGAGGAGCGCCTCGATCTTGTTGATCAGCACGAAACCGATGATCGCCGAGGGCAGGAAGCCGATTAGGACGTTGCGGATGAATCGCCACGACATAGGGTTGTTGCGAAGCAGGCCTTCGAGCACGGCCCAGAACGTCCGCCAGTAAAGGACGACGATCGCCAGGATCGCGCCCAACTGGATGATGACGTTGAAGGCGGCCCACTTCTCGGCATCGAATCCGAGCAACTCGGTCGCAAGGATTAGGTGCCCGGTCGAGGACACGGGCAGGAACTCGGTGACCCCCTCGACGATGCCGAGGATGATGGCGATCAGAAGGATCGGCACTGGCTAGTTGATCGCCGTGATGTTGACGCGCCGGCGGGCAAAGCGGTTGCCGCCGTACATCTCCAGCCAGTCAGGAGCGATCGCAGCGAAGGGCGTCGGGTGGACGCCGAAGGCCTCGAGGCCCGTACTGCCGGCTTCCGCAACATTGTCGCGCTGAAGCATCATCCACTGGTCGCGGGTGAGCGGCGCACCGGGAAGGAAGCCGAGCCAGGAGATGGCAGAGGCGAGGGGGCCCGGCACGTCGACGAGCTCGGTGTCGCGGCCGGCGGCCTTCAGGATCTCGGCGGTCAGCTCGCGCATGGTGAAGACCTGCGGACCGCCGATCTCGAATGTCTTGCCTGCGTAAGCAGCCGGTTCGACGGCGGCTTTGGCAATCGCTTTTGCCAGATCCTCTACATACACCGGCTGGAAACGGCAGTTCGGCGCAACGACCGGAAGCACCGGAAGCTTCGCCATGCTTGCGAGCCGATTGGTCAGCTCGTCCTCAGGCCCGAAGACGATCGACGGGCGGATGATGCTGGCGCCCGGGAAGGCAGCGCGAACGGCGGCCTCGCCTTCGCCCTTCGTGCGAGAGTAAACGGAGTCGCTCTTCGGGTCCGCACCCATCGCGGAGATATGCACCAGAGCCTGAACACCGGCGTCGCGGGCGGCTTCCGCGATGTGCCGTGCGCCATCCACGTGGGCGGCCTTCATGTTCTTGAAGGACCCGACGAGGTTCACGACAGTATGGGCTCCCTCGACCGCATGGCGGACGCTGTCGCGGTTGGCGACATCGGCTTGCACGAAACCGAATTGCCCGACCTGGGCCAGCGGCTGGATGAAGTAAGCGGAGCGCGGATTGCGGCTAGCGACCCGCAGGCGAGCCCCGGAGTCGAACAACTGTTCGCACACATATCGGCCGATGAATCCGCCGCCGCCGAACACAGTGGCGAGCTTGTTTTTTCCGTCCAGCATCGCGCCGCTCACTAGCGGCTCGCGCGCGTCGTTGACAAGGCGGACCGAGCCCGAAAGCGCGGCCCTTTCATCAATAATAGTCGGCGAGCGTGAGCTTGACCGTCTCGCCATCCGCCTTGGTGATTACCGCCTCCGTCCCGGCCGCGTCCTTCGACCAATCGCCATGTTCGGAGGAGTAGAAGCCGGGGCCGACCCGCTCTCCGTCGATCGAGACGATCTTGTCGCCCTTCTTCAGGCCCGCCTTGTCGGCCGGGCTTCCCGGCGAGACGTGGAGCACATTGAAGTGGTCATCCTCCAGCAGCATGAACATGCCCGCGCGGTCCTTGGGGAAGTCGACGGGCGTGTCCGTCCGCTGGAGCCAGAGACGGTCATGGCCGAGGTCCAGCGTAAGGTGAAATGGCTTGAACAGCTGGATGCCGGCATTGGCACGGCCCGCGTAGGGTCCCTTGGCAACCGAGCGAAAATCCGCGGGCACTCCGGAAAGGGGGAAGCCGCCGACCGTCACGGTCGGGATCGTCGCTCGCCGATCCTCGTGAAGGCCGCCAACACCTCCGCCGAGGCCGACGGCGTACCGGAGCGAGGCCAGGCGCGGATTGGCGTCGAAATACTCCTTCGAAACGCTGAGCGCACCTCCGTTGCCCAGGTCCAGTGCGGCCTCGACCGGCGGAAGACCGTCGATCGCGATTGGGAGGTAGTGCAGCGTGCCTTCGCGCCGGAGCTTCACTTCAGTGGCGCCGGCGGGCGCCGAAAAGTTCGCTGCGGGCGAAAGCGTCAGAAGCTTCTTGTCGAAATCCAGCCCCATGACGCTGTTCACGAAGACCTCGCGGCCGAGAACGGCGGGGAGGGGACGTCCGATCACCTTTCCGATGCGATCGAGGTCGAGCACGAGCACCGTCACGCCGCTGAGCTTCAGGTTGCCGGCCTGGATCGTCACGTTCTGGACGAGCTCGCCCTGCTCGTTCCCGCCCGTGCCTTGGGCGGTGATCTTCATGCCGGGCTCGAGCCCAATCTTCCTGGCGAAGTCGTCGTCGAGCGTCGTCACTCCGGCGCCGCTGTCGAGCATCATCGGCGTTTCGACGCCGTTGACGCTGCCGTTGAGGACGATGCGGTTCCCGCGAAACAGCTCGAACGGAATGTCCGCCGACGCGCCGGGGACCGCGCTGACCGTCGGCGTCGCGATCTGGGCGGCGGCGAAGCAGGGATAGAGAGCCGCGGCGGCGACTGCAGCAGCCAGTCCCAAGCCGATTCGCGTCTGGCGTTTCATGTTGTTTCCCTTTATCTCCGTATCGAGAGACGCAAATCAATTATTGTAAAACGATAATGAGGTCAAGATGGCTCACGCGAGCATCGCGAGGACGGCTTTCCGTTTGAAGCTTGGAGTGTGGATCGTCTGGGCCTGTATCCTGCTCGTCTACGTCGCCGGCCGCTTCGGACTGGGCGTCGGGCTCCTTCGTGTGCAGTCCCATGCGACCGCGGGCGACACCCCTTCCATCATGGCGGTGGCGGACGTCACGATGGTTCTTCTTACCATAGCGCTCTGGCAGCTCAGCCGCATGCTCGGCGCAATTGCGGCGGGCGACCTATTCTCCGCGCGCGTCGTCGGCGCCTTCCGCTCCTTCGCCTTGTGGCTGCTGATCGTCGCGCTCGTATGGATCGCCATTCCCATCGCCCTGACGCTGCTCGCCGGACCGGGATCGGAGCATCATCTGGAGTTCAAGCTCCAGCTGCGCGACCTGATGACCATCGGCATTACCCTCATCCTTTTCCTCGTCGCGCGCCTGCTGGAGCGCGCGCGGACGATCGACGAGGAAATGCGGGAGATCGTCTGATGCCGATCGTCGTCCGGCTCGACGTGATGCTGGCCCTGAGGAAGATGCGCTCGAAGGACCTAGCCGCGAAGATCGACATCACCGAGGCGAACCTGTCGCTGCTGAAATCCGGCAAGGTGAAGGGTATCCGCTTTTCGACTCTCGAGGCGATCTGCGAGGAGCTGGATTGCAAGCCGGGCGACATTCTCGACTATGAGCCGAACGGGAATTGACAAGGCACCGGCCCGTCTCCAAATGGCGCCGCCTACCAGCTGAAATCATAGCTCCTGTGCCCAGGTGGCGGAATTGGTAGACGCACCAGCTTCAGGTGCTGGCGCTCGCAAGGGCGTGGAGGTTCGAGTCCTCTCCTGGGCACCACTGTCGAGCCTGAAAATGGCTGTTGTGAGCCATTTTTTGAACCGGCCTCGGCTCGCAGCCTAGCCGCAAGCCTTACCCCAGAGCTGGAAATATTGGGAATGCGTGATGATTCGTCCAAGTCAGGCGGGGTCTGCCGAGGGTTTGAAAAATCCTCTTAGAAAATTGGCAATCCCTCTGACCGCCGCATCGACCGCTCGGCCGGGCAACGTCGCGGCTGGTGTCGAGGCGTCTCTGGCGGGGCGTGGAGCCTCTCTCTCCAACACCTTTTGAACGCTACGCCCGAAAGCGCTCAACAGGGCGATGTCTGCGGTTATCTGCTCGGGCCCACTGGACCGCATAGAATTGAGCGAGTGAGCGACTTGGTTACGCCGTTCAAAGAAGTCCTCTAGCCGTTCAACAAGCCGGGGAGCGGCCTGTCCGGGTTCCGTCTCTCCCAACTCGGTCAAAAGTTCGGCTTCCGCGCTTGCGAGACCGCAAACGTTACCCAGTCCGCTCAGATTGAACAGAGAATTCAGTTCCTGTGGCCGCATGTTGCTCTCGTTGTGGATCAGCTCCTGATAAATGTCTTGGGTCAGATCTCCGCGGCAGAACTCATAGGCGATGGTGAACCTCGTCTGGGCGTCCGCGAATATGCTCTCCCGGGAGAAAACTTCTGTTCTGTCATTCAACCGTAGCCTGGCCAACGACTCCATCGTCCTGCGCCAAGCGACCGTCGCCAGCCGTGGAGGCAGCTTGTCGTAAGAGTCGCACCCCTCAACAACGGCGCGTGCAAAAGACCGGGCGAGTTCCCTCACGAATTCCTCGAAAGTCGCGGCAAGCAGAAGGATCGCCGCGTTCGCGCCCGCGACACGAGCTCGAGGTCCGCCTAAGCTAGGGTCTGCGGCCGCGTTGACTAACGCGGAGATAGCTGCGAGCTCTTCTTCGAACTCTTCAACGACCAAGGCAAAGACCGAAGGCACAGCTAACCCGTCGGGAGCAGTATCTTCATCATAAGGCCGATCCGGGCGCGCACGGCGTTCGCCGTATTTCCCTGCCCGGTCAGCACATGCAGTTGCTCCGGATCATCTAGAGCGGTCTCCATCCGCTGCCGAACTCCCAGCGCGTCCGCGGCAATGTCTGCTCGCTGCGCCCAGAGCATGCGTATCGCTACCATCGAGGCGTCGTACAGGGCTGCTGACACACGTGTCCGTCCCCTCTCATCTGGCAGCAATCGGAAGGGTTCACCTTCGAAAAGCTCGTAAAGGAACCTAAAGCGCTCTCGAAATTCATCCTCCAACGCCATCGCTTGCTCGTGCGTGATGCCCATGCGTGTGCTCATCGCTCTGTCGAGCATCGTCTTCATGGAACCACGGATATTATCGTCGTCGATGAGCGCGAAGTATCGGAGCACGAGCTGGCAATCGCCCATGGTCGAATAGAGGTTGTTCTTCTGCCGTCTTGGGTTCTCGTAATAATCGTTGGGATCAGCCTCGACGTATTCGGGTATGTCAAAGGCGTGTGTGAATAGCGGGTATCGGCTTAGCCGGATTAAGGCCTGATTGAAGTTGCCAGGGTAGATGGCGTTTCGAATCTCCTGCGGGTTTAATTTGGTCCCGCCCGTGTTGAGCCGGTCGAAGATGAAGCGGCGAACGTCTGTGAGGGAAAGGCGTCCGGCCGGTTCGCTTTCGAGCAAAAGGACCACGGCGGATAATGTTGCCCGATCTAAGGCCCTTTTTATTCTAGGAGGGCATGCCGTGTACCGCAGACCATTCAGTGGCTGGAGAACCTCGAGGCCACTCAACGAGAATGCCCCAGAGAGATATTCCCGGACAGTGTTAAGCCGCTGTTGTCCGTCCATTACTTCGTAGCGTGCTGCGTCACTTTCAAAGAGGAAGATTGGAGGGATTGGGATGTTCAGCAGCAAAGACTCGATTAGTCGAGATTTCTGCGGCGTCGTCCAACGCAATCTTCGTTGATATTCCGGCCGAAGGTTCAGAACCTCGCCCTTGTCTATCAGGTCGCGAATTTGAGGTAAGAAGAAGTTGTTGGTCTGATAAACAATTCTGAATGCACTTTTAGCGAAGAACTCGTCCGGATCGCGAGACCGCTCGCGGTCATCGGCTGGAGCTTCGTCGTCCAACTCCTCCAAATTTTCGACAATCAGGTCTTCGTCTTCCATGCGGCGGTCCCCCGATTAGGTCTGGTCCGTATCCGCCGGGAAACTCGAGGGCAAGTTGGCCTTGCTACTACGTTGAGTGTGTTGCCTTGGACCGAGTTATCAATGAAGATCGGAAGCGGGGATAGGACGGCCATCCGACAAACGCGCTTACTCCACGCGCTTCCCCATTTTCTGTGGAGTCCCGACGGAGACGGGATTTGGCAAAACATCGTGGTCTCCTCGACGCTATTGAGCGGGGAAAGGAGCTTACAAAGAATTTTCCAGATGTCCGCACGTTACTGGAGAAGGGCGGCGTTGGAACTGAAATTGCCAGGTACGTCAAAGGGGATCGCCGTGGGCTGTTAAGTGAGGCGGACCAAAAGCTACTGCAGGACAGGCACACCTTCGTGCCGCCGGAGCACGCCCGGCGGCTAATTACCGGATCTCTTGAGGCTTCCCGCGGGGCTCGCGGTCGGCCGCGCAACAGCGGCGGCTATTCGGACAGCGATGCTAGTTTGATCGTCGAAATGCAGGGGCTCCTGAGCTCCGGAGAGGTTAGCTCTCTAAACGCTGCCGCGGTCCGCCTGGCCGGACGAGCGAGCGGCCCAGCCACTTTCGAGAGTAAGGTGAAACGGCTAACGCGCGGCTATAGAACATACCGGGATAGTTTGGACAAAAATTCGGAATAAATGTCCAAGCCCCTCGCGAACGGTTGCTGTCCATTTATCTGGAAAAAAGTCCAGTGATCTCGCCTTCGTCTGAGCTGACAATGCCCCGAGCATCCTGAGCGGAGACAAACGATGGACGTTATCGCAACTTCAGTACACGAGGCCGCCCATGCTCTGGGGGTCGGACGTACGACGATTTACGCGTTGATACAGAATGGCCGCCTCGCGACTTTCAAAATCGGACGGCGAACGTTGATACCCGTCGAAAGTCTCAAAGCATTCGTCGGCCGTCAGACGCCGACCTGAGGATACTTAGGCTACTGGGCCATTGTCGGATAACGGCGGGGTGGCTCAGCTATGGGGTTACCGTGGGACGCGACCAGAGCCCCAACCGCAGTCCGAACGGCAGAAGCGGGGTCGCCGGGAGCCGCCAATCCCGCAAGTAGCTGCTGAGTCATCGCCTGGCGGCCAGGCGGGACCCCTTGAACGGCTGCTGGCTCCGAAGAGCAGTTGACCGCGGCAAGGGCGGACCAGCCCCATCGCTGATGGGGACTGGTCGTCCTTGCCCATCCCAGCGCTTCACCAAAAAACAGGGGTTTTTGATGGCTTGGGCCAGCAACTTTCGGACATACGACCAATTCGCCGCGACGGCCAAAAGCGGACCGGATGTGGTCTTCCTTCGCGGGTATCTTGGAGGCCGCGATACGACCTTGTCACTTTCAACGCTTCTGGAGGAGCAAGAAACGATAGTCGTCGTCGGCAACAAGTGGGCAGCTTACGTATTCAGCGCTACCGCCAAGCGCATCAGTATCTACAGGTTGCGAGTTCGACCTCAGATAAATCCACAACATCGACGAACCTCGTTTTCGCGCTAGATTGCAAATCCATTCCCACAACAACAACATTGCCTGAACTGGTGCCGTGTTCGGGACCGCGGGCAACTCTCTGCCCCAAAAAGCGACGAGAGAGTGCGAGCGAGGCAGTTGACGCTGCGGTGGCGGGCCGGGCTTGTCGACGACCATCGCCCTTACCGTCATTCCTAATCGCCGGGGCTGGGTAGCGCCTCGGAGTCAAAGGTGGTGGGGCGGTGCCAGGGTATCGGGCTTTGATGAGACCGCGTTCCCCGCTTCAATGCGCTGCATCTGCATCTTCTAGAGCGGCCAAAAGGATATGGCAGCTTTCGACCCAAACTCCACGCCCTCATCTTACGATTGCTCGACGATACCCTGCAGCTTGGGCATCGGCCTCAGTACAGAAAATCTCTTCTGCCCGTGTCTGATCGTAATACGGCATGCCCGGAAGGTGGTAGATCCACTGACCCTTCCGGTTGCGATTGCCCTTGATGTTGCAATTGCCGTTGGCGCGTCCCTGCCAGTCGCTGGATGCGGCGCGCTTGGCCCTCATCGGCCTTCCCGGCTCGACCTGCGGCTCGCCGCTGTGCCGGTAATCGCTAGGCATCTGGAACGTCCCGGCCCAAAGCCCACGCTTGTAAGCCTTCGCCATCTCCTCGGCGGAGACGTAATCGGATGAGTAGTGGCGATAGGCGACGGCATAGCCCGTCGCGACCATCGTCCGATTGATGTCGGTTGTTCCGACCGTGCACCGCCCAAGGATGCGCTGGTGCTGATCGACGCCCATGGAATCGCATCGGACCTGCTTGCCAGTCACCAGCTTCATCAGCTCGTCAGCAGCGGCGGAGCCGCAGCCCCAGTTCTGGCCGCCGCGCTTGCAGGTCTGGTCGAACTCCGGAGCGTCGATGCCGAACAGGCGGACTTCCTTTTCGCCAACCATCAGGCTGTCGCCGTCCTTAGCTTGGCCTAACCCATAAATCGGTGTTTCCGCGGCCCCAGCTGCAGCAAAGGGGAGCAGTACGAGGAATGAAAACACCTTCATATCCGCACCGTATCGCGACAATGTTCAATGGTCTCCTAATGGCGGCTTTCGACCCATTCCTGCCGCTAGAAGGCCCCACCGGGGCAAACGGGGTATACCCAAAAACAGCCCTAAAAAAACGCGCGCGCGCGCGAGGGGGGGTTATTTGCTCCGGCGCTAAAGGTGTAGGAGCAGCGCCGTGACAAGCGGTGTTGAGATTGGAAGAGAACTCGCTATCGCGATCCTTCAAGTGCCGAGACGCTAAGAGGAAACTGGGCGAGTTGTGGCTTCTAAAAAACGCCCCATCTGCGCGCGCCCTTTCGCGTCTGGTTCGGGCATTTGGATTCCAAAGTCCCATTGTATGCGGACGCTGGAACGAACCTAGCGGAGTACAAATCCTCACCAGCTCGCTCGAGATGAAGGATCGCGGGGCGGTTGACGGTCATAATAGGGCTCAACCGCACTTGGTGAGTGCTGTTGGAAAAGTGAGTAATCCGAGAGGCGATTTCCTCGCTCGGAAACCGAAAGGTCACCATTCTCTCTTCGTCGTCGCGTAATCCGAAATATGCTCCTAAAGTACCCACCGGGAGTTGCACCGCGGTTCCCGACTTTCCCTTCGAGCCACCGGTCTCGCGCGCAAAGATCTGCAGATACAGATGCGTTGGCTTGTCAGACAGCGCATCCATTTCCGCTAATAACTTCAGTTTTTTGTCGTTCGAGAAGTTTGGTAGGTTGAGGATCTGAGCGAATAGGGGCTTGGGGGCAGTTCTCACTCCAGTCGTGAGATAGGGCTTCCCTTTCTTCGCGCCTCCAACCTCATCCCGACGTTCGGAGCCCGCACCAGCTGAGGACGCCAGTCTACGGATTTCTGCAAGCGACACCGCTTTCGCGGTCTTCTTTGCTTCGATCCAATAGTCAGCAAGTTGCTTTTCAAACGGCTGACCCATGGGGCAGCGAAGCTCGGCCCCGAGTTCGGAATTACGAGAGAGTCCACCGCCGGTTAGATTTGCAGATCCCAGGAGGGCTACGACTTCGTTTTCGAATCTGAATTCGTAGATCTTCGGATGGAATATGGCATTTTGATAAGTGTCTTCGACGAACCCGGCGTAGGTGCGACCGGGAAAACGGGCCCCGAGGGCAAGGCCGTAATACAAAGCGTCAGGGGTCGTTACGCCGTTTCCAGCACCGAAAATGCTGTCGAATGATCCACCGTTGCTAAGAAAAGATTCAAGGGACTCACTAATAAGTCCAATTCCATCCCATCGTGCATATGCCACGCAAAATCTAACCGATTTCAAGCCTGGCGTACGAAGCAGTCTGTTTAGATCTTGGTAAAGGCCCTTCGAGTTGCCGGTCTTCTGCTCCCGAAGGCAAACTGTAATGGCCATGTTAGGCGGCATCATTCATTTTCGGACCTCTTGAACGGCTTGCTTGGGAGGAGATAATCGCACGGGAATCTCCGGCCTGAAGCGCTCTCATGTGCCCGATGATTAGATCACGAGTGACGAAATGCCCATGTTCCAGCTCGTCTTTGCGGCGCACGATGGGGAAAGTGGATAGTACGTAATGGGCGTCGTCTGGAGACAGCCCGTACAGATGAAAATAGAGCGCATCTAGACGAGCGCGACGTTGCCGCCGGTCTTCGTCGTTCCACAAGATTGGCGTACGCACGTCGCCAGTCTCATCAAGGTAATCCATGTCCCGCGCAAATTCCGCAAGATCGTGCGCAGTATAAGTTAATGCAAGAACTTCCTCAGTTACAATTTCCGATGCGGATCTGTGACCGAAACTCCGGTCGTACGCATTGGGAGTGAGGATGGGCAATTGCTCCATTATATACCAGTTTGCATTCGCAGATTGAATCTTCGAACGCGCAACGAAGTCCAACGCAAACGAATTGAGATTGGCCAAGAGCAACGCGGCACTTTGAGCATCTGCGGTCAAAAGCAGTGGAGCTTTGTTGCCATACGCTGCCTTCGGAAGCACGGCCGCAATTATAGTACGCACATCTGTAGGTCGCGCGATGTCCCGAAATGCCAAGCACCAATCTCTCTTCGGCTCAACCTCAGACCATTTGACCCAAAATTGCGGGCTCGGCTTAAATGAAGGATCTGCCTTTTGCTCAGTAGACGCTCGATCGCTCAAAGCGGGATTGTGGAGATTCTCTTCGTTGACTTCTACTCCAGCCGCGCGATGGTCGAATTGGTTGAACATCCGGCCCGTGTAGAGAGGTACGGCTTCCTCGATGCCCTTGCGCCAGTATCCGCCTTCAACTTGATACCAGCCACTATTGGCTAATTCCTCGGCAGTTCGAAATTTGTCGCTATCGTTCGTCATATGGAACATCGTGCGATAACGAACCTTCCAAGGCCGTTCCGGCTCGGGTGTGTTGTGGTCAACGAGAATTGGAATCCTTTTATAAATTCCGGTAATCAGGGCGGCGTCGCGGCGATTTCTGAAGACAGGCGCGGTACCACTATTTGGGTTCACCGCTGCGAAATCGGCGGGGCTCAATCGGAACGTTTCTGAAGCCAGATCCTGATCTGATGTCCCGACTAGGAAGAACCCGCATTCAGCCTGTTCGGAAGTCCGCGAGGTTCCACCAAAAATCAGCGCTGAGAACTTGAAGCGGCTATCAACCCCTTCGAAAAAAGCGTTGTCTCTGGACGTCGGTTTGTTGGCGAAATCAAGCAGGGAACTGAGACGTCCCGTTGTACTGATGCTTCGAAAGAACGTGCTGGCTCCTAGGTCTCCAGCGATCCCACTTGGGACGAGCAGACCAACCAATCCATCCTTTGCTACAAGTCGCTCTGCTCGCTCTACAAAGAGTGAATATAGATTTACATCTCCGCCGCCGAGCAGAGGGTATTGCCCTCCCTTCTCAGGTGGTAACGCTGCCATGCGGGCGGCCATGCTGGCGTGGCGGGAAGCGCGCTCGTAATCCAGAGCCACGGGGTGCCGCGTCTTGCGAAGCGCCTCAACCATTCGTTTCCGATCAGACGCTCTTGTCGCGTAGGCAACTTCTGGCTCGCGTGCCGCGAACCACTCAACATCCTGCATTTTCAGGCGGTCCCAAGGCGGATTGCCAATTACCGCGTCGAAGCCTCCTTCGGGTGAATCGCTGGTCCAGTCGCTCCACACGCCAGGAAAGTCGATCTCCCAGTGAAGGAAGTTGGTAGTCTCCGCAACAGACCGTGCTTCTGCTAGCTGCGCTACGGCCGGATCTGGATCTGTCACTCGACCATAGAAATTATCGATTGCGACGTTGATGTCACCGAATTCACCTTCGAGGAGACGATCAAGGGCGACGACTCGTCTCGCTAAAAAGGAGCTCGCCTCGCCCAACCGTAGGGCACCTTTCGGGTCCCGTAATGCTATGGCATCTGCCTCACGCCGCAGCTTGCGCGCCTCCTTCCGAGCGCTTTCAGTTGACGCGCCGATCCATCGCCAGCCTTGCAACAAGCTCAGTAATTTGTGCGCATCTGCGGTCTCGCGGCTGACTTCAGCGAAGTTGCTGCGCGAAGCTCTGACCTCAGTGATATCGGCGTCACTGAGCTCTTCTACGCGCTGCATCGATTGCGTAGCCTTTGCGGCGCGCAAGACTGCATCTCGCCCAAAAAGTCCGCGCCCTGCTAACGTGTCTAGGGCAGGTCGTACCCACTCTCCGAAAAGGCTATCCCCACAGCGCAAATGATGGTCGAGAAAGGAGAGGGGTGCGCCGACGGTAAACGTGTGGAGCCAGAGTGAGAGTTTGGCTAGTTCCACTGCCATCGGATTCTTGTCGACGCCATGGATCACTCGTTTGAGGATAATCCGCCTCACCAGCTGCCGATCAATCAGCTGCTCATCGTGCACCGCCCAGCCATGCAGCCGGGCCTCCGACATTATGTGACTACGAATGCTGATCAAGCGTGTGAGCAAGGGCGAGCTATAATCCGCCCAAGACGCGAGCTCGGCCGCCTCGTCTGTCGCTTTCAGAACTTCGTCAGCAAGAAAATCTACCAAACTAACGAGGAAGTGACCCGACCCCATTGCCGGATCGCAGATGCGCAGTTGTAAGATTCTCGCCGCGGGATCGAGCTCAGAGAGCTGCTCTCTTGCTTGTTCTGGCGATCCGCTACCACGCTGCAGTTCGTGAGCTCGCGTTTCGAAAGAAGCCTTGCGCTCCGCAACAAGCGGACCGACGGTCCGCCTGATAACCAGCATTACCAGGTCCTCGGGGGTATAGTAGCTGCCGCTTGTCTTGCGGGCGAAGGCCTGAGGCCGGGTAACAATCAATCCATCTGCAGCGGCTAAATCGAATTCCAAAAGGCGCTCGTAGACAGACCCGAGGTGCTGGACCGACAGATCTCGGTAATTGATGAATTTGGCTCGTCCCTCAATGCGCTCTCTAGACAGAGCGTCGAGGAGGGGGGCGAAGTCGGCGTCAGAGATCAATGAACGATCGAGGAGCTCGGAACGGCCCTGTCGGAAGAGCCCGCCGTTGTATGGCGGCAAGCCAATATCCTCGTCGCCCAGATCGATTTGTGTCCAAAGGTCCCTTAGGTCGCCGTCGTAGTTTCGACGGCTACTGCTGAGCAGCTCGCTGTTATCAATAGCACGAGCCACCTCATTTCGGAGAGCCCAGAGGCCATCCCGGCGCGCCCTGGTGGGCAACAGGCTGCGGTCCTCAGCATAAAGGACAAAGAGAAGTCTGTAGAGCCAAGTCAGGGCAGCGTCGCGGACCTCGTTGAGATAGGAAATGCTTGGCGTTTTCGGCCGGTCGGGATCGGCGCTTGAAATTGCATTTGCCAGGGACGGGAAGACGTTCTCAAAAACTGTGGCGGCGAGGGCCTCGGTAACGCGCCCTTCGAAACCCTTGCTGTCACGCAAGGCTTGCACAAGACGCGTTTGTTGTCCTGCGTCTTTGCGAAACCCGTCTTTTCCGAAGAGGAACATGAAAAGGCGCAGTAAATGATCGGCATCCCGACGGCTGTCGGGGCTAACCACAACTCTCTCGACCGCCTCGTACAAATCGATTTCGACAAATCCTTCGAGGCGGGACGACGCCTTCACGTCGTAGAGTCGCCAAACCCGGCCATTCGTCAGCATCCCAAATCGGATCGAACCCGAGGAATGAGCTTCTACGGCGCTAAGGTATCGCAGAATTTGTGTGGACGGCGCGCCCGCACTGATCTCTTTGGATGCCTTGTCGAGCTGGATCTCCCAAGCCTTGACCTCAACAATGGCCGCGCCCTGTCGATAACGCTCTGCTGGGGACAGGATCGTCGCAGCGGCCTTGGCCGATTCCGACGTAAACAACAGATAATCCGGAACATCCGTCCTGCCTCTTGCAGATGTACGAATCTGCGGAAGGAAGTCGGTCCACCCTAAAATGTGTAGTAATGGCTCTACTAGATCGCTTTCGGTTTCCGCTTCCCCGGGCGCATTCCGCCCGGCGAAATCGTCGAGGAGCGCGGTGACTTGCGCGCGGACGCTGTCGAGCTGCGAGAATGTGCTTTCCCAGTCCGACGCGGTAGCAACGCCTTCAGACAGGTAATACTCACTGAACAGCGTGCCGCGGCTACTTGCCATGAATACTCCCCGTTTCGGCACCTTCCGCCAATCCAGACCTGTGAACAAGCGCTCGCCAGCCTCGTAAGCCCGTCTCGCCTGGTAGAAACGGGAAAATAGTATTCGGACAGCCGCGTCCCGGCGCTGGCCTCACGAGGGAAAGGAACCTGCAGGGCTAAGGTAAGCGCACCACTCATGTGCGAGCTTTCTACGCTCTTCAAGGAGGTCGCTTCTCTGATAAGCGGCACGAACTTTGTTGGCATCCACGTGTCCAAGTGCTCTTTCCAGCACTTCATTCGCAAACTGCCCTTGCTCTGCACCCCACGTTCGGAACGACGCTCGAAAACCATGGACCGTCACATGAGGTTCGAATGCATGAAGCGCCTTGCTCACTGCGACGTCCGATAACGGTTTTTTGGTCGGACCTGCAAAGACGTAATCGTGAGCCTCATCGACCGAGGAGCGGAGTTCAGTCAGGATGGATAACGCTTCCTCGCTGAGAGGAACTCTCCAAAGCACGCCCATCTTCGTTCGATTAGCTTGGACGGTCCAAAGCGCATTCTCTAAGTCGACTTCCGACCAAGTGGCGGCCCTCGCTTCACCAGACCTAGCGCCCGTTAAGATAATGAACCTCAAGCAAAGGGAGCTTTGGCTCTTCGCTGCTCGGAGCCTTGACATCAAATTTGGTACCGCCGCGTGTGGCAGTGACGCACGATGGACAACCCTCGGGCGGCGTCCCAATTGACTGTGTTCCAATCCACCCTTCCACGCAGCCGGATTCCGTCGGTCGTTGCCCTCGACACGATCTGCGTAATCCAGAACAGCTTCTATCCGTCGCCGCACGCGGCTCGCGGTTTCGTATTTGCAATTCCAAAATGGGCGGAGGCGGCCTTGGCGAGAATCCCAGACGGCTTGCTTCAAAATGTTTTCAACGTCAGCAAACCCGATCTCCAAAGGCCGCGACCGACCAATGAAGGGGTACACATAGTCACGAAGAGAATTGCCGAACTTGTCCTGGTGACGGCCGGGCTTCAATGATGGCAAACGATGCGCAATTAATCGCTCGGCATAGTCGCGGAAGGTCAAACCTTGGGAATTGCTCCTTTTCAAGACGCTCCTAGGATCAACGCCCTGCCTTGCGGCGCGTCGCATAGCCTCTGCTGTATCGCGGGCTTCGCGCAAACTTACTACGCGCGTCGGACCGATGCTTATCTCGGTGACGCGGCCTCCCAGCTTGTATCGGAAGATCCACTGTCGTGATGCCGAACTTCGAACCCTCAGGAAGAGGTTTCCGCCATCGGCGTATGTGCCTACACCCAGCTTCTCAACTTGCAGCGCCCTCAGTGATCGGAAAGTTGCCACAGGTTCCTCGACGCTTAAGCCTTGCCCAGAGCCTTACCCACGAGAGTGAATTGCAGCAACCGTCCATGAACGTCCCTGAACGAAATCCCAGTAAAACAGAGCTTTTTCGAAAGGAAGTTGTACCATGGCGAACATGGGTGAATGGATGTTTGGGTCCTCTCCTGGGCACCATCGTCACGCGCAGTCATGCCCGGGGGTATGACGAGCATGACGATCCGCCGGATGGCGAGTTGACACACCCGCTCCCTAAATGCTGTGCCGCGCGGATGGTGAAAGCGGGGGCGCAGTGAAGATCGGAATCCTGACCGGCGGCGGCGATGTGCCTGGGCTCAACCCCTGCATTCGCTCGATCACGCTTTCCGCCGACGACCTCGGCTGGGAAGTCATCGGCTTCAAACGCGGCTGGCAGGGCGTTCTCGAGATCGATCCCGACGATCCCGCATCGATCGCGGCGAACAGCCGGCCGCTGACCCGCGACAACGTCCGCGGCATCGACCGCATGGGCGGTACCATCCTCCACACCTCGCGCCTCGACCCGCGCACGATCGCCGATGGCGACAAGACCACGCAGGTCATGCACACGCTCGAACGGCTGGGCGTTGACGCAATGGTCACGCTGGGCGGTGACGGCACCTTGCGCTTTTCGGCGCACCTTTCGCGGCAGGGTTTCCCCGTCGTCTCCGTTCCGAAGACGATGGATAACGACGTCTTCGGCACCGACTATTGCATCGGCTTCTCAACGGCGGTCAGCCGCTCGGTTGAAGCCATCAACGCCCTGCGGACCACGGTCGGCAGCCACGAGCGCATCGGCATCGTCGAGCTGTTCGGGCGGCGCAGCGGCGAGACGGCCCTACTTGCCGGCTTCCTCGCGCAGGTTGACCGCACCGTCATTGCCGAAGTGCCCGCGGATCTCGACGTGCTCCTGCCTCTTCTGGAGCGCGACAAGGAAGAGAGCGGCTCCGGTTACGCCATGTGCGTCATCTCCGAGGGGGCGCGCATCGCGGGCGAGGGCAATGGCGACGATACGATGCGCTCACTCCCCGGGAGCGAGCGGGAGGAGATCAGCGTCAGCCGCCGCCTCGGCCGTGCGATCAAGCAGCGCCTCGGCCAGGGCACCGTCATTCAGGAGCTTGCCTACCTGATGCGGGCAGGGGAGCCGGACGCCATGGACCGCATGGTCGGCCTCGCCTTCGGAGCGCTGGCGATCCAGCTGCTCGCCCGCAAAGAGTATGCCCGGATGGTCGCGCTCAAGGACGGCAATTACTGCCACGTGCCGATCGGAACGCTGGAAGAGGGCCAGAAGGTCGTCGACGTGTCGGGCCTTTATGACCCCGCCATCTACCGCGCGAAGCTCATGCGCGTAGAGGGTATGCCAATGTTCCTTTACTAAGGAACGACATTACCGTCTCGATTGCCCGGCGGCGAATAGCGGCAAATCAGATAGTCCCAGGTGCCGTCGCGATAGATGGCGCAGCCGACGTGCGTCGTCGTCTTCCAGATCATCTGCGTATAGTGGGCCACGTCTGCCCAGTTCCCTGAGCGGCTGACGTTGGGAAACGCGCCGGGGTAGAAGAGCCGCTTCTCGTCAGTCCACGCGCCGACCATCTGCTCCGGCTGGAAACGGCCGTCCTGGCCCATCCACAAATTCTCGCGCTGGTTTTCGCGGCCGGTGCGCGGCGAATGGACAAGGTGGCCAATGCGCGAGAGCGCTGGACCGTAGGATGCCGCCGCGATCGCCAGGTTCGGATCCCACTGCAGCGGCAGAGCGCCGACTTCAGCTCGTGCCGTATTGTGGAGCATCAGGATCCGCGCATTGACGTTATCGAGACCTGCCGAGGTCGCGACAAAGGCGGCCGCGTTCGCCTCGTCCGGGACGAGGGCGAGAGCCGCTACGATAAGCGCAATGACCGGACTGACCTTCATTGCGGCCAACCCTGCGCCGCAAATCCTAATGGTTTCTAAATCGCTACGGACGCGGAAACTTCCTCGGATGGGGTGGTTCTCCGCTGGTGGCCAAGAGCGAATCCCGTCCGGCGATCATCGCCGCCCTGATCGGCAACCTGCTGATTGCCGTCACCAAGGGGATCGCCGCCGCCATCACGGGAAGCTCCGCCATGCTCAGCGAGGCCGTCCACTCGCTGGTGGATACCGGAAATGAGGTGCTGCTGCTCTACGGCCAGCATCGTTCGACGCAGCCTCCCGACGACGTGCATCCGTTCGGCTACGGGCGCGAGCTCTACTTCTGGTGCTTCGTCGTCGCTTTGCTGATCTTCGCACTCGGAGCGGGCATCTCGATCTACGAGGGGATCGTTCACATCCGGCATCCCGAGGCGATCACCAAGCCCTTCATCAACTTCATCGTGCTCGGCCTCGCCTTCATCTTTGAGGGAGCGTCATGGTTCGTCGCCTGGCGTGGGTTCCAGCGGGCGAGGGGCGACGGGTCGTTCTGGCATGTCATTCGCGTCAGCAAGGACCCGACGTCTTTCATGGTCCTGTTCGAGGATTCCGCGGCGCTCATCGGTATCGTTATCGCCGCGGTCGGCACTGCTCTGGCAGTTGAGCTCGACGCGCCGTGGATCGACGGCGCAGCATCGATCCTGATCGGGCTCGTCTTGGGAGGAGTCGCGATCGTGCTCGCCCGCGAGAGCAAGAACCTGCTGATCGGCGAGCGCGCGGACCCGGAACTTCAGAAAGCTATCCGCGACGCCGCCAACCGCGAGAGCTGCGTCCGTAGCGTCAGCCGGGTGCTGACCACGCACATGGCGCCGGACCAGGTGATCGCGACGATGGACGTGGAGTTCGACGACAGCCTCAAGATCCCGGACGTCGAGAAGCTTATCGGGCGGATCGAAGGCGGGTTGCGCGATCGTCATCCCGAGCTTGCGCGAGTGTTCATCAGGCCGGAGCCGCAGCGCGGATGACTTGAACCCGCTCGCGAGTGTAATGCGTCGGCATGACCCACGTGCGCGTCTGGAAGTTCCGTCCTGCCGAGGGGCGTGAACGGGAGTTCGAGCAGGCCTATTCCGGCAACGGGGTCTGGTCGCGCCTGTTCGAGCAGGCACTTGGCTACCAGGGAACTGTGCTGCTCCGTCCCTGTGAACGCGGCGGCTGGTGGCTGACCCTCGACCGCTGGGACGGCCTGGCCAACTTCGAAGCCTTCGAGGACCAGTTCGGCGTCGAATATCGCGGCCTCGACGCGGAACTGGAGGGCGTCGCGGGGGAGGAAGTCTTCCTGGGCGCGTTCGAGGAATGAGCCTTTACGCGATCGACGGCCTTTCACCCCAGCTCGCTGAGGGGGCTTGGGCGGCGCCGTCGGCCGAACTCATTGGAGACGTCCGTCTGGCGGCGAGGGCAAGCGTTTGGTTCGGCGCCGTCATCCGCGCTGATAACACGCCGATCATCCTTGGCGAGGAGACGAACTTCCAGGATGGTGCCGTTGGTCATTCGGATCCGGGCGCCCCACTGACGATCGGCGCGCGGGTGACGGTGGGCCATCAGGCGATCCTCCACGGCTGCACCGTGTCCGACGATTGCCTGATCGGCATGGGCGCACGCGTCCTCAACGGCGCCTTCCTCGGCCCGGAGTGCCTGGTCGGAGCCAATGCCCTGATCACCGAGGGCAAGAGATTCGAGGAAGGCGGGCTCATTGTCGGCGCGCCCGCGCGGCTGATCCGTCCGCTGACGGATGCGGAGAAAGCCGGCCTGCGCCTGTCGGCTGCGCACTATGCCGAAAAGGCGGCCCGCTACGCCTCCGGACTGCAGTTACTTCCGTGACACTTGAAGCCCTCAGCGGGTTCGCCACCTTCATCGCATGATCGACATCCGCAAATTTGACTCGCTGGGCCACGCCGACCACGGCTGGCTCGATGCCCGCCATCATTTTTCCTTCGCGAACTACTACGATCCCAACCGCATGGGCTGGGGCCGCATTCGCGTCTGGAACGACGACAAGATCGCCGCGAAGTCCGGCTTCCCGCCGCACCCGCACCGGGACATGGAGATCATTACCTATGTCCGCACCGGCGCGATCACGCACCAGGACTCGATGGGTAACAAAGGCCGCACCGGCGCGGGTGACGTGCAGGTGATGAGCGCCGGCACGGGCGTGACCCACGCCGAATATAATCTCGAGGACGAGGACACGACTCTCTTCCAAATCTGGATCGAGACCGACAAGCCGAACGCCCAGCCGAGCTGGGGCGCCAAGCCCTTCCCGAAGGAAACCCGCGAGGGTCAGTTCCAGCTGCTCGCCAGCTGCAACGGCGACCACGACGTCCTGCACATCAATTCCGATGCGCGGATTCTCGGAGCCACGCTGAAGGCCGGCGAGACGCTGGAATATTCGGTCGACCCGTCGCGGCACCTCTACCTCGTGCCCAGTGCCAAGGTCGAAGTGAACGGCACAACGGCCGAGAAGCGCGACGGCGTGGCGATCACCGGGGAGGACAAGGTCACCGTCACGGCGACCGAAGATGCCGAGCTCGTTCTGGTCGACGCGCGCTAGAACACTCGATTCAGCGATTTTCGTCGCTGGATGGCTGCGGTTCATCCACCCTGTGCTTGAAGTACGGCGAATTGGACGTCAAAGCGACGGAGTCGCTGCCGCGGACAAGGCGGCGGCGCACTTCAGGCAGTTAAGCGGGTGAGGATGAAGTCTAGATTGCGCGTGATTCCGGCGGCCGTGGCGCTTGCGACGGTCTTTGCTGCGCCCGCGCACGCCCAGGATGCGGCTTCCGACGACGCCGTTCCGCGCCCCAACGTTCCGCCACCCACGACGTCCGAGACTCCGGACGCCGTGGGTCCGGCACAGCTGCGCAATTTCTCGCTGTCCGGGACGGTCACGCGCCGCGCCGAGACTCCGGCACAGCCGCAGTCCGCGCCGAGCCAGTCTGTCGCTGCCGCCGGGCCTTCCGAGCCCAGAGCCAATCCGGCTGCGCAGCCTTCGCGTGCCGTCGCATCGAACGCCGTGGAGCGGAACACCGCGCAGGCGCGGACCGCCCAAGGCTCCACGGGTGGGCTGAACTTCGGCTCGCTGAGCGGCAATTCGGGACCGTCGACTTTCACTCCGGCCCCGGTCACGACACAGCCCGTGGCAACGCCGGAGGCCGAGCCGTTCGTGCCGACCTCGACGGAGGTTCAGGGCGGCGCGCTTGCCCTTTGGCCGTGGCTCCTGGCGCTGCTGTCTGCAGCCGGTGCGGCCGTTTGGTACTTCCGTCGGCCTCGCGAGCGCTACGCTTTCGCCGGCGCTGGCGCGGATGGGTCGGCCTTCGAACTCGCCCCGCCTCCCTCTCCGCCGGCTCGCCCTGCACCTCGCCCGGCGCCAACTCCGCCTCAAGCGCGGCGTTCGCCTATTCCGGAGGCTCCGGTCATGGGCGGTATCGTGTCGACGCGGCTCAGGGCCATGCCCGACGTGGACGTCCGGCCCGAGCCGGCGCCTCCGCCGCCCTCCGTTGGGCTCGTGTCTTCGCGCCTGCGTCCGTGGCTGGATATCGAGTTCACGCCGACGAGCGCGGTGATCGACGGCGACAAGGCGACCGTCCACTTCGACGTGACCGTATTCAATTCGGGAAGCGCACCGGCGCGCGAGGTTCTGATCGAAGCCTCGCTGTTCAACGCAGGCGCGGACCAGGACGAGGCGATGGCGGCCTTTTTCGCCAATCCGGTCGCACAGGGCGAGCGGGTTCCGCTGATCCCGCCGCTGCAGCGCATGTCCTTCCGCAGCTCGACGACGGTCGCGCGTGACCAGATGAGGATTTTCGAGGCGGGCGGCAGGAACCTGTTCGTGCCGCTCATCGGCTTCAACGCCCTTTATCGCTGGAGCGGCGGTGAGGGGCAGACATCCGCCAGCTACATCGTCGGTCGCAATTCGTCGGGCGAAAAGATGGCCCCGCTGGTCGTCGCCGAGGGTGCGCGCAACTACAACGGCCTCGGCGCGCACGAACACACGGTTCGCGTCCGCAAGTAGCTAAAGCGCCGTTCCTACCGAATTGTAGCTGTGCCAGGCGAGCACCGCGGCGGCTCCGCGGTGAGGACGCCAGCGCTCGGCGATTTCGCGCAGCTGCTTCTCCGAAGGCTTGTCATCCAGGCCCAGCAGGCGACCGATCGAGACTTGCACGGCGAGATCGCCCGCAGGCCAGACGTCGCGCCTTCCCTCCGCGAACAGCAGATAGATTTCCGCGGACCAGCGGCCGATGCCCTTGATCCGCGTCAGCAGCTCGATCGCCTCCTCGTCGTCAGCAGGCAGGGCGTCGAGGTTCAGTTCTCCGGACAGCACAAGGTCGGCAAGGCTGCGCGCATAGCCCGCCTTCTGGCGTGAGATGCCCGCCTCACGCAGTTCCTCGTCCGTCGCGTTCAGGATGCGTTTGAGGTCGGGAGGCGAGCCGTAGGCGGCCTCGAGCTTGTTCCACATCGACCGGGCGGCAGCGACGCTGACCTGCTGGCCAACGATAGTCCGCAACAAGGTCGTCGCACCCGGAGGACTGTTGCGTGGCTCTGGCCGTCCGTGTTGCTCGAGAACCGCTGCAAAGGCGGGCTCAAGCCGGGCGAGTTCATCGAGGCTTTCGTGAAGCGCGTGGGTCGTGCGCACCATCAGGCTACGCTCGCCGCATAGAGGGCGACGGCAGCCGCGTTGGACACGTTCAGGCTCTCGATGGCATTGCTGATGGGTAGCTTGGCGAGCGCATCGCAATGCTCGCGCGTGTTGAGCCGCATGCCGGGTCCCTCCGCTCCGAGCACCAGGGCCACGCGTGGCGGCCCGAGCGCGTCCTTCAAGTCCGTGTCCGCTTCTCCGGCAAGGCCGATGCGCCAGAAGCCGGCCTCTCCGATCTGCTCCAGCGCGCGGGCGAGGTTGACGACGCGTGCCCAGGGAACGCGCTCCAGCGCGCCTGAAGCCGCCTTTGCCAATGCGCCGCTTTCCGGGGGAGAATGCCTGTCCTGCGTCACGATGCCGATCGCTCCGAAGGCTGCCGCCGAACGCAGGATCGCGCCGACGTTGTGCGGGTCGGTGACCTGGTCGAGAACCAGGAGCACCGCGCGCTCGGGCGCCTCGGCCAAAACATCGTCGAGCCAGACGTCCTCGAGCGGTTCGAGTTCAACGACCACGCCCTGATGCGGCGCGTCGTGCGGCACAAGCCTGCCGAGGTCCGCGACGTCGGCCAGGGTGACCTGAACCTCCTTCGGGAACTGCATGAATTCCGCGGCCTCGCGGGTCGCCCAAGCGCGGAGGATCTTGCGCCGCGGATTGTCGAGCGCAGCCGCGACGGCGTGCTTGCCCCAGAACCGGGGGCGGTTGGGGGTGCCGTGGCTCTGATGCGACTTCTTGCGTCGGGACATTGCGTCCCCATGCGATTGGAGCGCGCCTAGCGCAACCCGCAGGCTAGGCGAGAGCGGCCTGCCGCCGTTCGCTCAGCCGCCTGCGACCAGCACGCCAGGTGCCGACCACGATGATCAGGAAGATGGGATAGGCCCAGAACCGGGCCGCCGCCGCATAGGCCTGCGGCATGAGGTCGAGCTGGATGGCCTTCAGCAAGTGAGAGAAGACCGTCGTGAGTTGAAGCCCCGCCAACCAGAGCGGCCAGAACCGCTCGGATCGAAGGGCGATCAAGGTGAAGCCTACCAACGTCAGCGTGTCGACCACGAACACGCCGACTTCGACCCCCGCGTAAGAGCTCTTCGTCGGTTGATACACGAGGTTGCTCGCGACGGTTGCGAGGACGCAAATCGCCGCTGCCGCACGCTCGTCGGCTCTCCCCTGCCAGAAGGCGAAGAGGCAAACGATCGTGAGGATCGTATAGTAGATGGGCGGGCTCAGCATGGGTGAATAGCCGGCTCAACCTGCGGCCGAGCCGGCGATCCTATCAAGCTACAATACGCAGATCGGCGACTGCGGTCTTTGGGCATTCTTCGCCATCGCCGAAGCCGACTGTACGAAGACCCGGTACCTTGCCCTTGGCATCGGCCAGCGCGGCGTGGCAGCCGACGACTGAGCCTCTGGCATCGACGAGGCCCGACACGGCAGCAGCAAGCTGCTGGAGCACGGGGTGGACGGTGCCGAACCCCGTGCGAGCGACGCTGTTTGCACGCATGATGCGCGCCTGCAGCTCAGCCATTTCGGCTAGCGCAGAGTCGATGCTGTCTTCGACTGCACGGACCTGGGTGGCGACTTCGAATGCGGCGTTTTCAATCTGATGCTTGCGCATGACTGGCTCCTTTCCGCGCGGATACACTGGCGCGGAGATGGTTGCCGAAATGAGAAGGAACGTGGTTTCGACTAGCTCTTCAGAAGCCTGGCGAGACTTTCGAGCCCTGCGAGATACATGCCCGCTGAAAAGGCTGCGCCCGTCGCGATCAGGAATATCCAGAGCAGCCGGAGGCCGACGCTCATCTCGTTCCGGGGATGACTCCTCGTTGCGAACGGCAAAGACAGGGAAGACCAGGAAGCTGCGGGCCTCTGCTCGGTTTTGAAGTCCGGGCCCCCGGCCTCCCCTGTGCGATCAGCGTGCCGAATCTGATGACTGACCGCCCCGGCTGAATGCTCGGGGGAGTGGGAGCCCTCAATGTACGGCGATTGATGTATCAATCGCTGATATGGTCCGTGATACTGTGAGACGATCCGCGCAGCATGCGTGCGGCGCTCCACACCGAGCGCCTGGAGGGCGATTCGGATGCGCTGATCGACCGTGTGCGGAGAGATGTTGAGCTCGGCCGCAATTTCCTTGGATGAGAGATGCTGGTCGACCAGCAACAGGCAGTCGAGCTGGCCAGCGCTCAGCTTCGCAACGCGTTCGGCTATGCCCCCATCGATGTCGCCAGGGTCGCGCGACCCCGCCGCGGTATTCACCGGCAATTCTCCGAGCAAACTGATCCCAATAACGCCGGGATTTCCGAGTCAGAGTCAACTTAGGTCGATTCGGGCCATTTGGAAATTCCGTCAGGGAAACCCTACGCCCCATTCGGTTGCTTTCCGCAACTACTTTTGTGCCAGGCCTCTGATACTAAACAACTTATGTTAGTTCGAGGCGGCAACGCTGATTTCGTCAGGCTTGTGGAAAATCGGCGTGCACTGGTGGAGAGGGCTGGATTCGAACCAGCGTACGCTTGCGCGGGCAGATTTACAGTCTGCTGCCTTTAACCACTCGGCCACCTCTCCAAGGTGCAGGCAGGCGCGCCATGTGGCCGTCGGCACGAGATGTGTCAACGCCATCGGTGCGCAATCACGGGAGTTCGATTCCGTGACCCTCGGAACGGACATTTCGAGCCATTGCCGGCCCGGCTCGTCGCCCCTTCGCTGCGCTACGGGCACTCCAAAACGCCAACATGCCCGCGGCATGTCGATTTTGGAGCGGGTGAAGGGAATCGAACCCTCGTCGTAAGCTTGGAAGGCTTCTGCTCTACCATTGAGCTACACCCGCGCCCTGAGCGGACGCGCCCCATGCCACTGCCGCGTCCTGCGCGTCAACTGCGGCTTAGCGCCAGGCGTGGAGGCGTCCGTCGTCGTCGAGGATGTACAGCGTCTTGTTCGCGACGACCGGCGACAGGCTGATCGACGACTTGATGGCCGTTTGGCTCTGGAACGACCCGTTGGTGGGATCGACATTGATCAGCGTGCCCTCTGTGCTGACGACGATGAGGCGCCCGCCGGCGAGGACCGGACCGGAATAGCTGATCGGGCCGGCCTTCTTCTTGGGATGGCGGAAGGCCGGGAGCTGCGCGATCCAGCGGACCTTGCCGCTGCCGCGCGCAACCGCGATCAACCGTGCATCGTCCGTGACCACGAACGCCCAGTCGCTGACGACCCAGGGCGTCGAAATTCCGGCGATGTTTAGCTCCCACTGGCGCTGACCGCTGATGAGTTCGAGCGAGACCATGCGGCCGCCTTGGCCGAGCGCGATCACCTGGCCATTGTCGATGACCGGATCCGCGTCGACATCGGAGATGGAGGCGACGCTGGTGCGGATCGTCGTGCGCGACAGCTGGTCCTGCCAGACGTTGCGGCCGTTCTCGTAGCGGTAGGCGTTCAGCTCGCCCGACGAGAAGCCGGCGACGACCGTTCCCTGCCCGACGGCCGGGGAGGCGGAGCCGAACACGCCTGCAATTTCGAGCGCTGCAGCGCTCGACCAGTTCTGCGTCCCGTCGCTCGTCTTCAGCGAATAAATCTGGTTGTCCTGGCTAATTACATAAACGGCGTCGCCGCTCACGGTCGGGGAGCCGCGCAGCGGACCGCCCGGATGAACCTGCCAGACGATGCCGCCGTTGCGGGCGTCGATCGCCGCGACATAGCCGAGGCCGTTCGTCGCGTAGATGCGGCCGTTGTCGTAGGAGACGCCGCCGCCGAACAGCGAGGGGTTGTTACCCTTCTCGGTACCGAATTGTGTCGCCCAAACGCTGGCGCCGGTCTGCGCGTCGAACGCTCGAACAGTGGCCTGCGTATCGATCGTGTAGATGCGGCCATCGGCCACAACCGGGGCCGCCGCGAGACGTCCACGGACGCTGCCTCCCTGGCCGATCGAGACGACCCAGGCCTCGCCGAGCGACTGGCCGAGAGCCAGATGGCCCATGGACTTGGATGCGTTGCCACCCGACTGCGCCCACTCGGTGTTAGCGACCGGCTCCGGCAGCGACATCGGTAGATCGGCGGTCGCCGGATCGACGACGACATCCTGCTCCGTCGTCAGGACCGAGACGCGCTCTCCGAGAACGGGCGTCTTTGGTGCGCCCTTCTTGAAGACACCGCACCCACTCACCGCAAGAGCGGCAAGCGCGATCACTGCAACTCTCGAACGAGCCAACTTCATCAGTTTATTCCTGTGCTTGAAGCGCCGGCAGCGACGCGGTGGCATCGACGCCGAGTGTGCCCGCGATCTGTACCGCGCGGCTGCGAATGGGGTCGGGAACCTTCTTGTCGGCGGCGACCGCGGCGAACATCCGGCCCGCCTCGGCCTTCTTGCCCTGCTTGAGAAGCGCGAGAGCCGTCATTTCCCCGGCGCTTCCGAACCAAGGATTGCCCGCCTTCGCCAGCGGCTCCATTCGGGAGATGACTTCTTCCGGTTTGAGGCTGTCGAACTCGAGCGCCGTCACGCGAATGTTTGCGAGATCCCGGTAAGCGTCGGGAAGTCCCTTGTCGTTCGAGACTTCGCGATACTTGGCGATCGCGGCCGCACGATCGTTCTTGTCGAGCGCGATCGCGGCTTCGGCGAGGACCGCCGACGCACGAATCGCATCGCCGCGCGAGTTCGTCAGATCCTTCAGCGATTTCTCGGCAGCGTTCGTCTTGCCTGCGGCAATGTCGGAGAAGGTCTGGTGAAGCTTTTCGGAATCGACCGCGGCCTGCTCCCGCTGCCGATTGTCCCAGTAGATCCAGCCGCCGACCGCCGCCAGGAACAGGACGAGCGCGGCGATCAGCCACTTGCCGTAGTCCTTGAAGAAGTCCTGAACGCGATCGCGACGAAGATTCTCGTCGACCTCTCTAAGAAACGTTTCGCTGCTGTCCGTAGGAAGCGCCAAGACCTGCCTCAAACCGAATGTCGGGGGATCAAAATACCGAGCGCTTCCTTCCCCACCAAAGCTGAACGGAAGCTGGCGGTGCACCGTCTAGCGGCTGAAATGCCAAAGGCAAAGGGGTGGTCTTCCGTAGCCGTAGGGGACATGCTCCCGGCACGAGAAGGGAGTGGATGGTGAAGCATCTTGCCGCGACCGCGTTGATCATTGCGGCGGCCTCCTGTTCGGCAGAATCCGGGCCGCGCGTCGTTCCATCGCCGGAGGAGAAGCTCGAGGATTTGCGGGTCCTGCCGATGCACGTCGGGGGACGCGCGATCGAGCGTGGGGACGAAACCGTCCGTCAGTGGCCCGGCACCTACTTCGAGACGGCGTTCCAGGGACCGGCGGCTTACTTCCGCGTCGGCGAGGGTGATCAGATCCTGCATATCCGCGCCGACGGGCACATCGTTCGGACCATGATCAAGCCGCAGGCGGGTTTGTACCGGGTCGACGGCCTCGGCAATGGCGCACATCGCCTGACTATCGAGGTGGCAAGCGAAAGCCAGCTAGGACCGACCGGCTTCGGCGGATTCTATGGCGCTGCAGCGACCAAGGCGGTCGCGGTCGCTCCTCGTAGACGGCAGATCGAATTCGTCGGCGATTCCCACACCGTCGGCTACGGCAACACGTCGGCTACCCGAGACTGCACGGAGGAAAAGGTTTGGGAGACAACCGATACCTCGCAGGCGTTCGGTCCGATCCTCGCCCGCCGGTACAAGGCTGATTACCAGGTCAACGCTATCTCAGGGCGCGGTGTGGTCCGCAGCTACGATGGGGCGAAGGTCGACAGTTTGCCCGTCGCCTATCCATTCGTCCTCTTCGATCACGCCACGCCGGTGCGGGACCCGACGTGGCAACCGCAGCTGATCGTCATCTCGCTCGGAACCAACGATTTCTCCACCCAGCTCCACGCCGGCGAGAGGTGGCGCTCGCGACCCGAACTGAGCAGCGATTTCCGGAAGACATACGTCGAGTTCGTCCGGGGCTTGCGTGCGGTGCACCCGCGCGCGTTCTTCCTGATCTGGACGACGGACACTGCGAATGGCGAAGTCGCGAGCGAGGTTCGCGCGGCGGTCGAGAAGATGAAGTCCGCCGGCGAAAAGCGGGCGGATTTCATTCAGATCTCGGGTCTCGCGTTCTCAGGCTGCAACTATCATCCTTCGCTCGCAGACGACCGAACGATCGCGGATCGCTTGGCGGGTGTGATCGATGCCCGAAAGGACATCTGGTCGAAGTGAGGGATCAGGCGCCCTTCGGCCGATACGTCTCGTCCGCGGACGGGAAGGTGCGGCTCCGAACCTCGTCCGCGTAAGTCTTCGCGGCGTTCGAGATCTGCTCGGCAAGGTTGTCGTAGCGCTTCACGAAACGAGGGGTGCGTTCGAACACGCCAAGCATGTCGTCGGTGACCAGGATCTGGCCGTCGCATTGCGCCGAGGCGCCGATCCCGATGATCGGCGCAGCCACTTCACGCGCAACCTTGGTTGCCAGCTCCTCCATCACACCCTCGACCACGATGCAAAAAGCGCCGGCTTCGGCAATCGCAGATGCGTCATTGAGGATCTTCCGAGCCTCGGCGTCGCCACGTCCACGCGCGCCATAGCCGCCGAGCGTGTTCACTGCCTGAGGGGTCAGACCGACGTGCCCGATCACGGGTATGCCGCGCTCGGTGAGGAAGCGGACGGTCGGCGCCATGGCTTCTCCGCCTTCGAGCTTCACGGCCGCGCAGCCCGTCTCCTTCATCACGCGTGAACAGCTCGCGAAGGCCTGCTCCGAAGATCCTTCATAGGACCCGAACGGCATGTCGACCGCGACCAGCGCGTGCCAGCTTCCGCGCACGACCGCCGCGCCATGATTGATCATCATGTCGAGCGTTACGGGGATCGTCGACGGCAGGCCGTAGATCACCTGACCAAGGCTGTCGCCCACGAGGAGCAGGTCGCAATGCTCGTCGAGCAGCTGCGCCATGCGCATCGTGTAGGCAGTCAGGGCGACGATCGGCTGCTGGGTCTTCCCATCAACCTTGCGCGCCCGAAGCGAAGGCGCGGTCATGCGCTTGCCCGGAACGGGAGACGGCGTCGCTCGGCTGGTCGCCGTGTCGATAGTGAAGGTCGACATGGCCGCCCTTTAGCGGGGCACCGCTAGCGCAGCCAACCCCTCATCCGGGAATGCCGCGCGAACGAGTAGATCGTGGCGGTGATCAGAACGACGACGACGGCCACCGCAATGTCGTTGGTGGTCACGAGATCGCTGACGGCGGGGACGACCGCATAAGGAAGAAAGGTCAGGACGGCGCAGATCAGCGAGACCAGCAGTAGCGGCTCGGCGAGCTTGCGCCGCATCAGCAGCAGGATTGCCCCGGCCAGACCCACCCAAACTGCGAGAGCGTAGGCGGCTATCATCCAGATCGGCCGGGCGAGCATCAGGTTGCGCTGGTCGAGCGGCAGGGCGCTGGGGTCCGTTATCACCGACATGAGATAGCCCCAGCATCCCAGGGCCATGAACAGGATTGCGGCAATCGCGGCGAACTTGAACCAGCCGGCGACGGGCTGCGGTGCGTAGCGTTCGTCCATGCTCCCCTCCAAAGCGTGCTGCGCGAGACTGCGCCGCTGCTGTTTCGTTGGCAAGCAACCGGCACCATTTCGTTGCGTGCGCGTTACGGCGGCCATGGATCGGTTCTTTACGCGTTTGGCATCGGCTCTTTCGAGCGGCGCCGGGCAACCGCAGACATTTTTCCTCGCCATCGGGGTCATCGTCGTCTGGGCGGTGACTGGCCCGATCTTCGGCTATTCCGACACCTGGCAGTTGATCATCAACACGGGCACGACGATCATCACCTTCATCATGGTGTTCCTCATTCAGAACACGCAGAACCGCGATTCCGCAGCCATGCAGGCGAAGCTGGACGAGCTGTTGCGAGCGGTGGGCAAGGCCCGCGAGCAGTTCATCGGAGTGGAGCATCTCACCGAGCGTGAGATCGAGATGATCCGCGCCGCGCTCGAGCGCGAAGTTGGCCGGGATCGCAACAATAAGACGAGTGCCGTCGAGGGAACAGTAGATCGGCTCCTCAACCGCTTTTGAGATTTCCTAGGGGGGAGAAAGACTTGAACCGGTACGCGAGAGCCTTATTCAGTTGCACGGGGGCGGGCGAGTCCGGGCGCACCGCGCCTTTGTATTGGGAACGATCGCGACTTGGCTGAACTCGAGGGCCTAACGGAGCAGCAGCGACTTCAGCTGCTCATCAACTCCATCACCGACTACGCCATCTACATGCTCGATAGCGAAGGCCGGGTTGCGACCTGGAATCCCGGCGCTGAGCGGTTCAAGGGCTACACCGCCGATGAGATCATCGGCCAGAATTTCTCCGTCTTCTTCACGCCCGAGGATCGGGCGGCCGGCCTTCCCCAGCGCGCGCTCCGGACTGCCGTGGCCGAGGGCCGCTTCGAAGCGGAGGGGTGGCGGCTGCGCAAGGACGGCAGCCGCTTCTGGGTCAACGCAGTGCTCGACCCGATCTTCGATCCGTCGGGGGAGCACGTCGGCTTTGCCAAGATCACTCGCGACATCACCGCCAAGCGCGAAAACGACCGCGCGCTCTACGAAAGCGAGCAGCGCTTCCGCATGCTCGTTCAGGGCGTCCGCGATTACGCGATCTACATGCTGGATACCGATGGGCGGGTGACCAACTGGAACGCCGGCGCCGAAGCCATCAAGGGCTACTCTGCGGACGAGATCGTCGGTGAGCATTTCTCCCGCTTCTACACACCCGAAGACCGCGAGCGCGGTGAGCCTGCGAATGCGTTGGCGACCGCCCTTCGCGAGGGCAAGTACGAGCGAGAGGCTTGGCGCATGCGCAAGGACGGCACCCTGTTCTGGGCCAGCGTCGTGCTGGACCCGATCTTCGACGAGAGCGGCCGGCACATCGGCTTTGCCAAGGTCACTCGCGACGTCACCGACCGCAAGAGGGCGCAGGAAGAGCTCGAGGAAACGCGTACCGCTCTGGTCCAGTCCCAGAAACTGCAGGCGCTCGGGGAGCTTACTGGCGGTATCGCGCACGACTTCAACAATCTGATGACGGTGGTCGCCGGGTCAGCCGACTTCCTGCTGCGCAAGCCCGACCTGCCCGACGAGAAGCGCAAGCAGTATCTCAAGGCGATCACCGACACGGCTGAGCGTGCGACGACGCTCACGAACCACCTGCTGGCTTTTGGCCGGCGTCAGGCGATCAAGCCGCAGGTCCTCGATCTCAATGTCCGGCTGGATGCGCTCGCGGAGGTCCTCTCGCGGACTTTGGGAAGCACGATTCACATTGAGCTCGATCTTGCGCCGGGCCTCCCCAGCATCGAGGTGGATGCCGCACAGCTCGAGACCGCGATCCTCAACGCAGCGGTCAATGCGAGGGACGCGATGCCGGACGGCGGCCGACTGATCCTCGCAACGTTACGACGTCAGGAAAAGGGTGCGGACCTCGTCGAATTGTCGATCCGCGATACCGGCAGCGGCATGCCCAAAGATGTCGCGGAGCGCGCGTTCGAGCCGTTCTTCACGACCAAGGAAGTAGGCAAGGGCACGGGCCTGGGCCTGTCGCAAATTCACGGCTTCGCGGCGCAGGCCGGCGGGCGCGCGGAAATCCGCTCGGAAGGGAAGGGCACCACCATCGCGATATTGCTACCCGCTTCCCGCAAGACTCCCGCCGCTGCGGAGGAGGCGATTGCCATGTCGCAGCTTCCCGAAGGGCTGTGCGTCCTGCTGGTCGAGGACAATCCGCGCGTGCGTGAATTCGCCCAGGGACTTCTCATCGATCTCGGCTGCAAGGTCATTGCGCTGGATAGCGCCGAAGAAGCGCTCGACCGGCTCGCCTCCAACAGCATCGACCTCGTGCTTTCGGACGTCGTGATGCCGGGCATGAGCGGGGTCGAGCTCGCCCACAAGATCCAGGACGCGTACCCGAAGGTGCCGGTGCTGCTGGCGACCGGCTACAGCGACGAGATCGTCAAGCGCGGTTCCGAATTCGCGGTTCTGGCGAAGCCGTTTGGCGCAGCCGACCTTAGCAAGGCGATGGCGGCTGTCCTGACCGGCAAGCGCGAGCGGGCCGCCTAGGCGACCTTCGCTTCCTTCGCCCGCTCGATCGATTCCAGCACGATCCTTCGCGCGTCGTCGGCATCGCCCCAATTCCCGATGCGCACCCACTTCTCGGATTCCAGATCCTTGTAGTGCGTGAAGAAGTGCTCGATTTGTTGGAGGATGATCGACGGCAGGTCCTGCCGCTCGCCGACGTCCGAATAGTATGGGAATGTGGTGTCGACGGGCACGCAGATCAGCTTCTCGTCGCCGCCATGCTCGTCCTCCAGGTTGAGGACGCCGATCGGCCGGGCGCGCACCACGCAGCCGGGAACGAAGGGCGAGCGCGCAATGACCAGTGCGTCGAGTGGGTCGCCGTCGGGCGACAGGGTGTGCGGAACGAAGCCGTAGTTGGCCGGATAGCGCATCGGCGTGTGCAGGATGCGGTCGACGAACAGGGCGCCCGATTTCTTGTCGAACTCATACTTCACCGGCTCTCCGCCGACTGGGACTTCGATGATGACGTTCAGGCTCTCCGGCGGGTTATCGCCGACGGGGATAAGATCGATATTCAAGGCAGGGCCGCTCCAAATCGGAAAATGCTGAGGCCGGCAAACAGTGCGAGGAGGCTCGCGACCACGGAGCCGGCGACATAAGCTGCGGCGAGCCAATAAGCATGCCGCTCGACGAGTAAAGCCGCATCGAGGCTAAATGCCGAAAATGTCGTGAAACCTCCGAGGACTCCTGTCGTCAGGAACAGCCGCATATGTTGCGGAATGCCGGTGCGGAAAGCGAAATACCCCGCGAACAGTCCCATTACGAACGATCCGGCGATGTTGACGATCATGGTGCCGAACGGAAATCCAAAACCGAACAGGCGGGCAGAGCCGAGATTGACGCCGTGACGCAGCGCTCCGCCGATACCCGCGCCGAGGAATACGACGAAATAGCCCATCAGCCCCTCCGAACGATGAATGCGCCGATCAGGACGAGGGCTGCGCCCGCCAGCTTCTCGGGGCTGACCGGCTGCCGGGCGAGGCCGATCATGCCGTAGTGGTCGAGTACGATGGCGCCGATCAGCTGTCCGGCGATGGCTGCAGTCAGCAGCGGTCCGATGCCGATCCGCGGTGCTCCGAATGCCGCCATCGCCACGAAGAAGGCGCCGTAGAGTCCGCCCAGCCAAGCGTACCATGGCACTGCGCGAAGCTCTGGCGCGAGCAGCCGGCCGGAGCCCGCGGCAACCGCCACTCCAAGCGCCAGCGTGCCGATCAGGAACGAAATGAATGCCGCAACCACGGCGGAGCCGCTGGCCTTCCCAAGGATCGCGTTCGTGGGGGCCTGAACGGACATGAAAAAGCCCGCGACCACGGCCAGCGCGAGCGGAAGGGATGCGGCGTTCATCCGCTCGCCATGGCCGACTTATTGTCCGAAGTCGAACAGCTCGCGGAACTGGCGCGGCTGGGAGCGGAGGTACTGCGCCGGAGCCTTCACCCGGGCACCCAGGTGCGCGGCGGCGTGCCATGGCCAGCGCGGGTCGAACAGGATGCCGCGCGCAAGCGCGACCATGTCCGCGTCGCCCGTGCCGACGATCGCTTCGGCCTGCTCGAAATCGGTGATCATTCCGACTGCCACGACCGGCATGCTCACCGCCTGCTTCACGGCGCGGGCAAGCGGCACCTGGTAACTGGGTCCCACGGGGATTTGCTGCGCCGGATGAAGGCCGCCGCTCGACACGTGAATGGCCGCGCATCCGCGCGCATCGAGCTCCTTCGCGAACGCAATCGTCTGCTCGATGTCCCAGCCGCCTTCGACCCAATCCGTGGCCGACAACCGCATCGTCACCGGCTTGTCGGCAGGGAAAGCCGCGCGGACCGCATCGAACACTTCCAGCGGGAAGCGCATGCGGTTCTCCAGGCTTCCGCCATAATCGTCCGTGCGCTGGTTCGACAAAGGCGAGAGGAACTGGTGCAGAAGATAGCCGTGCGCACCGTGCAGTTGAACCGCGGCCAGACCCAAGCGCTCGGCGCGCAGCGAAGCGTCGGCAAAGGCATCGCGGATGGCATCCATCTGCGCGCGGCTCAGCTCAACCGGTGGGTTCTCGCCGTCGAGAAAGGGAATGGGCGAGGGCGCGACGGTCTGCCAGCCATTCTCGGCTCCCGGCGCGATCTGTGCTCCGCCGAACCAGGGCTTGTCCGTCGAGGCCTTCCGCCCCGCGTGGCCGAGCTGAATTGCGATCGGCATGTCGGACCAGCGCCGGACGCTCTCCAGCACCCGGGCCATCGCCTCCTCGGTCTCGTCCGACCACAGGCCGACGTCCCCGTAGCTGATGCGGCCTTCGGGCAGGACTGCCGTCGCCTCGATCGTCAGGAGCGCGGCTCCGGACAGCGCGAGATTGCCCAGATGAATCGTGTGCCAGTCCGTCATGCGGCCGTCCTCGGCCGAATATTGGCACATCGGGGCGATCACGATGCGGTTCTCGAGCGGGAGGTTGCCGACCTCCAGAGGGCTGAACAGTGCGGACACGAAGCTTCCTTATTCGACGGGTGAGAGCGCGGGCTGGCTGACGGCTTCCATCAGTAGTTCGTAGGAACGGACACGTGCGCGATGGTCGTAAATCTGAGCAGTGACCATCAGCTCGTCCGGTTTGGTCCGCGCGATGAAATCCTCGACCTGCTTGCGGGCTGTCTCGGGGCTTCCGATGGCCGAGCAGGACAGGACGCTGTCCAGGATGGCGCGCGACTGGAGCGGCAGCGTCTCGGCATAGCCCGCGCGCGGTGGCGGGAGCTGCGTCGGCTGCCCCGTCCGCAACGCGACGAACGCTTGCTGGATCGATGTGGAGAGCAGTTGGGCCTCCTCATCCGTGTCGGCAACGAACGCATTGAATCCGAGCATGACGTAGGGCTTGTCGAGCTGCTCGGACGGCTGGAACCGCTCGCGATAGTAGGCGATCGCCTCCATCATCATCTGCGGCGCGAAGTGAGACGCGAAGGCGTAGGGAAGGCCGAGCATGGCCGCTAGCTGCGCGCCGTAAAGGCTCGACCCGAGGATCCACAGCGGAATGTTGTGGCCTTCACCTGGAATGGCGCGGACGCGGCTGTTCTCGCCTTTGAAATAGCCCATGAGCTCGACGACGTCGTTCGGGAACTGGTTCTCCCCGGCAGAGAGGTTCCGCCGAAGCGCATAAGCCGCGGCCTGGTCCGTCCCCGGCGCTCGTCCGAGGCCGAGATCGACGCGACCGGGGAACAGGCTGTCGAGCGTGCCGAACTGCTCGGCGATGGTCAGGGGCGCGTGGTTGGGAAGCATGATCCCGCCGGCGCCGATCCTTATCGTCGAGGTCTGCGTCCCCACAAACGCAAGCCCGACCGCGGTGGCCGCGCTGGCGATGCCCGGCATGGAGTGATGCTCGGCCATCCAGAACCTCTTGTAGCCAAGCCGCTCGGCGTTTTGCGCAAGGTCGGCGGAGTTTCGGAGGGACTGACCGGCGTCGCTCCCTTCGGCGATTGGGGCGAGGTCGAGAACAGACAAGGGGATCATGGACGCGAGATGGGCGGGCCTAGGGACAATTCAACCCGCGCCCGGGATCGGGGGAGGAATAGGCCAAAGCCTTGACTCTGAGCCGCGTTTCCTGTTGAGGGCGCGGCTCACCCAACAGTGACGGGAATAGGGGCGGCTCCCGCGAATAAGTCCGCCTGGCCGGGGATACCTTGCACGGTCCCCGAACGAACGGAGAAAGACCATGCGTCACCGCGTAGGCGGACGTAAGCTTCAGCGCACTTCCAGCCACCGTGCGGCATTGTTCCGCAACATGGCTGCAGCGCTGATCAAGCACGAGCAGATCACCACCACGACCGCCAAGGCGAAGGAGCTTCGGCCCTATGTCGAGAAGCTGGTCACGCTCGCCAAGCATGGCGGTCTCAGCAACCGCCGTCTCGCGCATGCGCGCCTTCTGGACGATGCACAGCTCGTGAAGCTGTTCGATGTCCTCGCGCCGCGTTACGCGGACCGCAACGGCGGCTATACCCGCATCATCAAGGCCGGCATCCGCGCCAGCGACGCAGCGCCGATCTCGATCATCGAGTTCGTCGATCGCGACGTCAGCGCCAAGGGCCAGGACAGCGGTCCGGTCGTGACCGAGGAAGAGTTCGAGGCCGCCTAAGCCTTCGGCCTTCAGACAGGATCAAGGGCCGTGGGAGCGATCTCGCGGCCCTATTTTTTCAGCGATTTCGCCGCGAGCGCGACAACAGGAAGGCGACGAAGAACAGCACGGACGCCATCACGACGAACGACAGGAGTTGGTTGCGATCCATCTCGCGGAACCTATCTGCGAAGCTTCCTCCGGCTATCGGCAAAGTCCCTTAGGCCAGCCTCACGAAGGAAGGACCGCGGGGTTGGGTGCCACGGTCCTCCCTTGCCCCATACAAGGCGGCCTCACCTGAGGGGCGCGAGGCCGTCATGCATGACCGCTCACATCAGCAGATGGTCCTGATGAAGGGCGGTTAGCGGATTGATCGCGCTCAAGGCGTTCACGGTCGCGCTGTAGGTCCCGTCATTGTTGCCATCGATGTCCACGGTGAAATTGGCGGTGACAGGATCATTGTCACCGTCCTTCTCCTCCACCGTGAAGCCAAGCTGCACGTCGTTCGGCGGCAACAGGAACTGGATGTCCCCGAGACCGATCTTCACGGCATTCCCGTCGACTTTGACGATGCTGACAGACTGGATCAGGAAATTGTCGTTCGGATTGGGGTCATCCACGTGAATGACGCCGTTCTTGCCGACCGCGACATCGTTCAAGACCTGGGTCTCGACGCCATTGATGGTGACAAACACATCGTAGTGACAAGTCCCCGCGCTCTTCGTCCCGACATTGATCCCGGTAACCGAGATGAGGTCGCCATTCGCCTTGTGCAGGCTAAGGTTCAGCTCTTCCCCATTGTCGAGATTGCCGTTGTCGACGCCGACGAAGCCATGGCTGGCGTTCACGAGCCCGGCTCCGACCGCGCTGTCGGCAATGATCCTTCCGAAGTCCGTGGAAGGAGCAGCCGCCTGTACGTCGACAGTATCGGTCGGACCTCCGGCGTGGATGATGGTCGTCCCGAGGTTCTCCGTTGAACTCGGGAGCGTCCCGATCATCTTGAACGTGTAGGTGCCATCGTTGTTGAGCTCCAACGTGTACAGGGGGCTTCCCTTGTAGAAGCCCTTGATCTCATTGTTCTCGGCACCATTCACGCCGTCGACGTCGAAATATTGCCAGGTGAAGTCGCCTGACGAGTCCGCCGGCCCCTTGATGATGAAGCTCTTCAAGCCGTCATTCCCGGGGGTCAGGACGTAATTACTCGTATCCTGCCCGGTTGAGTCGGTCTTGTTGGCGACCTGCAGGTCGTTCGGCGTGTTGACGTTCGCCGACGGGTCGATTTTTGGCCCGTCGTCCTTGAACTTGAACAGGTCGCCGATGTCGACGTTTGCCGAGGCACTATCGTTCGCCGACGCAGCCTCGGAATCGGTTACGCTCGCCGTCAAGGTGATCAGGCTTGCTGTCATCGCGCTCGTCGATTCATCCTGATCGGGGTTCGTCGGATGCACCACTGCGCTCTTCTCATCCAGCTTTACGACGCCGTTGGCATCGACGCTCATTTCGAACACGACAGGCCCGCCCGCCGCGAGCAACGCCGTGTCGCCGGAGCGCCCAACGACTTTCCCGCTCTCCAGGAACAGGAAAATGGCATCGCCGCTCGATGTTTCCGTCAGGCCCGTCGCGGCGCCGGTGCCGCTGATGCCCAGCGTATAGGCCAGCGTCGAGGACGCCGGCACATCTGCACCGTAATCGGGGGCATTGAACAAGCTCGCGAAGCTGCCCGTCGGATCTGTGCCAAGCGTTGAGTCATCCGCGACGAGGGCAGATATCGTTGCCCCGCTGGCGGTGATTTTGGGACCGTCGTCTTCGTAGATGATGTGCGATCCCAGTTCGCCATATTCGGTGGCGCTTCCGCCGACGAGCGTGGTCACCTTGATCTTCCCGACGTCGAACGCATCGGGCCCGCTTGTCGCGTCGCTATTGGTGACGACGAAGCGGTTGAACAGCTGACCGTCGGGCGTGAACTTCACCTGCTCGTTCACAAGTAGTCCGGAGATCTTCACGCCGTTCGCATTGTTCGGATCGAGCGCGATCGTGCCGCCGCGCGAGAGGAACGTTGCCGTGATATCCCCGCCGGCCGCGTTCAGAATCTTGACGTCGTCGACATCGATCTGCACGACGGAGCCCGGGGCGTTGATGGCGTTCTGGTTGAAGCCGGTCCCCTGATCATTCGTGGTCGTCCGGTATGCAAAGACGCTGACGGTTGCGACCACGTTGGTCGGGTTGATCTGGGAGATCGCAAACGTCGCGTTGACGACGTCCTTGTGGCCTCCGGCGTATCCCAGGTAGGACTCGTCGTGGACCTCGTTCGGATCATCGGCATTCGAGAAATTGGTGGCGTTCGCATCGACCACGTCGACCCGCAGGGATTCTCCTTCATCGACATGCTGCGCGCCGGAACCGAGGCCGGTCGTGCTGACGTTTACGGTCGACACTGCCGACCCGTTAAAGCCCGTCAGTAAGAGGTCGACGGTGCTGTTGCCGCTGGTCGGGGCAACGAGAGCGAATGCATCCTGGCCGGACGGTACCTTCCCATAATTGTCGAACGGAACTTCGGTGGAAGTGGCATAATCCGAACCCAGATAGACCAAATTCGTGAGATCGAGCGTGTCCGCTGAGTCGACCTGATTCAGTCCGTCCTCGATGAGCGGCGCGCGCTGGATCAGCCACAAGTCTGCGGATGTGACCACGCCCGCGGTTACATGCTCGTCGATGCCTATTACGATTGCGACAGAGCCGCTTGGATTGGCCGTGGTGCCGTTACCGACCCGGCCCACAACGATGTCCGGATTGCTTGTCGCAAACAGGTAGACCTGGTTGCTTCCGACATAGAGGCTGGTGGCAGTACCACCGGCGGGGAATGGCGTGCCCGTGGCCGAGCTGGTCAGGAAGTAATTGGTCACCTGGTTGGTGCTGCTGACGAAGTTCGTCTTCTCCGCAAATTGCGGGAAGCCGGTCGGGCTCGACAGAAGATTCAACGACAGCGCATTGACGGCGGTCTTGAAAGAGCTCGCATCGAACGTGGCTACCGCGACGTCATTGTCGTCGGCGGTGCCGAGCTGTGTAGCGCGAAATTCTTCGTCGAGAATTGCGTTGGAGATCGTAAGAGACATGTCGTCCTCCTCACGTTGGCGCACGGCATCCGTGCGCCGGAGTGAAGGCGCCGGCGCAGCTCGGTGCGCGATGAACTTGCCCAGGGATCACTGGTGACCGGCGCGACAGACCGGATCTCTCAGCGGTCTCGATCAGTTACGGACTATGGGTCATGTGCGCAGTCCTCTGCCCCAGAGTACTGGCAGGTCGGTCGCTTAAAGATCGGCCTGTCACTTCGACGTGAACGTCATCGAGCGACAATTGCGGCGGACCCCAGTCCCACGCCGCCAAACAAGCTTTACGCGCAATTCTCTAAATAAAACAACGAACTGCGGAAGTATAGATAACTTTGGATAACTGCTGTTCGCCGTTCGGAGGCACACAGGAGCAGGGCCGCGGGGGTTGCTGCCCGCGGCCCTGTCCTTGCCCCCGTGCCGACGGCTCGCCGAGGTTCGCGAGCGCGTCATGCCCGCAGCGTCACATCAGCAATAGGTCCTGATGCTGATGAGCGAACGGATCGTAGAGCGTGCTGCTGCTCAGCGGATTCACGACACTCAGCGCATTCACGTTTGAATCGTAGTTCCCATCGAGGTTGCCATCGATGTCCACGACGAAGCTCGCAGTCGTCGTGTCATTGTCTCCGTCCTTCAGTTCGACTGTGAAGCCGAGCTGCACGTCGGCCGGCAGCGTGAAGATGTCGATGTCGCCAATGCCGATCTTGGTGGAGGAACCGGCAGTCTTGGTGATCTCGATAGAACTGACCAGCACGTTGCCCGGTGGGTCGACTAGAATCGCCGCATTCTTGGCGAGCGCGAGGTCCTGCACGTAGGTGCCGCCGCCGACCAAGTGAGCAACAACGTGGTAACTGGACGCCGGCGCCTTCGTACCGATGCTGATGCCGGTGAAATTCACCTGCGATCCGTTGGCGTTGTGCAGGGTGAAGATCAGCGTCTCTCCGGTATCCAGATTGCCGTTGTCCACGCCCACAAAGGCATTGCTCTCGTTGATGTTGCCGGCGCCGACACTGCTATCGCCGGAGATACGAACGAATTGATCGTTCTCTTGCGCGCCGACTTCGATGCTGTTCGTGTCCGGTGCTCCTGCCTTGATCTCGGCAGTACTCAGATTCAGCGTTGAACCCGGCAACGTACCGATCATCTTGAAGCTGTACGTGCCGTCGTTGTTGAGCTCCAACGTGTACAGGGCATTCCCCTTGTAGAAGCCCTTGATCTCGTTGTTCTCGACGCCGTTGACGCCATCCACGTCAAAGTACTGCCAGGTGAAATCACCGCTCGAGTCAGCCGGTCCGACGATGTTGAAACTCTTCAACCCGTCCGCTCCAGATCCCAGCGTGTAGGAGCTGGAGTCCGTCGCGTTCAGAGTGTTCGCGACCTGCAGGTCGTTCGGCGTCAAACTGCCCGCCGCCTGGCCTGTGATGGTTGGGCCATCATCATCGAACTTCACTTCGAGCCCGATGTTGTTGTTCGAGTCCGTGGCGACATCGCCGTCCTTGTCTGTCCTCGACACGCTCGCCTGCACGGCTCCATCCGCAAGGGCGATTGTCTCGTCGGGTGACGATGCACCGCCGGTTGGATGCAGTAGTGACAGATACTGCGCCTGGAAGACTTCGCCCGTCAGCGAATTCACCGAAAGCGCGAAGGCGATCGCTCCGCTGCCATTGGGGGTGTCGGCGCTTGCGCCGTTCTCGTTGCCCACCCGGCCGAGGATCAGTCCCGCAGTCGCGCCGGTGCCGTTGTACATGAAGATCGCGGTGCCGCCGGTCGTCGAAACGCCGGAGGGCGTGCCGTTGACCACGCTCAGCGCATAGCTCAGCTCCTGCGTCGCAGGACCATCGGCGCCAGCACTTCCGCCCGTCACCGTCACCAAGGAGTTGGTGCTTCGAGCGAAGCCAATCTCCGTCGCGCCGACGCCCGTGAAAAGGCTCGCGACCGTGGGTCCACTATTGCCGGTGATGAATGCCGATCCGGCGACGTCGGTGTCGGCCTGGACTCCAGCCGTCTCGTCATGCCGCACGGATGCGCCTGTGTTCGTCACTGCCGTGATCGACGGTCCGTCATCCTTGAAGACGAGGAGCTGTCCGATGTTCAGCGGCGTGGACGCGCTGTCGCCATCCTTGTCGTTCGCCGTTGCCGTGAGAACGACGAGGTTCGAGGCCGATAGGGTTTTGGACTCGTCGGGATCGCTCGTGGGATGAACCACGGCTCGCTTCTGATCGAGCGACACATTGCCGCTACCATCCACGCTTACGACGAAGACGAGCACGTTACCGCTCGCGGTTCGTCCTTCGACCTGCCCGCTGGCGTTCAGGCTGAGCACGACGCTTTCGCCGCTCGCCGTGTCGACAAGTCCCGAAGCGCCGCCCGGCGTCGACAACGCATAGCCTACCGGCGTCGCGCCCTGGCCGTCCGCGCCATAGGTTGGCGTGAATTGGCCGGCGAACGAGGCGCTGGCGTCAGTGGCGAGAGTCGTCTCGTCCACAGTGAGCGTCGGCGCATTGTTCAGCGTGCCGCTGATGCCGGGACCGTCATCCTTGAAGACGAGCAGCTGCCCGATGTTCAGCGGCGTCGATGCGCTGTCGCCATCCTTGTCGTTCGCGGTCGCCGTAAGCACGACGAGGTTGGCCGCCTGGAGCGACTTGGACTCGTCCGGATCGTTCGTTGGGTGAACGACGGCGCGCTGCTGATCGAGCGTGACCGTGCCATTCGAACTCACGCTGACGACAAAGACGAGCGCGCCGCTGCCTGAAGTCCTTCCTTCGACCTGGCCGCTGGCGTTGACGCTGAGGACCACGCTCTGGCCGGTCGCCGTATCGAGGAGTCCGGAGGCTCCGCCCGGCGTGGACAGGGCGTAGGCCACCGGCGTCGCCCCCTGGCCGTCGGCTCCGAACGACGGGGTGAACTGGGCCGCGAATGACGCGCTCGCATTGGTCGCGAGGACGGTCTCGTCGACGGTCAGCGTGGGCGCATTGGTCAACGTCCCGCTAATGCCCGGACCATCGTCCTTGAAGTTGAGCAACTGGCCGATGTTCAGCGGCGACGACGCGATGTCGCCGTCACCGTCATGCGCAGTCGCCGTAAGCACGACGAGGTTGGCCGCCGACAGCGATTTGGATTCATCCGGATCGTTGGTCGGGTGAACCACGGCACGCTGCTGGTCGAGTGAGACGGTGCCGCTCGCGTTCACGCTGACGACAAAGACGAGCGCGTTGCTTGTCGCCGTCCGTCCCTCGATCTGGCCGCTGGCGTTCAGGCTCAGAACGACGTTCTGTCCGCTCGCCGTATCGACGAGTCCGGAAGCTCCGCCCGGTGTCGACAGTGCGTAAGTGACCGGTGTCGCGGCCTGGCCGTCCGTTCCGTAGCTCGGCGTGAACTGTCCGGCAAACGATGCGCTTGCGTCCGTTGCGAGCGTGGTCTCATCGACGGTTAGCGCGGTTGCGCCCGTCAGCGTCCCTGTGATTCCCGGACCGTCGTCGTCCGCGAACAGATGGCTGCCGAGACCTGCGCCAGATGACGTGGCCTGCGTCAGGTCGATATGACCGATGTCGAAGGACGCGCTGTGCGCCAGCGCCTGGATGGTGATGCGGTTGAACGTTCCGTCGAGCGCGCTGGCAGGATCGTCGCGCGCGGTGAAGTTGATCGTGTCGCCAGCCTGCGCGCCGTGAATCGTGATCAAGTTGCCGCTGATAGCGACGGTGACGGTGCCTTTTGTCACGCCCGTTGTGATGTTCGCGTCGTTCCAGTTCCAGGTGTTCGCGCCGATCGTGACGGTGCCGACATTGACGATCGTGTCATCCGTCAAATGCCTGTCGGTGTCCTGATCGCCGATGTAGCTGTACGACTGGCCGGCAACGTCGGCGTATCCCTCTTCAGGTAGGAGTGACCCCGCCGCCTGGTCCGGATCCTGGCCGCTGGCCGGCGTGCCGCCGCCCGCTTCCCACAGAGCGATCTTCATGTCGCCGGTGCCCGATCCCGTCAGTTGCGAGATGTTCACGGCCGAAGCGCTCGTGTTGATGTAATTGTTGTAGTCGATCTGCTTGACGTTCTGCCCCGTGTACGTCGGATTCTGCCCCGAAAGCGGCTGAAGTCCCGTGACGAAGGTGAATACGCCGACGGATCCGTCAGTCGGGTTTCCGCCCCCGCTGTCGGCGAAATGCTGTGCGTTGATTCCGATCGTCGTGTCCGACGCCTTGCTTGTGTTGACTGCATCGCTCGGGTCGGTTCCGCCCTTGTCGATGTCGCCCTGCTTGCCGCCGGCCGTGTCCGTGACGTTCAGATCCTGTCCCGTGATCAGCATCGCGGAGGTCGAGCTGCCGACCGCTGCCCACAGGAAGTTGCCCGCGTCGAGCTGCGCGAAGTTGAAGGACAGCGTCGCCGACGCGCCGACCGACAGGACGTCCGTGAACGAGAGTGTCTCGTCGTTGCTGTTGGTGTCCGTGTGCTTGATGGCCTGGAACGTGACCATCTGGACACCGGCGGTCGCGACATGAGTCACATTGTTGATGGACTCATTGATCAGCGCGAAGCCGGCGACGACCGTTCCGCCGGCGCCCTGCGCCGTCGTGACGGTTGCGAAGTTCCCGCTGGCGTCGACATGCAGGTACAGCGGATCGCCCGCGAGCGTCTGCATGCCGGTGATCAGGTTGGTTGCGCCGGGATCGATGAAGCGGAGATCGGTGAACGTCTCGCCGCCATTGGCCGTCGCCTGGATGAACGTGTTGCTGCTCTGCGCGCCGTCTACGTTGACGGCGAATGCCTTCTGGGTGGGACTTAGGCCTAGCCCGGCGAGATAGGTTTCAAAGCCAGCATCGACCGAATTCGCAGTGGCACCAAAGCCGTCGATGTTCGAGGCCGCCGACAGCGTGATGTTGACGTCGTTGCCGTCGGGAGGCGTCTGGGTGCCGGCGGTCTGATCCGTGGTCAGGTTCTGCGTACCAGCCGCGACGCGGTCGTTGTCGATCGAGAAGACGATAGCCATGATTAATCCCCCAGGATGCGCGCGAATGGACGGCTTCGCGCGGGTCCGGTTCGTGCATTGGTTGTTGGGTGGGAAATCGCCGGCGATCCGCGCGACAGATCGGACCTCTCAGCGGTCTCGCCTAGCTAAGGACCATGAACCATATGCTCAGTCCTCTTCCCCAGAGTACTGGCAGGTCGGTAGGTTTCGGGGCCTGACGGTCGGGCGGTTGCCTCTTACCGTAATCGGGCCCGGGAACGGTCGGCCTGTCACTTCGACACCGAGTTATCGAGCGACAAGGCAGCGAACCCCCAAGTCCCGCGCCGCCAAATTACGCTTTACGCGCAGCACCCTAGTAAAGAAAAAGTAAATACAGCACTAGATAACTTTAGATAAGGCACGCAAATTGCGGGATATTCCTGAGTAAAGCGTCCCTCACAATTGGCGTTGTGACGCCCCTTGGAATCGGTGGCGCATTACTGCTAGCGACGCGCGACCTGAGTTCCGGGGAGGGTGTTCCCAATGCGTCGGAGTGTGTTTGTTGCTGCCTTGCTTGCCGGCGCCTGCGCCATGAGCCCCAATCCCGAAGTCGAAGCCGCGGCGGCTGCTGACGCAGCCGCGATGGCTACGCAAGCCGCGGACGCTGCGCAGGCAGCTCAGCCGGTTCAACCGGCATTGACCTACCCGCAAACCCGCAAGACGGATTTCATTGAAACCCAGTTCGGAGTGCAGGTCGCCGACCCCTATCGCTGGCTTGAGAACGACGTCCGCACCGACGCGGAAGTGAAGTCCTGGGTCGATGCGCAGAACACGGTCACCAACCAGTTCCTCAGCACGCTTCCGGGCCGCCAGGGGCTAGAGAAGCGCATTACCGAGCTCTACGATTACGAGCGCTTCGCGGTGCCGGAGAAGAAGGGCGGCCGCTACTTCTACACGCACAACACGGGCCTTCAGAACCAGTCGGTCCTGTTCGTCCGCGACAGCGTAAGCGGCGAGGGCCGGGTGCTCATCGATCCCAATCCCTGGTCGGAGGACGGCGCCACCGCGCTCGCCGAATGGCAGCCGAACGAGCAGGGTACGAAGCTGCTCTACGCGGTTCAGGATGGCGGCACCGACTGGCGCACGCTCCACGTGCTCGACGTCGCCACCGGACAGCAGCTTCCCGACGAAGTGAAGTGGGTGAAGTTCTCGGATCTCTCGTGGGCGAAGGACGGCAGCGGCTTCTATTATTCGCGCTTCCCGGCGCCCAAGACCGGCGGCACCTACCAGTCGCTCAACGAGAACCATCAGATCTACTTCCACAAGCTTGGCACGGCGCAGTCGGTCGACAAGCTGGTGTTCGAGACGCCAAAGCGGCTCGATCTCAACAACACCGGATCGGTCAGCGACGACGGCCGCTGGCTGGTCGTTAGCTCTTCAAGCGGAACCGACTCCCGCTTCGAGGTGAGCCTGGTCGATTTGAAGCGTTCGGGCGCAAAGCCGCGTGTGCTGATTCCCGGGTTCGACAACAATTGGAGCTTCGTCGGCAACCGCGGATCGACCTTCTACTTCGTCACCGACAAGGGCGCTCCGCGGCAGAAGATCGTGACGATCGATGTCGCCAAGGCGAAAGCGGCACCGCAGGAAATCGTCCCGCAGGATGCTGCTAAGCTCGAGGGCGCAAACCTCGTCGGCGGAAAGCTGATCGCGTCCTACCTGAAGGACGCGAAGACCGAGGTGCGCATCTACGGACCGAACGGCGGCGCGGCGGAGAGCGTGGTCAAGCTTCCCGGCATCGGCACGGCCGCGGGCTTCGATGGCGACGACGACGATCCCGAAACCTTCTTCGCCTTCACCAGCTTCAACCAGCCGACGACGATCTACCGCTTCGACGTGAGGAGCGGCGAGGAGACGACGTGGGCTGCGCCAAAGGTCGCGTTCAACCCGGACGATTATTCGGTCGAGCAGCGCTTCTATGCGTCCAAGGACGGCACGCGCGTTCCAATGTTCATCGTTCGCCGCAAGGATGTGACGGGACCGGCGCCGACGTTGCTGTACGGCTACGGCGGGTTCGACGTCTCGCTGACCCCGAGCTTCTCGGCGACGCGACTGGCGTGGCTCGAGAAGGGTGGCGTCTACGTCTTGGCGAACATTCGCGGCGGCGGCGAGTATGGCAAGGAATGGCACGATGCCGGCCGCCTCACGCACAAGCAGAATGTGTTCGACGACTTCATCGCCGCCGGCGAATATCTGAAGACGCAGGGGATCACGTCGCCACACGGTCTCGCCATCCAGGGCGGATCCAACGGCGGCTTGCTGATCGGCGCGGTGGTCAATCAGCGGCCGGACCTGTTCGACGCTGCGAACGCGGCCGTGGGCGTGATGGACATGCTGCGCTTCGACCGCTTCACGGCGGGTCGATACTGGGTCGACGACTATGGCTATCCGAACAAGGAAGCCGACTTCAAAACGCTATTGGCCTATTCGCCCTATCACAACATCAAGGCCGGCGTTCATTACCCGCCGGTGCTGGTGACGACGGCGGACACGGACGATCGCGTCGTTCCGGGTCACAGCTTCAAGTATATCTCCGCGTTGCAGGCGGCTGACCCGAGCGGCGAGCCGCATCTCATCCGCATCGAAACGCGGGCAGGCCACGGTTCCGGCAAGCCGACGACGAAGATCATCGAGGAAGCGTCGGACGTGCTCGCTTTCCTCGCGCGGTATACGGGGCTGGAGCTCGGAAATTAGGGACGCCGAGGCGGCGAGGGCGTCAGAAGCTGGACGCGCTACCCGCCAAACTCGGCTGCGGGTTGACGTTCGCTTCGATCATCAACGCGTACGCGTTCGCCATTTCCTCGTGGGCACGCCTGGCCTGAGGGCATTGCGCCGTCTCGGCGGCCTTACGCTCGGCCCGTTCACGCGCCCGGTAGTAATCGGCTTGTCCCGTTTGCATCTGCATTCCCCGCCCCGCAGGCACACTGATTACAGTAGCCTTTTGAACGACTTACGGGCGGCATGGAATCACATAGGATAAAAGTTCGCGATTTTATTCAGCGGTCACGGTGCTCGAGATAAAGGTAGAAAGGATCAAACTCCGCGACGTCGTGCAGTCCTTCCAGGTCGAGGATCGTCGCCCGGCGGTTTTCGAGTTCTATCAGGTTGCGGCGGCGAAGCTCCTGGAGCGTTCGGTTCACGTGAACGGACGTGAGGCCGAGGCACTCCCCTAATTCCTGCTGGGTCAGTGGGAATTCGAAGCTGTTGCCGTCGGTCTCACCGACGATTTCCAGTCGCACGAGCAGTTCCGCAAAGAGATGCGCCATCCGGCTGAGCGCCGACCTGCGGCCCAAGGATACGGTCCACTCCCGGTGAATGGCGGCGTCGACGTTAGTTATGAACCAGTAGATCCGCGCCAGATGCGGGAAGCGCTCGAACAGATGGACGAGCCTCTCGTGCGGAAAAACCGCAATTGTGCAGGGGCTCATGGTGATGACGTTGTGATCGAGCCGCTTGAGCGTAAAGGCGTGGAGATCGGCAAAGTCGCCGGTGACGTGAAGCTCGCTGACCTGCCGCTGACCCGTTGCTAGATCGCGGGTCCGCGCGAGCCAGCCGCTCAGCAGCATGAGGCTGGTGTTCAGTTCCTCCCCGCGCCGGATAATGGTTCGGTCGGCGCGTACCTCGCGCACTTCCGACATCGCGCCGCGGATGGCTTCTTCTTCCTCGCGACTGATGTTCACGCGCTTGCGAAGTTTCTTGAGGTGCGCCTCGATCATCCTATTCCCACTCGGCTTGGGCGTTCCGCGAGCGCCGGAAGATATTCCAGCGACGAAACCATTCCCTGCGCGCCCCAGTTCCGAGGCCCGCACCTTCACTGATTTGAATCGAGGTAACGGCCTTCGTGGTCGAGGTGCAGGTAGTTCGGATTGAACATCGCGGCCGTCATAAGCGCTTCGATGTCGGGGAGCGTCAGGCGGCGCTTTTCGAGCACGATCAGCCCGTCGCGCCGTAGTTCCTGAAGCGTCCGGTTGACGTGCACTGCGGTGAGGCCCGTCGCGTCGGCCAGGTCGGTCTGGGTCAACGGAAGGTCGCAGCTGATCCCATTCGTCAGGCCGACGGTGCGCAGGCGGAGGAATAGCTCCAGCAGCAGATGGGCGATGCGCTCGTAGGCTGTGCGTTGACCGATATTCAGAGTCCATTCGCGCTGAATCGCGGCGTTCACCAGCGCTTCCCACCACAGTCCCTGCGTGATGCGCGGATAGTTCGTGGTCAGCGCGTCCATGTCGTCCCGGCTTATATCGGCGACCGACAGGCGCGTGATCGCGCCGATGCTGTGATCCATCTCCTTTAGGACGTAGACGTTGAGGTCGCAAAAATCGCCGGGGACGAAGAACGCGACGACCTGCCGCCGGCCGTCGGGCAGCGTCTTGTACCGGCAGGCCCAGCCATCGACCATCAGGTGGACGAACTTCGGCTTTTCGCCCTCGCGGATGAGATCGCGTCTTGGAGGGACGACGCGCGCAACCTTGCTGAGCTTCGCCAGCGCTTCCTTGTCGTCTGGCGACAGGCGCGTGAATGCTTCGAGCCGGTGGGTCAGCGCTTGTGCCACATCAACGATATCCCGCGTGTGCCGCTACGCTAGACTGCTGCTGGGACCACAGCCCTAATCCACGTTAGGGTCCCCATTGTACATTGTTACACAGGGCGGCGCACCATCCGACATGACCTGCGAGGCACCTCCGCCAAAATTCGGACTCCTAGCCTTTGTTAATGCTCGCGATTCCAGCCGCGTCTAAGTCCCGTATCGGTCGGGGAGGGGCGTCATGCCAAACCAAGTTGCGTGTATCGAGAGTCTGTTGGGTATGCCGGGGCCCGGGGCCAACCGCGGATGAATGACCGAGCAATCGGCGAAGCGCTGCTCAGTCATCTTTCCATCATCGGCCAGGTTTCGAATGAGGACGCGGATGCGATCCTCGGGCTCGGTGGCGAAGTTCGATCGCTGAAGCGCCACGAAGATATATTGAAGCCCGGTGACGCTCCGAAGTGGTCGGTGGTCGTCCTGCGCGGCTTTTTGCAGCGCTACGGCAGCCGCCGTGACGGCCTGCGGCAGATCCAGTCGTTCTATATTCCAACAGATGCGCCGAGCCTCGAGACGCTACACATCGAGAAGGTGCAGAGTACGCTTTGCGCGGTCGTCCCAAGTGACGTCTGCCTTGTTCTCCATACCGACCTGCATGAGCTGATGGAGCGCCGGCCGAACATCCGCTCGCTCATCTGGCGCGAAAGCCTGGTCCAGTCCGCGATCTTCCGCGAATGGCTGACGCGCAACAGCCGGCTGACGGCTGACGCGCGCATGGCGCATCTCTTTTGCGAAATCTTCGTCCGCTCGTGTGCCGTTGGTCTCAACGACGGGGAAAGCTGTGAAATGCCCGTGACGCAGGAAATGCTGGCCGACGCGCTGGGCCTCACTGGGGTCCACGTGAACCGCACGCTCCAGTCGCTGCGGGAAACAAACATGGTCGAGCACAAGAACGGCCGGCTTTTCATCCACGATTTCAAGCGGCTCGCCGCATATGCCGACTTCGACCCCGGCTACCTCCACCTTCGCCGTTAACGTAGCTGAACGCCAGCAAACGGCCCATTCAGCCGCGCGCCATTGCAGAGGGCTTAGGAAGCCTGTGAGCTTGCCATGCGTTTAAGCGGTCAAGCACGAACAGGTAAGGAGCAAGGCCATGAAGGCTGTTACAAAGTTTGTGGCGGGTGGCGTTGGTTTGGCCGCTTTGGCGAGCGCCGCACCGGCAGCTGCACAATATTATCCCGGTTATCCGGGCTACGGTACCGGGGGCATCGGTCAGGTGATCAGCCAGGTGCTCGGTGGCGGTCAGTACGGCGGTTACGGCTACAGCGGCTACAACACCGCCGGCAACGACCGCGTGATGGTCGACCGTTGTGCGGCGGCCGTCCAGCAGCGTATCGATCGCGACTACGGCTATTCCCGCTACGGTTCGCCCTACGGATACGGAGCTTACGGCGCCTCCGGTTACGGACAAGGCCAGGGCCGTGTCCTCGGCGTCACCTCGGTTGAGCGGCGTTCGAGCGGCCTTCGCGTCCGCGGCCTCGCTACGGCGAACGCGTATGGCGCCGGCTACGGCGGCAATCCCTATGGCGGCGGCTACGGCAATTACCAGCCGCAGGGTGAGCTGAGCTTCAAGTGCAATATCGACTATCGCGGTTACATCCGGGACATCGATCTCGACCGTAACAACTACGCGTACGGCTATCGCCGCTAGTTCCGCCTTACGGGTGGAGAAGAGTGCGCCGGGATCGAAAGGTCCCGGCGCATTTCTTTGTCAGGCGTTGACCCGGAGCGTCTTCGCATATTGCTCGAGCTGGCCCGCCACGGTGCCCCAGCCGTCGTGGAAGCCCATTTGCTCGTGCGCTTCCTTGTCCTTTGCGTCCTTGTGCAGGGCGACAGCGCGATAGGCGGTCTTGCCGTTGCCGGCGTCCTCGAAAGTGACGATGGCCGTCATCGGAAAGGATTCGCATCCCTCGCCCATCTCGTTAGGCCGGTATCCGGGCCCCAGCGCGCTGGTCCAGGCCAGCTTCTTGCCATTGTCGACTTCCAGCACGCAGCCGGCCGTGCCGTGGCCGGTATCGAAATTGTCCGGTCCGACCATCCGGATGCGGAAGATGCCGCCCGGACGAAGATCGAGTTCGCATTCCGTGATCTGGTACGGCTTCGGCGCGAACCACTGCTTGAGATGTTCCGGGTCGGTGTAGGCGGCCCAGACCAGGTCGATCGGAGCGTCGAGCGTGCGTTCCAGGACCAGGTCATTCTCATTGGTCACTGCGTTTCTCCATCGTTCTTCAGGGTTGAAAGATAGGTCTCGAACCGGTCGAGCTGCGCTTCCCATTCGCTGCGCCGCTCGGCGATCCAGCTCTCGGCGGCGGACAGAGTGTTCGCCTCGAGCTGCACCGTGCGCACCCGGCCCTTCTTCTCCGAGCGCACGAGGCCGCTCTCTTCGAGCGACTTCAGATGCTGCATGACGGCCGGAAGGCTGATCGGGAGCGGGCGCGCGAGCTCTGACACGGAAGCCGGGCCGCGGCTGAGGCGTGCGAGCATCCCGCGCCGGACCGGATCCGCCAGCGCCTGAAAGGTGCGATCAAGAGTGCTCGAATCGTTAAGCATGCACTTAAGTATCTCCGTGCGACAGGCATTGCAAGACAGTTAAGCAACGGCTTAACTTTACTCGCGCGGCCTTGGTCCCTATCGGCTCGCCATGACGGTCCAGCCCACCGAATCCATCCTCATCGTCGACTTCGGCAGCCAGGTGACGCAGCTCATCGCGCGCCGCATCCGCGAAGCCGGCGTCTATTCCGAAATCGCCCCGTTCAACGCAGCCGAGGAGGCGTTTCACCGCCTGAACCCGAAGGGGATCATCTTCTCCGGCGGCCCAGCCTCGGTGATCGATGCGGAAAGCCCGCGCGCTCCCCAGGTCATGTTCGACAGCGGCCTTCCGCTGCTCGGCATCTGCTACGGCCAGCAGACACTTCACCAGCAGCTCGGGGGCAGGGTCGTCACGTCCGACCAGAAGGAATTCGGACGCGCCTTCATCGAGATCGTCTCGCCGTCCGCATTGTTCGATGGGCTGTGGCACGTCGGAGAGAAGCACCAGGTCTGGATGAGCCACGGCGATCGCGTCGACGAGCTCGCTCCCGGCTTCGAGGTCGTAGCCCGCTCCGAGGGTGCGCCGTTCGCGATCGCCACCAACGAAGAGGCGAAGCGCTATTCGCTGATGTTCCACCCGGAGGTCGTGCATACCCCCGACGGTGGGAAGCTGCTGGCGAACTTCGTGCGGCACGTCTGCGGCTGCTCGGGCGACTGGACGATGGCCAGCTTCCGCGAGGCCAAGATCGCCGACATCCGCGAGCAGGTCGGCAACGGCCGCGTCATTTGCGGCCTGTCCGGCGGCGTCGACAGCGCGGTCGCTGCGGTTCTCATCCATGAGGCGGTGGGCGAGCAGCTGACCTGCGTGTTCGTCGACCACGGCCTGATGCGGGCAGGGGAGGCGGAGCAGGTCGTCTCCCTGTTCCGCAACAGCTACAACATCCCGCTCGTCCACGTGGACGCCAGCCGCGACTTCCTTGGCGGCTTGCACGGCGTCAGCGACCCCGAAAAGAAGCGCAAGTTCATCGGCGCCGAGTTCATCAACGTTTTCGAGGCGGAAGCGAAGAAGATCGGCGGCGCCGACTTCCTTGCTCAAGGCACGCTCTACCCCGACGTCATCGAGAGTGTCAGCTTCACCGGCGGTCCGAGCGTCACGATCAAGAGCCACCACAATGTCGGCGGCCTTCCCGAGCGGATGAACATGAAGCTGGTCGAGCCGCTCCGCGAGTTGTTCAAGGATGAGGTCCGCGAGCTTGGCCGCGAGCTTGGTCTGCCCGAGGCTTTCGTCGGCCGCCACCCGTTCCCCGGCCCGGGTCTTGCCATCCGCATCCCCGGCGAGGTGACGAAGGAGAAGTGCGACATCCTCCGCAAAGCGGACACGATCTACCTCGAGGAGATCCGCAATGCCGGCCTCTACGACGCCATCTGGCAGGCGTTCGCGGTCCTGCTTCCGGTCCGCACCGTCGGCGTGATGGGTGACTTCCGCACTTACGATTACGTCTGCGCGCTCCGGGCGGTCACTTCGGTCGACGGCATGACCGCCGACATCTACCCGTTCGACGCCGCCTTCCTGAGCCGCGTCGCGACCCGCATCGTCAACGAAGTGCAGGGCATCAACCGCGTGGTCTACGACTATACGTCGAAGCCGCCGGGCACGATCGAGTGGGAGTGAAGGCAGCCGCCTGTCCGGGGGACAGGTGGACCCTTCACTCGGGAACGGAGTAGACGAAGTGCACCGGTCGCGCATCAACGGCATTCTGATCGACTGCAACGTCGAGGATATCGACGCCGCAGCGCGCTTCTGGGCCGAAGCGCTAGGACGGCCGATCAATCGCGATCATCCGGGCACGCGCGGCAACTACGTCATGCTGGAGGACCGTCCCGGCGAAATTGCTGTGCAGATCCAGCGCGTCGACCATGAAAGCCGTATCCACGTCGATATCGAGACCGACGACATTCCCGCGGAGATCGCACGGCTGGAAAAGCTCGGCGCCACGGTCGACAAGCGCATGGAGCGCTGGGTCGTGATGCGTGCGCCCTCGGGTCAGCGCTTTTGTGTCGTCCGGGTCCAGCGCGACGGCTTTCCTGACGACGCGGCGACTTGGGGCTGAGCCACCTTTGGCGCTTGTTTGCCCGACACTGTTCATCCAAGGTTCGTGCGTCCAACAGGGGGGAATGCACATGTTGCGGAAGTCGATCGTCGGTGCGGCTGTCTTCGCGGGCCTGCTTGCTTCCACCGCTTCCGCCCAGGACGAGACCAACGAGGCTGTCCTCTACAGCAAGGGCAATTTTCAGGGCTCCAGCCGAACGATCCACGGCCCGACCAAGGACCTAAAGATCCCCTTTGTGGTGAAGAGTGTGAAGCTGCCCGAGGGCAAGGCCTGGGACTTCTGCAACGGCAATACCTTCACTGGCTGCAAGACGCTCAACAAGTCCGAGCCGACGATTGCGCTCAGTGTCCGCTCCGCGCGGCCGGGCGGGATGGCCGTCGCCAAGCGCGGGACGGTGCTACCGCCGGGAACGCTCACCGAGCAGTCACTTCGCGGCGTCGCCAGCGAATATTTCGTCGCTCCCGTCGAGAACGGCAATCGCATCGCTGTGCCGGGCGGCACTCCGGACGCCGGATCGGCGCGGGCCGACGAGTTCTGCCGCTCGCGGGGCTGGCAGGGCTCGGCGCACCAAATGGTCGAGATGGCCAAGGGCCAGCCCGTCCTCGCCGACGTTCTCTGCGTTCAGACGGGGGCCTGACCCCTACTGAGCGGGGATCAGGTTCGGCTGCTGGATGACCGGCTGAGCCGGTTCCCGCGCGAGGTAGCGATGGATCGACGCAACGACGGCCGCGCCGTCCCCGACCGAGGCTGCGACGCGCTTTACTGACCCGGAGCGTACGTCGCCCACGGCGAAGATTCCGCTTCGGCTCGTCTCCAGCGGCAACCTGTCTTCACCCGCGTTTGCATCGGTCAGGACGAAGCCCCGCTCGTCAAGCTTGATACCCGTTCCCGCCAACCAGTCCGTGTTCGGCTCGGCACCAATGAAGGAGAAGAGATAGCGCGCGGGGCGCGCCACCTCTGCGCCTGTCGACCGCTCGCGCCAGCGGATGCTCTCGAGCGCTCCATCCGACCCGGTGAGCTCGCTGATCTCGCAGCCGATCACGACATCGACGTTAGAAAGGCTCTCGATCCGCTCGATCAGATATTGCGACATCGTCTCGCTCAGCGGCCGCCGCGCGAGGACCGTCACGTGCTTTGCTCGACCGGCGAGAAACACGGTGGCCTGGCCCGCGCTATTACCGCCGCCCACCAAAGCGACATCATGTCCCGCGCAAAGGTCGGCTTCAAGCGGCGAGGCCCAGTAATGAACCGACGTTCCCTCGAACTCGTCTAGCCGCTCGACGCCAAGACGCCGGTACCGCGCGCCGGTCGCCAGAACGACGGCGCGGGCTTGGATGCGTTCTCCCGTCCCCAGCTGCAGGTGGCACGGGTCGTTGCCGCATTCGAGCTTCACGGCTTCGTCGGGGATGGCGATTTCGACCCCGAACTTCTGCGACTGGCTGAAGGCGCGGCCCATCAGAGCCATGCCGGAAATGCCGGTCGGGAACCCTAGATAGTTCTCGATCCGCGCCGACGCTCCCGCCTGTCCGCCGAAGGAGCGGCAATCGATGGCGAGAACGGAAAGCCCTTCCGAACCGGCGTAGACGGCGGTCGCCAGCCCCGCGGGGCCTGAGCCCACGACCACGACGTCATAGACCTTGTCCGGATCGATCGGGCCGAGCAGCCCTACGCAACGCGCAAGCTGGTGCTCGCTTGGGTTCCGGATCAGCTTGCCATCCGTGCACAGGACGATGGGCAGTTCGCCGGCCGTCACCTGGAATTTCTCGACCAGGGTGCGCGCGCAATTGTCGTGAACTGGATCGAGGCGCTGATACGGATGGCCGTTGCGGCGCAGGAAATTGACCAGGCGCAGAACGTCCGCATTGCCTTCGTCGCCGATGATGACCGGCCCCGCGCCTGAGGCAATCAGCCCCATCCGGCGCAGGATCAGGGCGCGCATGATCCGCTCGCCCAAATCCGCCTCGGCGATCAGGAGGGCGCGAAGACGGTCGGGCGAAATCGCTACGCCTTCGACGTCGCTCAGCGCCTTGGCGTCCACCAATTGTGGCCGTCCGGACAGCTGAGCCAATTCGCCCATGAAGTTGCCGCGCTCGTGCGTGACGATATGCGAGCCAGCGGCCTTGTGATCGTGCTGGGTGACCTCGACCTCGCCCGACATGATGAGCATCAGGCCGGGCCCGACGGCGCCGACCTGCGCCACCATCTCGCCCGCACGGAAGCTGCGCGGCTCCCCAAATTTGGAGAGCCGCGCAAGCTCTTCGTCCGACAGGCGCGGGAACATCTGCGCCCCGCGCGTGGCGATCAGCTCCTGCTGACTACTGTCGCTCATCAGGCCGGAAGGGGCTCGACGATCAGTGTAGGGGTCTCGTCAACATCCGCGCCGAAATGCTCGTCGCGGATGAAGGCCAGGATGTCCGGATTAAGGATTTCCGGATGTGTTGATGGCAGTCCGTGCGGCAGCCCCTTGTAGGTCTTCAGCGTGCCATTCTTCAGCAGCTTGACCGTGAGCGGCGCAGAATCGGCATAGGGCACGATCTGGTCATCGTCGCCGTGAACCACCAGCACCGGTACGTCGATCTTGGTGAGGTCCTCGGTGAAGTCCGTTTCGGAAAAGGCTTTGATGCATTCGTACCCGGCCTTGGCACTGCCCATCATGCCCTGTCGCCACCAGTTGCGGATCAAGCCTTCAGACACGACCGCGCCCGGGCGGTTGAAGCCGTAAAACGGACCCGTCGGGATATCGAGATAAAGCTGAGCGCGATTGTTTGCCAAGGCCGCCCGGAAGCCGTCGAACACTTCGATGGGCGTGCCACCAGGATTCGACTCCTTCTTGATCATTACCGGGGGTACGGCATCGACCAGCACGGCTTTGGCGACGCGGCCGGGCTCAGCCCTAGCGACGTAGCGTGCGACTTCTCCTCCTCCGGTAGAATGACCCACGTGGATCGCATTCTTGAGATTGAGTGCCGCGACCAGGTCCGTGACATCCGAAGCGTACGTGTCCATCTCATTCCCATGGTCCGTCTGGTCCGAACGGCCATGTCCGCGGCGGTCGTGCGCGATGACGCGAAAACCCTTGTCGTGGAAGTAGAGCAGCTGGGCATCCCAGTCGTCGGCGCTTAGCGGCCAGCCATGATGGAAGACGATCGGCTGGGCGTCCTTGGGGCCCCAGTCCTTGTAGAAAATATTGGTGCCGTCTTTGGTCGTGATGAATGGCATTGCGTGCCTCCCGCGACAGGCCGGGGGGTGAGTCGGCCTCGTGCGATGCCGGCCGACGGGGCCGGCGCCGTCGTCTTGATTGGAACCGACAGTCGGGCAGGTAACAGGGCCGTGTAGACGCTTCGGAATCGTATCTCGACGTTGAGGGCCCGTAACAGGATTTATGCGGCGGGGCGATTACACGAATCAGTTGAATCGTCGCGGGCCCGCAACGGCCTGACGCTTGCAAGGTGGAGGAGGCAGAGTTGAAGAAGGTTCGCCTGTTGGGACTGCCAACGGACTCCCACTCCTCATTCCTGAGAGGGCCGGCGCTGGCGCCTGAAGCCATTCGCGCCGCGCTCGCGTCGGAACACAGCAATCTTGCGACTGAGTCGGGCATCGAGATCGGGGTCGACTTGGCGTTGAAGGATCTGGGCAATCTGCCGCTCGACGAAACTGGCGGCGACTTCGACCGCATCCGCGAAGGAGCCGAGGAAGCCTCAAAGGGCGGAGCGGGGACTATCTTCCTGGGTGGCGATCATATGGTCACCTACCCGATCGTGGCCGGCGTCGCCGAAGTGCACGGCCCCGTGAACATCCTGCACTTCGATGCCCATCCCGATCTCTACGACGATTTCGAAGGCGATCCGCTCAGTCACGCTTCGCCATTCGCACGGATCATGGAACGCGCCCTAGCTACCCGTCTCGTGCAGGTGGGCATCCGGACCCTGAACGGCCATTGCCGTGAGCAGGCGGCGCGCTTTGGCGTTGAAGTGGTCGAGATGCGGGACTTTGCACCCGCGGCGGTGCCGATTCCGGAAGGCCCGCTCTACGTCAGCATCGATATGGACGCGCTCGATCCCGCATTCGCTCCCGGCGTGTCACACCATGAACCGGGCGGGCTGTCGGTTCGCGACATCCTCTCGGTCCTCCATCGGCTCCAGGGGTCGATCGTCGGCGCGGACGTTGTCGAATATAATCCGACGCGCGACATCAACGGCATGACGGCAGTGGTCGCGGCCAAGTTCGTGAAGGAGCTCGCCGCGCTGGCCGCGCGTGACTAGCGCAGCCTCGCGATCTTCAGGCCGTCTTCCTTGGCCCGCTGCTTCACCGATTCCTCGCTACGAGTGAGCGCCTTAGCGATCGCCTTCAGCGCCATGCCCTTGGCGGCCAGCGTCCGCAGCTTCGCCAACTCCTCAGGCTTCCACGGCTGCTTATGCCGTTCGAAACGTTCTGCCATGTCCAATTCCCCTCCGTCCGGTGCCGCATAGCATAAATGGAAAGGGCCGCCCCAGTGGGACGGCCCTCCTTTGTCTGCCGTGGGAAAGCTTACGGCGTGGTCGTGCTCGTGGTCACGACGTCTCCCGAAATGCTCAGCGAATTGGCCGGAAGCCGAACCGTCTGGCCGGTGGGGGTCGTCACGACGACCATGCGGATGGACCCATTGGAGCCGGTGATCACTTGGCTCACCGTGCCGAGGGTCGTGCCGCTGCTCGACTGAACGTTCAGTCCCGTCGTTAGGCCCGGCAGCGTGTCAGCGGCCACGGAGCCGCCTGCAAGCACACTATTCTCGTTCGCGTGGGAGACGCCGGTCGGCGACGCATTGTTTGGGCCCCGGCTCTCCGAACGCGCCTGGTCGCGGGTGGTCGTGCCCATGGTCGTCGTGTCCGTGGGCTGCGTAGTACTCGGCTGCATGGTCGTCGTGCTGCTGTGGCCTTGCCCCATGCTCGTCGAGCTATGGCCCTGTCCGGACGATGCCGTCGGCGGCCCCGAAGCGGATCCGTGGCCGGCATGCTGTGCGATCGCCGGGACGGCAATGAGCGCCGTTCCGGCCAGCGTTGCCGTAATGAACTTGTGCATTTGGAAACTCCTAAATCCCTGAAATGGGGGACTTAGTGAACGTCCGGCAGCACCGGGCGCTACCATTCACTCATATGTTAGCGATGACGTGCCATTCGGGCGGGACGGGGCCCGGGCACAAAAGAAAAGGGCCGCCCCAGCGGGACGGCCCTTCCATCTTTCGTGACTTGCCAGAAGCTTAGCCGAGCATTTCCTGCTCGAGCTTCTTCGCCATCTCTTCGATGTTCTCCGGCGGCCAGCCGGGGATGTCCATGCCGAGGCGCAGGCCCATCGAGGCAAGGACTTCCTTGATCTCGTTGAGGCTCTTGCGGCCGAAGTTCGGCGTGCGGAGCATCTCGGCCTCGGTCTTCTGGACCAGGTCGCCGATGTAGATGATGTTGTCGTTCTTCAGGCAGTTCGCGCTGCGGACCGACAGCTCCAGCTCGTCGACCTTCTTGAGAAGGTAACGGTTGAGCTGGTTGGTATCCGTCGGGGTCTCCGTCGCGGACGGGACGGCGATGCCGGCCGTGACCGGCGCGGCGGCGCGGACCTGGCCCTCGTCGAAGTGGACGAACAGCTGCAGCTGGTCCTGGAGGATGCGCGCCGCATAGGCCAGCGCGTCTTCCGGAGCGACCGTGCCGTCGGTTTCGACGGTCAGCGTCAGCTTGTCGTAGTCCAGTTCCTGGCCGACGCGGGTGTTCTCGACCTTGTACGCCACCTGGCGGACCGGCGAGTACAAAGCGTCGACCGGGATGAGGCCGATCGGAGCGTCGGCCGGACGGTTCGCCGCGGCCGGGACGTAGCCCTTACCGATGTCGGCGGTCAGCTCCATGTTGAGCGTCGCGCCATCGTCGAGGTGGCAGATCACGAGGTCGGGGTTGGTGACTTCGATGTCGCCCGACGTCTGGATCATGCCCGCGGTGATTTCCGCCGGACCCGTCGCCGAGAGGCTGAGCCGCTTCGGGCCTTCGCCTTCCATCCGCAGAGCGATTTGCTTCACGTTCAGGACGATGTCGGTCACGTCCTCGCGGACGCCCGCAAGCGAGCTGAACTCGTGCAGCACGCCTTCGATCTTGATCGAGGTGACGGCAGCGCCCTGAAGCGACGACAGAAGCACCCGGCGCAGCGAGTTGCCGAGCGTCATTCCGAAGCCGCGCTCCAGCGGTTCGGCGACGAAAACGGCGCGGCGGCGGGAATCGCCCGCGCCCTGCTTACGCTCGAGAGCGTTCGGCTTCTTCAGTTCCTGCCAATTTTTCGCGTTGACGGCCATGTTTCTTCCCTAGCCCTGGGCGGGGGAGGTGGGGTCCCGCCCGAAAATTTCAAACTGCCGCCGGATGACTTCCCGGCGGCGGCGGCGCCACGTCGTTAGACGCGGCGGCGCTTGCTCGGCCGCACGCCGTTGTGCGGGATCGGCGTCACGTCGCGGATCGAGGTGATGGTGAAGCCCACGGCCTGCAGGGCGCGAAGAGCGCTCTCGCGGCCCGAGCCCGGACCCTTCACTTCGACCTCGAGGGTGCGGACGCCGTGCTCGGCGGCTTTCTTGCCCGCGTCTTCAGCGGCGACCTGCGCCGCGTACGGCGTCGACTTGCGGCTGCCCTTGAAGCCCATCATGCCCGCGCTGGACCAGGCAATCGCATTGCCCTGCGCGTCGGTGATGGTGATCATGGTGTTGTTGAAGCTGGCGTTTACGTGAGCGACGCCGGCCGTGATGTTCTTGCGCTCCCTGCGGCGGAGGCGCTGCGGTGCTTGGGCCATTTAATTCTACATCCCTTCAAAAGTCGTGCTGGGGCGTCGCGCCTTGCTCAACTCGCCATCCGGCGGAGTAATGCGGCGCAACCGTCCCCCGGACGATCGCTGCTGCGATTACTTCTTCTTGCCAGCGATCGGCTTGGCCTTGCCCTTGCGGGTGCGCGCATTCGTGTGCGTGCGCTGGCCGCGGACCGGAAGGCCCTTGCGGTGGCGCAGGCCACGGTAGCAGGCCAGGTCCATGAGCCGCTTGATGTTCATCGCGGTCTCGCGGCGGAGGTCGCCCTCGACGGTGAGGTCGCGGTCGATCGCTTCGCGGATGTGCAGGACTTCCTGATCGGTCAGGTCCTGGACCCGGCGCTCGGGAGTGATCCCAAGCTTGGCCGTGATTCCCTTGGCCGTGGTGCGGCCAATGCCGTGGATGTAGGTCAGCGCGATTTCGACGCGCTTGTTAGTCGGGATATTGACGCCGGCGATGCGTGCCATTCTGTTTCCTTCTTCAGCTCCACAGGTGTGGAATTTTGCAGAGGGAAATTCCCACGCTTGACCCCACGCCCATCTCGTCGCTTGTTAAGCCCCGTTCCAAACGAAAAACCGACGCGCGCACAAGTGCGCCGCCGGAACCGGTGGATCGGGATAGCTGCGAAATAGGATTTGACTCTCTTCAAGTCAAGCCTTCGCGCGTGTAGCCGGGGCCTTCCATGAAAGAAAAGCGTATCCACCGGCTGTTCGTGCTGAGCGTCGGCCTCAAGGGCTTCTACGCCCTCGTCGAGATTGCGAGCGGAATCGGCCTGCTGGTGGTCACGCACGCGGCCATCATCACCTTCCTCAATCGCTTCTCGACCGACGAGATGATGCAGGACCGGCATGACTGGGTCGCTAGCCATGTGCTTGAATTCGCCCAGAGCTTCTCGCTGGAGACCCAGCACTTCTACGGGCTGTATCTGGTGACGCACGGCGTCGTGAAGCTCGCGGTCGTCATCGGCCTGCTGCGCGAAAAGCTGTGGGCCTATCCCGCGTGCTTCGTCGTCTTCACCGCCTTCATCGCCTACCAGCTCTACCGCTATAACTATACGCACGACATCGGCCTCGTCCTGCTGTCGATCCTCGATGCCTTCGTCATCGCGCTGGCCTGGCACGAATATCGCCTGCTGCGGCGGCACTTGCCCACGCACTGATTTGCGATAGGACCACGGCCAATGCAGCGGCTTCACCACGATCAGCCCATTCCGGAAGCGCTCCGCGGCGCGGTGCTCGCGCTCGGCAATTTCGACGGCTTCCACCTCGGCCATCAGGCCGTCGTGAGCAGGGCGATCGCGCTCGGCTTCCACATGCGCCGGCCGGTGATCGTCGCGACGTTCGATCCCCACCCTGTCCGTTACTTCAAGCCGGATGTTCCGCCCTTTCGGCTGACGACCCTCGATCAGCGGCAAGAGCTGTTCGCACACGCCGGCGCCGATGCGATGCTCGTTTTCGAGTTCGGCCCGGATCTCGCCGCGACCAGCGCAGAGAAGTTCGTCACGGAGATCCTCGCAGGCCGGATCGGCGCGGCGGGGGTCGTCACGGGCGACGACTTCACCTTCGGCAAGGGCCGGACCGGCAGCATCGAGATGATGCGTGAGCTCGGCGCTCGGCACGGCATCACTGCCGAGGCGGTGTGCCCGGTCCTCTACGAAGGGGAGCGGATTTCCTCCGGCCGCATCCGCGATGCGCTGGAGGCGGGAGACGTCGCGAGGGCGACCCATTTGCTCACCCGCGACTTCGCGATTGAAGGCGTGGTCCAGCGCGGCGACCAGCGCGGGCGGGAACTCGGCTATCCGACAGCTAACCTGGTGCTGGGCGATTATCAGCGCGCCAAGTACGGCATCTACGCGGTGCGGGTGAGGCTGGACGACGGACGCGAGGTGCCCGGCGTCGCCAGCCTCGGCATCCGTCCGACTTTCGAGCCTCCCGTGGAACTGCTGGAGACCCATATCTTGGACTTCGACGGCGACCTTTACGGTCGCAAGATCGAGGTCGGCCTCCACGCTTACATCCGTGAAGAAAAGAGGTTTGGTGACATTCAGGGGCTCGTTGCCCATATGAAGGATGACGAGGCGAGGGCCCGACACCTTCTCGCGCTCGACTAAGCCCCAGTTTGCAATCTCATGAGCGGCCGTTAAGGCCCCGCACCAAATGGCCGACAGCCCCGACACCACCGAACTGAAGCGGGATTACCGCTCGACCGTCTTCCTGCCCAAGACCGACTTCCCCATGAAGGCCGGCCTGCCGCAGAAGGAGCCGGCGATCCTCGCCCGCTGGCTGGAAGGCGACATCTACCAGCAGGTACGCCGCAGCCGCGAAGGCCGCGAGAAGTTCATCCTTCACGATGGCCCGCCGTACGCCAATGGCGACATGCATATCGGCCATGCGCTGAACCACATCCTCAAGGACATGGTCGTCCGCACCCAGACGCTCCTGGGCAAGGACGCGCCGTACGTGCCCGGCTGGGACTGCCACGGTCTTCCGATCGAATGGAAGGTCGAGGAGCAGTATCGCAAGAAGAAGCTCAACAAGGACGAGGTGCCGGTCAAGGAGTTCCGGGCCGAGTGCCGCGCCTATGCCCAGCACTGGGTCGACACGCAGCGCGAGCAGTTGAAGCGGCTCGGCATCGGCGGCGACTGGGATCATCCGTACTTGACGATGGACTTCCAGGCGGAAGCGACGATCGTCGCCGAGCTGATGAAGTTCGCCGAGAGCGGCCAGATCTATCGCGGCGCGAAGCCGGTCATGTGGTCGCCGGTCGAGAAGACCGCGCTGGCCGAAGCCGAGATCGAATATGAGGACATCACCTCGACCCAGATCGACGTGGCGTTCGAGATTGTTGAGAGTCCGATCCCGGAGCTGGTCGGCGCCCATGCGGTAATCTGGACGACCACGCCTTGGACGATTCCGGTCAACCAAGGCATCGCTTACGGGTCGGACGTTGAATACGTGCTGCTCTCGGGCGAAGGCTTCCACGTCCTTGCCGCGGAGCCGTTGGTCGGCGCGTTTAAGGAGCGCAGCGGGCTCGTTCATCTGCAGCCCGTTCGGCATCTGAAAGGCTCCGACCTCGCCGGCACCGTCGCGCGTCACCCGATGCACAAGCTCGGCGGCTTCTTCGCCAAGCCGCGGCCGTTCCTGCCGGGCGACTTCGTCACCACCGATCAGGGTACGGGCCTCGTCCACATGGCGCCGGACCATGGCGAGGACGATTTCGAGCTGTGCAAGGCGAACGGCATCGACCCGGTGTTCGCGGTCGACGGTGCAGGCTTCTACCGCCCCGACTGGCTGTGGCTCGGCGGGCAGGGCAGCGTCATCAACAACAAGTTCAATGCGCCGGATGGGCCGATCTGCACCGACCTGCGCGACGCCGGCGCTTTGCTGGCGGCGAGCGCGGACTTCCTGCACAGCTATCCGCACAGCTGGCGGTCGAAGGCCAAGGTCATCTACCGCTGCACGCCGCAATGGTTCGTTGCGATGGACAAGCCGCTCACGCACTTCTCTCCCGAAACGCGCGCAGAGCAGCGCTGGGACAATGAAGGCGGCGCCGACCCGGTTGACGAGACTCAGGGCGCGACGCTCCGCCAGCTCGCGCTGAACGCCATCGCCCAGACCCGCTTTGTGCCCGAGAAGGGCCGCAACCGCATCGGCTCGATGGTCGAGCAGCGCCCCGACTGGGTGCTCAGCCGCCAGCGCGCCTGGGGCGTGCCGATCGCATTGTTCGTCGAGCGCAAGACCGGCCAGCTCCTCGTCGACCATGACGTGAACCGGCGCATCGTCGCGGCCATCCGCGAGCAGGGCGTCGACGCCTGGGATCCGGAGAACGCTGCCGCTTTCCTCGGCAACCGCAACCCCGACGATTACGAGATGGTCGCCGACATCCTCGACGTCTGGTTCGACAGCGGCTCGACCCACGCCTTCGTGCTGGAAAGCGGCCGCTGGCTGGAGCAGCGCTGGCCGGCCGACCTCTACCTCGAAGGCAGCGACCAGCATCGCGGCTGGTTCCAGTCCTCCCTTCTCGAAAGCTGCGGAACGCGCGGCCGGGCGCCGTTCGACGCGGTCCTGACCCATGGCTTCACGATGGACGCCAAGGGCCTCAAGATGTCGAAGAGCCTCGGCAATACCATCAGCCCCATCGACCTGATGAAGGAGCATGGCGCCGACATCCTTCGGCTGTGGGCGCTGTCGGTCGACTTCACCGAGGACCATCGCATCGGCAAGGAGATCCTCGCCGGCGTCGCGGACCAATACCGCAAGCTCCGCAACACCTTCCGCTACCTGCTTGGCGCGCTCGCCGACTTCCGCGAGGAGGAGAAGGTCGGCATCGAAGCCATGCCGGAGCTGGAGCTCTACATGCTCCACCTGACCGCGGAGCTGGACAAGAAGCTGCGCCACGCGGTCAACGACTTCGACTTCAACAGCTACACGCGGCTGCTGTCCGATTTCGCCAACAACGATCTGTCGGCCTTTTACTTCGATATCCGCAAGGACGTCCTCTACTGCGAGGTGAATGCGGAGTCAGGCTTCCAGACCGAGAAGCGGCGCGCCTACCGAACGGTGCTGGACGAGATGTTCCAGGCGCTCGTGCGCTGGCTTGCGCCGGTGCTCGTGTTCACGACCGAGGAAGTCTGGGGTACGCGCTACCCCGACGGCGGCTCGGTGCATCTGCTCGAATGGCCGCAGATCCCTGACGTGCCCGCCGATGACGGCCGCTGGGCCAAGCTGCGGGAGCTTCGCGCCCAAGTCACCGAGACCATCGAGCCGCTGCGCCGTGAAAAGATCATCGGTTCAAGCCTCGAGGCCGAGGTCACCGTTCCCGAACTGCTCGCAACGCCGGATCAGCTGGCCGAGCTGTTCATCACGTCGACAGTTCACGGCGGCGAAGCACTGAGCGTCGAGAAGACCGATCATCACAAGTGCGGGCGCTGCTGGCGCTACCTGCCGGAAGTCGAGGAAGACGGCACGCTCTGCGGCCGCTGCGAGGATGTCGTGAATGCGTGACCGTTCCTGGGGCTTCGGGGTCGCCCTGTTGGTGTTCCTTCTCGATCAGGCGGTTAAGTGGTTCGTGACCGGGCCGCTGAACCTGCGCGAGGTCGGGCAGGTTTATCTGCTGCCCTTCTTCCAGTTCACCTACACCGAGAATTACGGCATCTCACTCGGCCTGTTCAACGCGCACAACGCGCTCGGCCGCTGGATGCTGGTCCTGATGACGAGTGCGATCGCCATCGGCGTGGCCATTTGGATCGTCCGGGAGAAGCTTCGCGTCGACCAGGTCGCGCTCGGCCTCGTCCTCGGCGGAGCGCTCGGGAACATCCTCGACCGCACCCGCCACGGCTACGTCGTCGACTTCGCCGACTTGCACTTCGGCGACTTCCGTCCGTTTTTAATCTTCAATGTCGGCGACGCTGCCATTAGCATTGGCGTCGTCATACTGTTACTGCGGGCCTTCCTCGCCAAGGAGCGCCCCAAGGAGAATGCCGAACATGCGTAAATTGGTTTCGCTGGCGCTGATTCCTGCTCTCGCTCTTGGCGGGTGCGCGGCATTCGGCAAGCGCGCCACGCCGGATGAGTTCCAGGTCGCGCGCAACGCGCCGCTGGTGATTCCGCCGGACTATTCGCTGACTCCTCCGGTCGCCGGCACTGCCGCGTTGAACCCGCAGGACGCTCAGCAGCAGGCGATCGACGCTCTCTTCGGCGGACCCGCTCCGCGCAGCTCGAGCGAAATGAACATGCTGGAAAAGGCCGGCCGCGACCGTACCCAGATCGGCGCGCGCTCGACCGCCGGCGATCCTGATACGCGCGTGGTCGACAAGGGCCCGGTGACGATGACGATCCTGAACGCTCCGGAAGCGGACGGTCAGGTGGCATCGGCGTCGGTGCCTCAGTAGGCCTACAACGAGCGGGGTGGGCAAATAATGGCTGAAGAAACACTTTCCGCACGCCTCGTGGAAATCGAGTCCATGCTCGAGCGGTCGCGTCGCCGCTTCGAGGAGGGCTCGCGCCTCGTCGAAGAGGCGCAGCAGCTGATGGGCGAGATCCAGCAGGCCATCATCGGGTCCCCGCGCCGCGTGTCGCCGGAGGACAGCGAGGAAGCGGCATCCCGCCTGCTCGCATCGCTGAAGGCTTCGGGCGGCGAGATGCCGGAGACGCTCTGCGGCGGCCGCCTGTCGGTCGACCAGGTCCAGCGCCTCATTCGCATCGATGGCCATCCGATCGGCATCACCGAGATGGAATATCGCGTGCTGGAGCTGCTGGCCTTCGCGCGCAACAATGTCGTCACCCGCGCGATGCTGTTGAAGCATCTCTACCGCCGGGCCGACGACCAGCCACAGCCGAAGATCATCGACGTCTTTATTTCGAAGCTGCGCAAGAAGCTGCGCAGCGCTTCGGGCGGGGCCGAGTTCATCGAGACGATCCCGCAACGCGGCTGGATCCTGCGCGACATCGACGCTCAGCAAGGCGCCTAAGGGTCTTCACACTTTCTTGACCATGGCCGCGGCAAGCTGCGGCCATGTTCCAGATCCTCTCCATCGAAGCCGCTGGCGAAGCGACGATCGAGTGCGGCGAGCTTGCCGCGCGCGTTGCCGGACTGAAGCGCGCTCTGCGCCTTCTCGAGCCGCACGGGCATGGCCCAGCGTGCGACGAGGAAGACTTCCTGGGCCTGGATTTTGCGAGCGAAAGCACCCGCCGCTGCTTCGATCACCGGTCGGAGCGGATTGTGGGAGCCGCTGCGGCGGGCCTCGATGCCGTCGTGAACGTGCGCAACGAAGGCCAGGAGCCGCATCCGATTGCGGTGGACTTGGTCGCCGACGCGATTCGTGAAGGCCTCGCCAACCTCGACGAGCTTCTGCGCCGCTAGGCTGCGCCCTTCACCTTCGGGGTCGAAGGGTCGGAGCCCCACTCGCTCCAGCTTCCGTCATACAAACGCGTGTCGCGGTTCCCGAGCAAGCGCGCCGCGAAAATCAATGAGTTGGCGGTCACGCCAGACCCGCAGGTCGCGACGAAAGGTCGATCGACGTCTGCGCCCGCGGCGAAGAAGAGCTTTCGAATCTCCTCCCGCGGCTTGAACGTCCCGTCAGGGTTATAGATCTCGGCATAGGGCAGGTTGCGCGCGCCGGGCATGTGACCAGGCTCGACGCCTGGACGCGGATCCTCCTCGGCCCCCTCGAAGCGCGGACGTCCTCGCGCGTCGACCAGCGGGACGCCTAGACCGGACAGGATCTCATTCTTGCCGACCACATTCGCGGGTTTGGCCGCCGCATCGAAGCGGGCTTCGCGGGGTTCGGGCTTTCCGCTCTCCGTCGGCCGGTTCTCGGCCAACCATTTCTGGAATCCGCCATCGAGGATGGCGACCCGATCGGCGCCGAAATGGCGCAGCATGAACCAGCCTCGGGCCGCGGTGCGCAGCGGGCTGTTGTCATAGACGACGATGCGATCGTCGTGCGCGACACCCAGCTTTGTCATCGCGACTCCGAAGTCCTCGGCCGACGGCAGCATGTGCGGCGCGGGGTTCTGCTTCTCGCTGAGTTCGTCGATGTCCAGGAAGCGCGCTCCCGGGATGTGGGACTGCTGAAACTCCCCGCGTCCGCTGCGGCCCGATGAGGGCATAAACCAGCTGCAGTCGACGGGTACGATGTCGCGCGCGGCCAGGTTTTGGGCCAGCCAGGCGGTGGAGACCAGATCGTCCATCGCGCGCAAGGATAGGCGTGAAGTCTTACGTCTGCTAGCTGGCCGCCCGATGGAGACTACGCACCTCGGCAAGCCCAGCGCCTTGCCAGCGTCGCCGGAAGAAGCGCGGCTCGACTATGTGCCGAACCCGCGGCCCGATACGCTTTACCTCGTCCGCTTCGCCGCGCCCGAATTCACGTCGCTCTGCCCAGTGACCGGCCAGCCGGACTTCGCACATCTGGTCATCGACTATGCGCCCGGCGAGACCATCGTCGAGAGCAAGAGCTTAAAGCTATTCCTCGGCTCCTTTCGCAATCACTGCGGCTTCCACGAGGACGTCACGGTGGGAATCGGCCAGCGGCTTGTCGAGGAGATGAAGCCGCGGTGGCTCCGGATCGGCGGCTATTGGTACCCGCGCGGCGGCATGCCGATCGACGTCTTCTGGCAGAGCGGAACGCCGCCCGAGGGGCTGTGGCTGCCGGACCAGGGCGTGCAACCCTATCGTGGCCGCGGCTAAAGTCGTCATTCATGGCGCCGGATCGGTCGGCTGTTTCGTCGGCGGCTGTTGGCAGGCGGCCGGAGTGCCAGTCAGCTTTTTGGGCCGTCAGAGCTTTGCGGCAGAAATCGCCGAGCACGGCCTCTCGCTCGCCGACTTCACAGGATGGCAGAGGCGCCTCGACTCGGTGGATTACCGGACCGATCCGGCCGTTCTGGCCGAAGCCGACATCATCGCGCTGACCGTGAAAAGCGGGGCGACCGAGGAAGCGGCCGAGCAGATCGCGCGCCATGCCCGTGACAGTGCGCTCGTCATCAGCTTCCAGAACGGCATCAGCAATCTGGACGTCCTGCGTCGGAAGTTGGGGCAGCGCCTGCAGGTCGCGCGCGGCATCGTGCAGTTCAACGTCGCTTATTTGGGCGAGGGGCGCTTTCACAAAGGCGTCGCCGGCGCGCTTTATGCGGAGGACCGCCCCGACATCCGCGCATTGGCTGCAACGGTCGGTGATGGGCGCGCTGCGCTGAAGCTTTCCGAAGACATGACCGGCGTCGCCTGGGGCAAGCTGCTCATCAACCTCAACAATGCGGTCAATGCGCTGTCGGGCAAGACCTTGCTCGGCGAGTTCGCGGAGCGGGATTACCGGCTGGTCGTCGCCGCTTCCCAGCGCGAGGCGCTGGCCCTTCTCAAGAGAGCGGGGATTTCGCCGGCCAAGATCGCGGCCGTCTCGCCGGGCCTGCTCCCGACGGTGATCGGATCGCCGAACTGGCTGTTCAAGAACGTCTTCCTGCGGAGCTGGAAGATCGACGAGAAGGCGCGTTCGTCGATGAACGACGATCTCGCGGCGGGCCGAAAGACCGAGATCGAATATATCAACGGTGAGCTTGTCCATCTGGCCGAGAAGCTTGGCGTCGATGCCCCGATCAATGGCGCTATCGTCCGCCTGATCCACGAAGCGGAGGCGGGGCGCGGACCGTTGCGAGCGCAAGAACTGCGCCGTGAGGTGCTCGGGCGCTAGTTAGTGGCGGACTGGCTTGAAGGCGATTTTCGCATCGTAGCGATAGAGGATGAGCTGATCGCCGTCCCGGCTCAGCTGCTCATCCTGAAAGCGCACCTTGCCCAGGTCATTCGGCACGAAGCGAACGGTCAGACGATGCCCGCCGCCGCCTGAAACAGGGATTGGCGAGGACACGTCGCCGTAAATCGGCACGACCGGCTGGATTGCCGCCACTCTAGCGCTGTCGACGGGAACGTGCCCATCACCCTCGGCCTCGGCCGGTTCGACCTTCCCGTCCTTCATGGTCACCAACATCCGCAGGTCGGTCGTGAAATTGCCGAAGCCCGGAGGCGCGAGCACCACCCATAGCTCGCCGGCGGGCGCGGGCTCGTCCTTCACGAGCTCGAACGCCGGCGCTTTGGGCATCGGGTCGCTTGTCAGGACCACAGTGTCGCCGAGCATCCGCCACTTGCCTTCGCCCTGCTCGGACGCGGCGCCATATTCCAGCGCGTAGCGGAAGCGTCCGTCGGGATTTAGCTCCAGCCCACCCGCCATCTCCATCTGGCGGATTTCGTAGAGGCCTTCGACCATGGGCGGCGGCTCGGCCGGTGCCGCCGCCGAAGCGGCGAAAAGCACCGGTCCGAGCAGCGCCTTCAGCACGCTACCGGTAGGTGGCTTCCGACGGAACGAGGGCATCATCGTCCGGAGCCGGAGCGTTCGACGCCCGGTTCTTCGTCCAGAAGTAGAGCGCCAGGATCGCTGCGGTAAACACTGCGAGGCTGACGACCATGACCGCCGGATAGGCTGGTACCAGCGCGAACACGTTGGCGCTGTCCTCCGACCCGGCCCTTTCGGCGCCGGCAACGGCAAAGGCATAGACGACGCCCATCAGGCTTTCGCCGACGATCAGTCCGGTCGCCATCAGCACGCCCATCCGCTCAGCGAAGGCGGGGCTCTTCGACTGCATCGCCCAGCGATTGTAGAACCAGCCAAGTGCGGCGCCGAACGGGATCAGCAGGTCCGCCTCCAGGGGCAGATAGATGCCCATGCCGATCGCAAGCGGCGGCAGGTGCAGCCGCCTGCCCGAGAAGCGCTTGAGAACCTCGTCGACAATGACCGCGACCACGCCGATGAGCGCGCCTTCGCGGATCAGGCCCCAGTCGAGGCTCCCGCCGAGCACGCCCTGCGCGATCGTCGAGATGATCGCCGCCTGGGGAGCGGGGAGGGCCGTGGGCTTCGCGCCGGGGGCACCCTGGAACGTGAAAGCCGTGTTCATGAGGTCGAGGATCGGCGGGATGACCAGCGCGCCGAAGACGACGCCGAGCACCAGCGCGACCTGCTGCCGCCAGGGCGTGGCGTCGACCAGCTGGCCGGTCTTCAGATCCTGCAGATTGTTGTTCGAGATGGTCGCAACGCCGAAGATGATGGCTGTGACGAACAAGGCGAAGGCCACGAGCGCCTTGGTCTCATCGACGCCGGCACCATGGAAGAGCGCGGCAAGGATCAGCGAAATGCCCAAGACCGACAGGATACCTACGCCGGAGATCGGGCTGTTCGATGCGCCGATGAGCCCGGCCATGTAACCGCAGACCGCCGCGATGACGACGCCGGCGATCAGCGTGTAGATGATGCTCAGTGTGATCGTGACGCCGGGTTCAGCGGCGATCGGCGCGGTGTTGCCGAACGCGAAGAGCAGCAGGCCGATCGGGATCATCGAGAGCAGGATGGTCGCCGCGACGATGCCGATCGGGATGTCGCGCTCGGTGAGCGGCAAGTCGGCTGCGCGGCCGGCCTTGCGCTCGCGGTTGGCCGCGATCGCCGCCCGGATGCCTCGGATGATCGGGCCCATGATGCGCAGCAGGGTCCAGATGGCGGCGACGCCGATGGTGCCGGCGCCAACCATGCGGGCCTTCTGACGGAACGCTGCACCGACCAATGTTTCGAGATCGGGGGCGGCGACTTGCGCCACGAAGCCGGCGTCCTGCGTCCAATGAGGCACGATGAAGACCCAGGTGATCAGCATGCCGACAATCATCGCCGCACCGACCGCGACGCCGACGAGATGGCCTACGCCGATGAGGGCCATCGACAGGCTGCCGGAAATCGCCGAACCCCCGGTTCCGACCTTAAAGGTCCGCCCGACGGTGTCGGTCAGCATGCGGGTCTTCGCGACCAGGAAATAGGCCGCCGCAACGACGGTCGAACCGCCGATGAGGATGAGGCCGCGGCGGTTCTCCTCGGCTCCGCCGACGCCGCTGCCGACTTTCAGCACTTCAGCCGCCGCGACGCCTTCGGGGAACGGCAGGTCCGTGCCGGTCACGAGCGCGCGCCGCAGCGGCACGGAATACATGACGCCCAGGATGCCGCCGATGCCGATCACGGCTACCGACAGCCAATAGGGAAAGCCGGTCCACCATCCGACCATGATCAGGCCGGGCAGGACGAAAATGATCGCCGACAGTGTTCCCGCCGCCGATGCGATCGTCTGGACGATGTTGTTTTCCTGAATCGTCGCATCGCGGAAGGCCTTGAGCACGGCCATAGAAATGACGGCGGCCGGGATCGAGGTCGCGAAGGTGATGCCGATCTTCAGGCCGAGGTAGACGTTGGCCGCGGTGAACACGACGGTGATGAGCGCGCCCAGGATAATGCCGCGCAGAGTCAGTTCGCGAACGGCCTTCACGCCGTCCTGTTGAGTTACAGTCGCCACGTCTTCCCCTCTTAAAACTTACATCCCGGCGGCGCTGGGCTCGAATGCCTTCGCACGACCTGCCACCGGTCTTCTTCCTTGACCCAGACGTCCGTTAGGAGGACGCAATCTTCGATCTCGCCGCCGAAATACTTCACTTTCCAGCGTGCCCAGACCGTCCCGACCATGACCTCGTCGCTGACGAACGATTCCCGGATCTCCAGGTCGATCGTCACGATCTCGCGCTGCTGAACGGCGGCAAGCCATTCCTCGCGATTGATGATGAAAGGGCCGCTCGCCCGCGTTCCGATGAGGACGAAGCGGGGATGGATCAGCGAACGCAGGCCGTCGATGTCGCGCGAAAGGAGCGCGTCCCGCCACTCATTCTCGAGCGACTGAATCAGCTCGCAACTAGCGTCCACGCAACAGGCCTCCGAAAATCCCGCGGAGCAGCTGGTTGCCGATCTGGCGGCCGACGGAGCTGGCGATCGAACGTCCTGCCGACTGCATCATCTTGTCGGCCATCGTGGGCTTGGCGGCCTCGCGGGCCTGGCGAGCAGCTTCACGCTCCGCAGCCACCCGCTGGCGCTCGGCTTCGCGCTGCTGCTGAGCCTCGAGGCGGGCTTGTGCTGCCTGGGCGCGGGCGGTCTCCTTCGCGACGATGGCGTCTTGCCGGGCCTTCTCTGCAGCGGCCTTGTCTGCGTCGTTCTGCGCCTTGGCCGACGCCGCAGCCGCAGCCGCTTCATCGCCCTTGGCCTTGAGGATTTCCTCGGCGGAATCGCGGTCGAGCAACGTATCGTACTTGGTGCCGACCGCGTCGGTGGTGACGATGACGTTGCGTTCTTCGGGTGTCAGCGGACCGACGCGCGTCGAGGGCGGCTTGATCAGCACGCGCTGAACGGGGGAGGGCGAACCGTCCGGCTGCAGGAACGAAACCAGGGCCTCGCCGATCTTCAGTTCGGTGATTGCGGTTGCGACGTCGATTTCCGGATTGACGCGGAACGTGTCGGCGGCCGCCTTCACGGCCTGCTGATCACGCGGCGTGAAGGCGTTAAGCTTGTGCTGGATGCGGTTGTTGAGCTGCGCGGCGACCTTGTCCGGAATGTCGATCGGGTTCTGCGTGATGAAATAGACGCCGATGCCCTTCGAACGGATCAGGCGGACGACCTGCTCGACCTTTTCGAGCAGCCCCGGAGGCGCATCGTTGAACAGCAGGTGGGCCTCGTCGAAGAAGAAGCACAGTACCGGCTTGTCCGGATCGCCGATTTCCGGAAGCTCTTCGAACAGTTCGCTCAGCAGCCAGAGCAGGAAGGTCGCGTAGAGCCGCGGGCTCGCCATCAGGCGATCCGCCGCAAGCACATTGACATAGCCCCGGCCCTGATCGTCGAAGCCGATGAAGTCGTGCAGGTCCAGCGCCGGCTCACCAAAGAAATGATCGCCGCCTTGGCTTCTCAGCTGAAGCAGCGAGCGCTGGATCGATCCGATCGATTGCTTGGACACGTTGCCGTACTGCAGGGTCAGCTGGTCCGCCTGCTCGCCGCAATGGACCAGCATCGATTGCAAATCGTCGAGATCGAGGAGGAGCAGACCCTCCTTGTCCGCGACGTTGAAAGCGATGTTGAGCACGCCTTCCTGAACGTCGTTGAGGTTCATCAATCGGCTGAGCAGCAGCGGACCCATCTCGCTGACGGTAGTGCGGATCGGGTGGCCCTGCTCACCGAACAGGTCCCAGAACTGGACCGGAGTGTCATGGTAGGTCCAGCCGGTCATGCCGACATCCGTCGCGCGCTGCGCGAAGATCGGGTGGATTTTTGAAGTAGGCGAGCCGGCCATCGCGAGACCGGAAAGGTCGCCCTTCACGTCCGCGACGAAGCAGGGGACGCCGGCAGCTGAAAGGCCTTCGACGATGCCCTGCAGGGTCACGGTCTTTCCGGTGCCGGTCGCTCCGGCGATCAGTCCGTGACGATTGGCCCGGCTAAGCTCGAGGCTCTGCGGATTGGCTCCGCCCGAAGCACTTCCAATGAAGACGCTGCTCGTCGACCCGTCGGCCATGCGCTCTCCCTCGCACATTCGCTTCCCCTAGCCTAGCGGCGGCGAATACGGATTGCGAGGGAGGCTCGCTACTTCTGACCGCTGCCGATTTCGATGCCGATGAAGGCCTCGGGCGCGGTGCCGCGCTTGACCAGCAGGAGGACGTTCGTCCGGCCAGCCCGGCGAGCGGCATCGACTGCGGCCTGGACCTGCGCGGGGGTAGTCACCAGCTGCTGGTTTACCGAGACGATGAGATCACCGCGCTGCAGGCCCTTTTCGCCCGCGTCGCTGTTCGAATCGACCGAGGCGATCACCACGCCGCGGGCGCCGGCCGGCAGGTTCAGTGCACGTGAGATCTGGGGGTTGAGCGACTGGAGCGAGAGTCCGAGGACCGAGCTTCCCGGAGTTGCCGGACTGTTGTCCTGGTCCGTGCCCTGGTCGGTGTCGCCTCCGCCGAGCTGCTTGGCGAGCTCTTCCTCGGTTGGGCGCTGGCCGACGGTCACGTTGAGCGACTGGCGCTTGCCGCCGCGGATGATTTCAAGCGGCACCTTCGATCCGACCGGCGTGTTGGCGATCAGGAAGGAGACCGTCTGGTCGGGGTTTACGTCACGGCCGTTAACGCGGACGATCACGTCGCCCTGCTGCAGGCCCGCACGCGCTGCCGGCTCGTTCGGCTGGACCGAACGGACGATCTCGCCGCGATCCTTCGGAAGACCGAGGCTCTCGGCGATATTCTCGTCGAGCGGCTGGAGGCCGACACCGAGGTAACCGCGCTGCGGACGCTGACCACGACGCAGTGAATCGATCACGGGCTTGGCCGCTTCCGCCGGGATGGCGAGACCGATGCCCACCGATGCACCCGTCGGGGAGATCAGCGCCGAGTTGATGCCGATGACGTTGCCACTGAGGTCGAACATGGGTCCGCCGGAGTTGCCCATGTTGATGGCCGCATCGGTCTGGATGTAGCGATCGTAGGCGCCAGCACCGGTGATGCCGCGGTGCAGGGCCGAGATGATGCCGGCCGTGACCGAGCCACCGAGACCGTACGGGTTGCCGATCGCGAGAACCCAGTCACCCACGCGGGCGTGGGTGCTGTCACCCCAGTTCACGTAGGGCAGGTTCTGCCCTTCGATCTTGAGGAGCGCGAGGTCGGACGCGGTGTCGCGGCCGATGATCCGCGCCGGATATTCCTTGCGGTTCGTCATTGTCACCGTGACCTGGTCGACGGTGCCGTTGCCGGTCGCGCTCTGGATCAGGTGGTTGTTGGTGACGATGTAGCCGTCCGGCGAAATGATGAAGCCGGAACCGAGCGAGCCGGTCTCGCGGGTGCGCGGGCCGCCGCCCTGACCACCTTGGCCACTACCGCCTTGGTCGCCGCCGCCCTGGTCGGGCATGCCGAAGCGCTTGAAGAATTCCTCGAGCGGGTCGGCCTGCGTGCGCACCGGCACGCGCTGCTTCGTCGAGATGTTGACGACCGCGGGCTGTAGCTTGGCCGCGAGATCCGCGAAGGACATGGGCGCTCCGCCAGGAGCCATTGCAGCAGGCGCGTTCTGAGCAACCTGCGCTCCCGCCTCGCCGGTTGCCCACGAAAAGGCGGTTCCGCCCAATAGCAGCGCCGTTGCAACTCCATAGGCGTAGCGCACCGTCCCGGACTCCTTCGATCTCATCGATACTCCATGAATTGCACGTTTAGCACCTGAGTTTGCGCTAGCCAGAACGCCTGAACGCGAATTGAACAGGCTCAGCGCCCTTTCCCAGCGAATTCCTTCAAATAGGCATTGTCAGGCGACAAAACGATGGTCGTCGGAGCAGCTTTTTCCTGTCCGTCGCCCACGAAAGTGGTCTGATAGCTCTGCATGGCGCGGTAGAAATCGTAGAAGTCCACGTCCTTGCCAAAGCTGGCCGCATAGGTGCGAGCCGCCTCTGCATCCGCCACGGCGCGGATGATCTGCGCCTGCTTCGCACCTTGCGCGCGGATCGAGCGGGCCTCTTGCAGACGAGCCGTCCGCATTCGGTCGTAAGCCGACTGAAGCGGCGTCCCGTCTGGCAGATCGGTCTTCTTGATCCGGACGTCGATGATCTGAGCGCCATATTGCCGGGCGATCAGGTTCAGCGACTGCTTCACGCTGTCCATGATGCCCTGCCGCTCCGGCGTCAGGAGCTGCGCGAACTCGATGCGGCCGAGCTCGTTGCGGACTTCGGAACCGAGGATGGGACGAAGCTGCTCGCGAAGCTGCTCCTCGTTGCGGGCGCGGACGTACATCAGCAGCGGATCCACGATGCGGTAGCGTGCGAATGCGTCGACCTCGAGCCGGCGCTGGTCGGTCGAGAGCACCTGCTGGCGCTGCATGTCTACGTCCTGCACGCGCTTGTCGATCCACACGACGTCCTCGGCGAAGGGGATGCGCCAGCTGATGCCGGCGCCAGCGCCGCCGATGGGACGGCCGGGCTCGTAGCGATTGAGGATGCGAACCGGCTTGCCGAAGCGGACGACGACCGCCTGCTTGGTCTCCGGAACGATCGGGAAGCTGCTGATGACCACGAACAGCGCGATCAGCGCGATCACGATCGAGAGGATCGAGTGGCGGCGGAAGAAATCGGTCATCGCGCCGACTCCTGCTGCTGCGACTGCTGTTGCTGCTTCTTGATCTCCGGCAGCGGCAGATAAGGTGTGAC